>DOMY01000261.1 GCA_003509785.1 Gemmobacter sp.
ATCGTCAAACACGATGAACGGCGATTTGCCGCCCAGTTCCAGCGTGACAGAGGCCAGATGCCGCGCCGCCGCCGCCATGACCACCCGCCCCACCTCGGGGCTGCCGGTGAAGAAGATATGGTCGAAGGGCAGCGCCAGCAGGCGTTCCGCCATGATCTTGTCTCCCTCGATCACGGTGGCCAGATCGGGGTCCACGGCATCGGCCACCAGCCGGGCAATCAGGGCGGCGCTGGCCGGAGCCAGCTCTGAGGGTTTGACAATGGCACCATTGCCCGCCGCAAGACAGCTGACCAGCGGCCCCAGCGCCAGCACGAAAGGATAGTTCCACGGCGCCAGAATCAGGCAGGTGCCCTTCGGT
The DNA here is from genome assembly GCA_003509785.1 of Gemmobacter sp. GTDB lineage: Bacteria > Pseudomonadota > Alphaproteobacteria > Rhodobacterales > Rhodobacteraceae > Gemmobacter. The sequence goes on from DOMY01000261.1 coordinate 359, forward strand.
TCGGGCATCAGCCGGGCGCGGGTTCCCAGCCCGGAAAGCCCGGTGCGCAGGCGGCGCGGGCGCATCCAGCGGCCCAGATTGCGGCGGGCATGGGCGATTTCCTGCAGCAGCGGCAGAATTTCCACCAGCGCCGTTTCGCTGGCATTGCGCCCCAGATCCTGCGCCAGCGCCGCCACGATCTGCGGCTCTGCCCGCCGGATACCATCGGCCAGCCGCCCGAGAATCGCCCGGCGCAGCGCCAGCCCCGGCACGCCATCCGGCCGTCGCCGCGCCGCACGGATGCGGGAAAAACGCATTTCGGGCACTGCCGCTTCGGGTTTCATGAAAAAACGCCTCCAGGCTGGATTCCAACATGATCTTAAGTGTTTTCGGCCCTTTGCATCGGATAACCCGGCGTCAGATTCCTTAATTTTGCCAGAAAGCCCGAAATATCATCCCGAAATGGCGGGTTGGCAGGGGCGTCTTTTACAGAACTGTCACAATTGTCTTACATAGGGTTCACACCGCAGCGTTACCCCGTCGCCAAGGACGCCCGGTGCGTCCGGGAAACGGACTTTGCAGGAGCAACCCATGTCTGTCATGAAACTTTCCGCCTCGGTGATCGCTATCGCCGCCGTCTCGGCCACTGCCGCCATGGCCCGCGACAACGTTCAGGTTTCCGGTTCTTCGACCGTTCTGCCCTATGCCACCATCGTGGCCGAAGCCTTTGGCGAAAACTTCGATTTCCCGACCCCGGTTGTCGAAGGTGGTGGTTCGGGTGCCGGCCGCAAGAAGCTGTGTGAAGGCGTGGGCGAAAACACCATCGACATCGCCAACTCTTCCTCGCGCATCAAGCAGTCGGACATCGACCTCTGCACCACCAATGGCGTGGCCGAGATCATGGAAGTCCGCATCGGCTATGACGGCATCGTGTTCGCTTCGGACATCAACGGCCCGGAATTCGCTTTCACCCCGGCTGACTGGTACAATGCTCTGGCTGCCGAAGTCGTGAAGGATGGCGCCATCGTCGCCAACCCGAACAAGACCTGGGCCGATGTGAACGCCGCCCTGCCCGCTCAGGCGCTGCTGGCCTTCATCCCGGGCACCAAGCACGGCACCCGCGAAGTGTTCGACGAAAAAGTGATCGTCGAAGGCTGCGAAACCTCGGGCGCCATGGAAGCCTTCAAGGCCGCTGCTGGCGGTGACGAAGATGCCGCGCATGACAAGTGCATGGCGCTGCGCACCGATGGCGTTTCGGTCGACGTTGACGGCGACTATACCGAAACCCTGGCCCGCCTGTCGGCCAACCCGAACGCCATCGGCGTGTTCGGCCTGTCGTTCTACCAGAACAACACCGACAAACTGCGCGTTGCCACCATGGGCGGCGTGATCCCGACCGTGGAATCGATCGCTGCCGGTGACTATCCGGTGTCGCGCCCGCTGTTCTTCTATGTGAAGAAAGCCCATATCGGCGTGATCCCCGGCCTGAAAGAGTTCGTCGAATTCTTCGTGTCCGATGACATGGCTGGCCCGGAAGGCCCGCTGGCCGCCTATGGCCTGGTGTCCGACCCGGAACTGGCTGCCACCCAGCAGATGGTTGCTGACGAAGTGCCGATGGGCCCGCTGAACTGATCCTGCAAAATCCAGGGGGTGCGGTTGCCGCGCCCCCTTCCCCTCCAGTTGGACGCGAGCCATGAGCGTTGGTCTAATCTCTCTGATCGTTCTGGGCCTCGCGGCCCTCGGTTTCTTTCTCGGGCGCCAGAAGGCGCTTTCTTCCGTAAAGGGGGATGCGCGTCTCTTGCACTCCCTGCCCTCATATTATGGCTGGTCGGTCGCGCTGTTCACTGCGGTGCCCGCGATGCTGGTGATGATTGTCTGGCTCTTCGTGCAGCCGACGCTGCTTGAAACTCAGGTTGCCTCCACCATTCCCGCCGAAAACATCGCAGCCTCGGGCAATATCAGCCTGGTCATGGCCGATGTGCGCCGGATCGCCGATGGGCTTGATCTGGTCGCCGCCCGCGCCGGTCTGGATGAGGCTGGCATTGACGCGCTGCGCGCCGATTTTTCCGATCTGCGCGGCCGTCTGGCCGAAGTCGGCGTCGCCCTGGGCGCCAATGTCGATGGCGCGATCCTCGCCGCCGCCAAGGAATATCGCACCTATTCCAACTCGCTCCGCCTGGGCATGAGCGTGGTTGTCCTGCTCGCCGCGCTGATCGGCGCCGGCTTTGCCTGGATGCGCATCTCGCCGGACCTGCGCGCGCGCAATCTGGTGGAACAATTCACCATGGCCCTGCTGATCGGCTGTTCGCTGATCGCTGTGGCCACGACTGCGGGCATCATCGCCTCGCTGGTCTTCGAAACCTGGCATTTCTTCCAGCTTTATCCGGCCAAGGATTTCTTCTTCTCGCTGACCTGGAACCCGCAGTTCCGTGGCGGCTCTGATCTGGGGCTGTGGCCGCTGGTCTGGGGCACCATGTATGTCAGCTTCATCTCGCTGGTGGTGGCCGTGCCGATCGGCCTGATGGCCGCCATCTACCTGTCGGAATATGCCTCGCCGCGGATGCGGGCCACGGCCAAGCCGCTGCTGGAAATCCTGGCGGGCATCCCCTCCATCGTCTACGGCCTTTTCGCGCTGGTGACGGTGGGGCCGCTGCTGCGCGACTGGATCGCGGGCCCGCTGGGCCTTGGCAATTCGTCTTCCTCGGTGATGACCGCAGGCCTCGTGATGGGCATCATGCTGATCCCCTATGTGTCGTCGCTGTCGGATGACATCATCAACGCCGTGCCGCAGGCCATGCGCGACGGGTCGTTCGGTCTGGGCGCCACCCAGTCGGAAACCGTGAAGCGCGTGGTTATCCCTGCCGCCCTGCCGGGCATCGTGGGCGCCATCCTTCTGGCCGCCAGCCGCGCCATCGGCGAAACCATGATCGTGGTGATGGGCGCCGGTGCCGCCGCCCAGCTGAGCCTGAACCCATTCGAAGCCATGACCACCGTTACCGTGAAGATCGTCAGCCAGCTGACCGGCGATACCGAATTCGCCAGCCCTGAAACGCTGGTGGCCTTTGCGCTGGGTCTGACGCTGTTCTGCATCACCCTCGCCCTCAACGTCCTCGCGCTCGTCATCGTGCGCAAGTATCGGGAGCAATACGAATGACCGACGCGAGCCTCAATCCCGCCGCGCCGAAATCCCTTCTGACCGCCGACGCCCGCACCCGCAACCGCAGGGCCGCAGAAATGCGGTTCCGCATGATCGGCCTCAGCGCCGTTCTGCTGGGTCTGGTGGCGCTGGTGTTCCTGATGGTCTCGATCCTCGGGAACGGTGTTGGCGCCTTCCGGCAGACCTTCGTTGAAATTCCCGTCATGCTGGATCCTGCGGCGCTGGACAAATCCGGCAACCGCGACGTCGAACAGATGAAGAAGGTCACGACCGTCGGCTATGGCAAACTGATCGAAAAGGCGCTGGGGGCTGAACTGGTCGCCCGCAACATCGACACCCAGGGCCTGACCTCGAAAGACATCATGGGCCTGATGTCGAAGGAAGCCCCGGCCGATCTGCGCAACCAGGTGCTGGCCAACCCCGATCTGCTGGGCCAGACCATCACCTTCAACGGCTTTGCCACCAGCCGCGTCGACGGGTTCTTCAAGGGCCGCGTCACCATGGATTCGGCGCTGCGTGACAGCAACATCAGCCCCGAACAGCTGACCGTGGCGCAGGCCATGGCCGATGCCGGCCTGATCGAGGTGAAGTTCAACCTGTCTTTCCTGACCGCCCCCGATGCCTCGGAACTGCGCCCGGAAGCTGCGGGTCTTGGTGTCGCCATCCTCGGTTCGGCCTATATGATGCTGATCGTGCTGGCCCTGTCGCTGCCGATCGGTGTTGCCAGCTCGATCTACCTTGAGGAACTGGCCCCGAAGAACAAATGGACGGACATGATCGAGGTGAACATTGCCAACCTCGCCGCGGTTCCGGCCATCGTCTACGGGATCCTGGCACTGGCGCTGTTCATCAACTTTGCGGGCCTGCCGCAATCCGCGCCCATCGTCGGCGGCCTCGTGCTGACGCTGATGACCCTGCCCACCATCATCATCGCCACCCGCGCCGCACTGAAGGCCGTGCCGCCTTCGATCCGCGATGCGGCGCTGGGGGTTGGTGCATCCCGGATGCAGGCCATCTTCCACCACGTCCTGCCGCTGGCCATGCCCGGCATCCTGACCGGCACCATCCTTGGTCTGGCCCGTGCCCTTGGCGAAAGCGCCCCCCTGCTGCTGATCGGCATGGTGGCCTTCGTGAAGGATTACCCCGCCGCCCCGCCGGAAGGCCTGATGCAGCCCGCCACCGCCCTGCCCGTGCAGGTGTATCAGTGGACCCAACGCTCCGATCCGGCCTTTGTCGAACGGGCCTCGGGCGCCATCATCGTGCTGCTTGTCTTCCTTCTCATCATGAACGCGGTCGCCATCATCCTGCGCCGCCGTTTCGAACGTCGCTGGTAAGAGGCCCCCAATGAACGATATGCGAATTGTGGAGAGAACTGTGTCCACGGATACCGCCAAGATGACTGCCCGGCGCGCGCAGGTCTATTACGGTGACAACCACGCCCTCAAGGATGTCGATGTCGATATCCTCGACAAGACCGTGACTGCCTTCATCGGCCCCTCGGGCTGCGGCAAATCCACCTTCCTGCGCTGCCTGAACCGCATGAACGACACCGTGGCATCGGCCCGCGTGATGGGCGAGATCAAGCTGGACGGCGAAGACATCTACGACAAGCGCGTGGACCCGGTCGTGCTGCGCGCCAAGATCGGCATGGTGTTCCAGAAGCCGAACCCCTTCCCCAAGTCGATCTATGAAAACGTGGCCTATGGTCCGCGGATTCACGGTCTGGCCCGCGGCAAGGCGGAACTGGATGCCATCGTGGAAACCTCGCTGAAGAAAGCCGCCCTCTGGAACGAGGTCAAGGACCGTCTGGATGCCCCCGGCACCGGCCTGTCCGGCGGCCAGCAGCAGCGTCTGTGCATCGCCCGCGCCATTGCCACCTCGCCCGAGGTGCTGCTGATGGACGAGCCCTGCTCGGCATTGGACCCGATCGCCACCGCCCAGGTCGAAGAGCTGATCGACGAACTGCGTTCGCAGTTCTCGGTCGTGATCGTGACCCACTCGATGCAGCAGGCGGCCCGCGTCAGCCAGCGCACCGCGTTCTTCCACCTTGGTCATCTGGTGGAATACGGCGAAACCGGGCAGATCTTCACCAATCCGAAAGATCCCCGTACCGAATCCTACATCACCGGCCGGATCGGCTGAGGAGACCTGCCCGATGAACAACGAAAAGCATATCGTTTCGTCCTTCGACCGCGATCTGGAAGGCGTTCAGGCGATGGTCATGAAGATGGGCGGCCTTGTCGAGGCCGCCATGCTGGACGCCGCACAGGCGCTGGACACCCGTGACGAAGAACTGGCCCTGCGCGTCCGCAAGGGCGACGAGGCCATCGACGCGCTGGAAGAACAGATCCAGACCGAATGTGCCCGCCTGATCGCCCTGCGTGGCCCGACGGCCAGCGACCTGCGCACCGTGCTGACGGTGATGCGGATCGCGGGCAATCTGGAACGCTGCGGCGATTATGCCAAGAACCTGGCAAAACGCGGCACGCTTCTGGCCCAGATGACCCCCATCGAAGGCGCCACCGGCTCCATCCGCCGCATGACCCGCGCCGTGGTCATGATGCTGAAGGATGCGCTGGATGCCTATATCGCCCGCGATGCGGCCATGGCCAAGGATGTGCGCATCCGCGACCGTGAGGTGGATCAGATGTATAATGCGCTGTTCCGCGAATTCCTGACCCATATGCTGGAAGATCCGCGCAACATCACCCCCAGCATGCACCTGCATTTCATCGCCAAGAACATCGAGCGCGTGGGCGACCATGCGACCGGAATCGCCGAACAGGTCGTCTATCTCGTCGAAGGCAAGCTGCCGGAAGACGAGCGCCCGAAAGCCTCGGGTGTCAGCGCTCTTGCCGCGGCTTCCGCAACCGGAGAATAAGCCAATGGCAGCGCAGGAACAGCCGACCGTCCTTCTGGTGGAGGATGAACCGGCGCAGCGCGAAGTGCTGGCCTATAACCTTGAGGCCGAAGGCTTCGCCGTCACCCAGGCAGGTGACGGCGAAGAGGCTTTGATGCTGGTGGACGAGGCCGCGCCCGATATCATCATTCTCGACTGGATGATGCCCAACCTCTCGGGGATCGAGGTCTGCCGCCGCCTGAAGATGCGCCCGGAAACCCGCGGCATCCCGATCATCCTTCTGTCGGCCCGCGCCGAAGAGGTGGATCGGGTGCGCGGCCTGGAAACCGGCGCGGATGATTATGTGGTCAAGCCCTATTCCGTGCTGGAACTGATGGCGCGGGCGCGGGCGCAGCTGCGCCGGGTGCGTCCCTCCACGGCGGGCGTGGTGCTGGAATTCGAGGATATCCGCCTGGATCCCGAAACCCATCGCGTCTACCGGGCCAGCAATGTGCTGAAACTCGGTCCCACCGAATTCCGCCTGCTGACCACCTTCATGGAAAAGCCGGGCCGCGTCTGGAGCCGCGAGGCTCTGCTGGACCGGGTCTGGGGCCGCGACATCTATGTCGATACCCGGACGGTCGATGTGCATATCGGCCGGCTGCGCAAGGCTTTGTGCCAGTTCGGCGGCGAAGACCCGCTGCGCACGGTGCGCGGCGCGGGCTATGCCCTGGGCTGACGCAGGATAAGGCCCGTCGCAGGGGGCGCTCGCGCCCCCTCTGGCCTGCGGCCATTCACCCCCTGAGGATATTTTGACAACGGGAAGATGCAGGGGCGCGATCTTCCCTCTTCCCGTTGTCAAAATATCCTCGGGGGGAGGCGCCGCAGGCGCCGTGGGGGGCGGAAAGCCCCCCGCCTTCATTGATGCCGCAGGGCCTCGATCGGATCGAGCGCGGCGGCGCGCCGGGCCGGGAAATAGCCGAAAACCACGCCCACCACCGCCGAAAAGGCAAAGGCCAGCGCCACAACTGCGGCCGAGGGCGCAAAGGGGATCGCCATGAAGGCCGAGGCGGCGGCTGCCAGACCCAGCCCAACCATGATCCCCAGCACCCCGCCCGCCACCGACAGTACCACCGCCTCGACCAGGAACTGCAGCAGCACCTGCGCCGATGTGGCCCCGACGGACAGGCGGATGCCGATCTCGCGCGTGCGTTCGGTGACCGAGACCAGCATGATGTTCATGATCCCGATCCCGCCCACCAGCAGGCTCACCGCCGCCACCGAACTGAGCATCCCAGCCAGGATCGTGCTGATCCCCGACAGCGTGGCCGCGATCTGCTTCAGATCGGTCAGCGAGAAATCGGCCTCGTCGCCCGGCCCGATGCGGCGGCGCTCGCGCATCAGCGCGTCAATATCCTGCGCCCCCCGCGCGGTCGAGACATCGTCGCGCAGCCCGATGGAAATGCCGCTGACATCCGATGATCCGATCAGCCGCCGCTGCACCGTGCGCACCGGCATCATCACCAGATCATCCTGATCCTGCCCGAAGCTGGAGGCGCCCTTGGCCTGCAGCAGCCCGATCACCTCGCAGGAAAGGTTGCGGATGCGCAGCAGCTGTCCCATCGGGTCGATCTGGTCGAACAACCGTTGCCGCACCGTCTGCCCGATGATGCAGACGGCGGCGCCGCCGCGTTCCTCGGTCGCGGTGAAGGGGCGGCCCGTCGTCAGCACCCAGCCACCCAGCTCCAGATAATCCGCCGTCGTGCCGGTGATCGAGGTGGAAGTATTGCTGTTGCCGAACACCACCGTCTGCGCCGAAGATATCGAGGGCGCGGCGCGGGCCACGCTGGGCAGCGCGCGGATCGCCGCCACATCGCCCAGGGTGAACCGCGGCGCATCCGGGCGCGACCCCGGCCCCATCACCGGCAGCCCCGGCCGCAGGATCAGCAGGTTCGACCCCAGGCTTTCCACCTGCGCCGTCACCTGCGCCGAAGACCCCTGCCCCACCGTGACCATGGCAATCACCGCCGCGACGCCGATCACCACCCCCAGCACCGTCAGCAAGGATCGCAGCACATTGCGCCGGATTTCCTGCACCGCCAGCCGCACCGCTTCCCACAGCATCAGACGCCCCCTGCCCTGCGGTCATCCCGCGTGATGGCGCCATCCACGAAGACGATCAGCCGCCCCGCATAGGCGGCCATGTCTTCTTCATGCGTCACCATGACGATGGTGATCCCCTCACGGTTCAGCGCGCATAAAAGCTCCATGATCTCGCGCGAGCGGTGGGTATCCAGATTGCCGGTCGGCTCGTCGGCCAGGATCACCGCAGGCTCGCCCGCCAGCGCCCGCGCGATCGCCACGCGCTGCTGCTGGCCGCCAGACAACTGCGCGGGCTGGTGATCGGCCCGCCCGTCCAGCCCCACCCGCGCCAGCGCGGCGCGCGACCGGGCCAGCCGTTCCGCCCGGGGCAGGCCCCGATAGATCATCGGCAGTTCCACATTTTCCAGCGCCGAGGTGCGGTCCAGCAGGTTGAACCCCTGAAACACGAAGCCGAGGTAGTGGCGGCGGATCAGGGCGCGGGCCTCCTGCGACTGGCGGCCCACTTCCACGCCGCCGAACAGGTAATCCCCCGCGCTCGGGCGATCCAGACAGCCGATGATGTTCATCGCGGTGGATTTGCCGGATCCGGACGGCCCCATGATGGCGACGAACTCGCCCCGGTTGATCGAAAAGCTCACGCCGTCCAGCGCGCGCACTTCGGCCTCGCCCATGCCATAGCGGCGCGAGACATTGCGGAATTCGATCAATGGCCCGTCCATGGCTATTCCGCCTCTGTCTGGTCGGTGATGATGGCATCGCCTTCCTGCAGGTCGCCCCCGGTGATTTCCGTCCGCTGGCCATCGGTGGCACCGATGGTCACCGGCACCTCGACAGGGGCGCCATCGCGCAGCAGCCAGATCCGGCTGTCACCCGCCCGCCGGGCGGCCAGCGCCGCGGGCGCGCGGCGCGGCATCAGCATCCCCAGCAGACCGCCACCGCCCTGCGCACCGCTGCTTTCGGTGCTGGCCACCACCGGCGGGCTATAGCGCAGAGCGGCATTGGGCACCGACAGCGCACCCTCTACCTGCTGCACGATGATATCTGCCGTGGCGGTCATGCCCGGGCGCAGCAGCCCTTCGGCATTATCCACCCGCAGCACGCCGGTATAGGTCACCACCCCGTCGGTATCCTGCGGTGCAAAGCGCAGCTGCACGATTTCCGCCGGAAAATGGCGGCCCTGATAGGCCTCTACCGTGAATTCCGCCGGATTGCCGATGGCCACATGGCCAATATCGGCCTCGTCGATATCCACCTGCAATTCCATCCGCGCCAGATCTTCGGCCAGGGTGAACAGCACCGGCGCCGACAGCGACGAGGCGACGATCTGCCCCGGTTCCGCCGCGCGATCCAGCACGATGCCCTTGATGGGCGACCGGATCGCGGCATTTTCCAGATCGGCGCGCTGCAGCGTCAGATTGGCCTCGGCCAGCGTCAGATTGGCCTCGGCGCTTTGCACGGCGGCGCGGGCGCGCTCATCCACCGCTTCGGCGGTTTCCAGATCGGTCTGGCTGCGGATGCCCCGGCGATCCAGTTCGCGGGCGCGGTCCAGATCGGCCGCCGCCTCGCGGGCCGTGGCCCGCGCCTGCGCCAGCCCCGCCCGTGCCCCCGCCAGCGAGGCTTCGGCATTGACCACCTGCGCCGCCAGCTTGGTGGTATCCAGCCGCGCCAGAACCTGCCCCACCGTCACCTCGGCGTTGTAATCCACCTCCACCGTGTCCAGCGTGCCCGAAAGCTCGGACGAGATTTCAACCTGCGTCGTGGGCTGCACCGTTCCGGTGGCGGTGACCTTGACGGTGATGGTGCCGCGCGTGGCCGGTTCGGTGGTATAGCGCACGGGATCGGCGCTGCCCCCCAGCCAGAACCAGCCCGCAGCCAGCGCCACCAGCGCCGCCAAAATAAGCCACAGCCGCACACGGCGGCCCCGCCCGTTGCCCGCCTGCGCCAGAACCTTTGCCACATCCTGCATCTCGTCGGCCATGCCGCTCTCCCTGTCTGCAAGCGGAAGAACGCACTGCCCATCCGGTTCCGTCGCATCAACCTAATGCTGCGGCCTTGCCTTTGCACCCACCACAGGCTCCACTGCGCGCAACAGCCGCAACTGACAGGAGATCGGGGTGGATTACGACCGCGCCTATGCCAACGGGGCCTTCATCACCGGGGCAGATGGCTTTCCCCCACGCTGGCAGGCCGAGGCCGCCGCGTTCCGTGCCTCGCTTGGCCCGCGCGCCCGGCTGGATCAGCCTTATGGCCCCGCCCCGCGCCAGCAGTTCGATCTGTTCCTGCCGGAAACCGCGCCGCGCGGGGTGCTGGTCTTCCTGCATGGTGGCTACTGGATGGCCTTTGATCGCAAGGACTGGTCACATCTGGCCGCCGGGGCGCTGGCGCGCGGCTGGGCCTGTGCCCTGCCCTCCTACACCCTGACGCCCGAAGCAACGGTATCGCAGATCACCGCAGAAACCGCCCGCGCCTGCGCGGCCATCTGCACGGCACTGCCCGGCCTGCCGCTGGTCATCACCGGCCATTCGGCGGGCGGGCATCTGGCCGCGCGCATGGCCGGTGCCGATATCGCCCTGCCGCAGCTGCCGGTGCGTGTCGTGCCGATCTCGCCGCTGGCCGATCTGCGCCCGCTGCTGCACACCCGCATGAACGATACCCTGCGCCTGACCCCGGCCGAGGCTGCGGCCGAAAGCCCTGCCCTGCGGCCCCGGCGCCAGACCGTGCAGGCCCATGTCTGGGTCGGCGGGCAGGAGCGCCCGGCATTCCTGTGGCAGGCGCGGCTTCTGTCCGAAGATTGGGCCTGCAACTGGACGGTCGATCCCGGGCGCCACCACTTTAACGTGATCGACGGGTTGGCAGATCCGCGATCTGCGCTCACTGCGGCCTGTCTGGATGGTGTATGATCAGATAAAGGCCGCCCCCCTGTTGCCAGAGCGGCGGCATTATTATATTCACGCAAATGAATATGAAAGCCGAGGGCCCCATGCTGCCGCGCAAACTGTTTTCCGTTACCGTTCTTGCGGCCTTCTTGGCCGCCCCGCTGGCCGCCGATCCTGTGGCCCTGACCGAAATCCGCGACTGGAAGCCGGTCTATGGCCGGATCGAGGCCCGCGATACCCTGCCCGCCCGCGCCCGCATCGGCGGCACGCTGATCTCGCTTTCGGTGACCGAAGGCGACAGCGTGCAGGCCGGGCAGGAACTGGGCCGCATCGTCGACGACAAGCTGGCGATCCAGCTTTCGGCGGTGGATGCCCAGATCGCCGCCCTGACCGCCAGCCTGACCAATGCCGAAACCGAACTGAAACGCGGCGAAGACCTGCTGCAACGCGGCGTCACCACCACCCAGAACGTCGACAGCCTGCGCACCCAGGCCGAGGTGGCGCGCGGCCAGATCGCGGCCCAGCAGGCCCAGCGCCGGGTTCTGGAACAGCAGACCGCCGAAGGCGCCATCCTCGCCCCCATCGCGGGCCGGGTCATCGACGTGCCGCAGGCCATGGGCGGTGTGGTCATGCCGGGCGAAACCGTGGCCAGCATCGGCGGCGGCGGTTTCTTCCTGCGTCTGGCCGTGCCCGAACGCCATGCCACCCAGATGGCGCAGGGTGATGCCATCGCCATCGACATGCCGCAGGGCACCATCTCCGGCACGCTGGAACACATCTATCCCAATATCGAAAACGGCCGCGTCGTGGCCGATGTGGCGGTGCCCGGCCTGCCCGATGGCTTTGTGAATGCCCGGGTTCTGGTGCGCCTGCCGGTCAGCACCCGCTCGGCGCTTCTGGTCCCTGCCACAGCCATCACAACCCGGGCCGGGCTGGATTACGTTACCGTCACCACCGCCGAAGGCCCGCAGCCGCGCCTTGTGGTGCCCGGCGCCCGGCATAAGGTCGGTGGGGCAGACATGGTGGAAATCCTGTCGGGGCTGATCCCCGGCGATGATGTGCAGGCCGTGAAATGAGCGCGAAACTGGGCATCGCAGGCGGGCTGACCCGCGCTTTCATCCATTCGGCGCTGACACCGCTGTTCATCCTCGCCGCGCTCGCCATGGGCATGGTGGCGCTGATCTCGCTCCCGCGCGAGGAAGAGCCGCAGATTTCCGTGCCGATGATCGACATTCTGGTGCAGACCCCGGGCCTGCGCGCCGCCGATGGGGTGAAGCTGGTCACCGAACCGCTGGAAACCATCGTCAAGGCGATCAACGATGTCGAACACGTCTATTCCCAGACGCAGGACGATGGCGCCATGGTCACCGCGCGCTTCGTCACCGGCACACCCGCCGATAGCGCCATCCTGCGCGTGCATGAAAAGCTGCGCGCCAATCTGGACCGGATGCCGAAAGGCATTGCCGAACCGCTGATCGTGGGGCGCGGCATTGATGACGTGGCCATTGTCACCCTGACGCTTTCCCCCAGACCCGGCGCCGATGGCATGACGCCCGCCGATCTGACGCGCGTGGCGCGCGAGTTGCGCTCCGAAGTGGCCAAGGTGCCGGATGTCGGCCTGACCTATCTGGTGGGCGAGGCGACCGAGGCGATCCGCATCGCCCCCGATCCGGCCCGGCTGGCGCTTTATGGCATCACCCTGCAACAGCTGGCGCAGAAGGTGGAACAGGCCAACCGCGCCTTCACCACCGGCCGCCTGCGCGACGGCGGGCAGGAAATCGCGCTGGTGGCGGGCGAAACCCTCACCGCCCCCGCCGAGGTGGCAAACCTGCTGCTGACGGCGCGCGACGGCAGGCCCGTCTATGTGGCCGATGTGGCCGATGTATCCTATGCCGCCAATACCTCGGATGCCGTGGTGTCGCATATCACCCGCAACCCCGATGGCAGCCTGAACCGCACCCCCGCCGTCACGCTGGCCATCGCGAAACGGGCAGGCGCCAATGCCGTGGTGGTGGCCGAGGCGATCCTGCACAAGGTCGAAACGCTGGAGGGCCAGCTGATCCCCGATACCGTGCAGGTCACGCTGACCCGCGATTATGGCGAAACGGCCAATGAAAAGGCCAATGAACTGCTGTTCCACCTCGGGCTTGCCACGCTGTCCATCATCGGGCTGGTGCTGCTGGCCATCGGCTGGCGGGAAAGCCTGGTGGTGGCCATCGTCATTCCCGTCACCATCCTGCTCACCCTCTTTGCCGCCTGGGTGATGGGCTACACGCTGAACCGCGTCAGCCTGTTCGCGCTGATCTTTTCCATCGGCATTCTGGTCGATGACGCCATCGTGGTGATCGAGAATATCGCCCGCCACTGGGGCATGGGTGACAGCCGCCCTCGCGCACAGGCGGCGATTGATGCCGTGGCCGAAGTGGGCAATCCCACCATCGTCGCCACGCTGACGGTGGTGGCCGCGCTGCTGCCGATGCTATTCGTATCCGGCATGATGGGGCCCTACATGTCGCCCATCCCGGCCAATGCCAGCGCGGCGATGATCTTTTCCTTCTTTGTCGCCGTCATCATCACCCCCTGGCTGATGCTGAAGATCGCGGGCAAGGCCCCGGCCCATACCACAGCCGACGGGCACGCGGGCCATGCAGGCCCGGCAGGCGGCAGGCTGGGCGCGGCCTTTGCCACGGTCGCCCGGCCGCTGCTGGCCAGCAAGGCGCGCAGCCTTGCCTTTCTGCTGTTGATCGCCGCGGCCTCTTTCGGCTCGCTCGGCCTGCTTTACACCAAGGATGTCACCGTCAAGCTGCTGCCCTTCGACAACAAATCCGAACAGCAGGTGCAGATCGACCTGCCAGAAGGCTCCAGCCACGAAGCCACCGATGCCGTCGCGCAAGAAGTGGCGCGCGTGGTCATGGCCCTGCCCGAGGTGATCTCGGTCGAAACCCATGCCGGGGCGGCGGCGCCCTTCAACTTCAACGGGCTGGTGCGGCACAGCTATCTGCGCACCGATCCGCAGATGGGCGATGTGCAGATCCTGCTGGCGCATAAAACCGAACGGGATCGCGCCAGCCACGATATCGCGCTGGACATCCGGGCGCGGCTGGCCGCCCTGCCCCTGCCTGCGGGCACCGCGCTGAAAACCGTCGAACCGCCGCCCGGCCCGCCGGTGATGGCCACCCTTCTGGCCGAGGTCTATGGCCCCACGCCCGAGGCCCGCCGCGCCGCCGCCGCGCAGATCCGGGGCATCTTTGAATCCGTCCCCTATATCGTCGATGTCGATGACAGTTTCGGCCAGCAGGCCCGCCGCCTGCGCGCGACCATTTCCACCGATGATCTGGATTTCTTCGCGGTGCAGGAATCCGATGTGTTCGACACGCTGGCCCTGCTGAACGCCGGGCAGACCGTGGGCTATTCGCATCGCGGCGACGCGCGGCAGGCGCTGCCGATCACGCTGCAGCGCCCGAAATCCGACCGGGTGCTGGATGAACGCGCGCTCTCCACCCCGATTCCCGCCAATAGCCTGCCGGGGGCACGCGGCGTGGTGGAACTGGGCGATGTGATCCGCATCCGCGAAGAACAGGCCAGCTTCCCGATCTTCCGCCACAATGGCATCTATGCCGAAATGGTCACCGCCGAACTTGCGGGCGATTACGAGGCGCCGCTTTACGGCATGCTGGCCGTGGCCGATGCCATCGAG
>DOMY01000312.1 GCA_003509785.1 Gemmobacter sp.
AGCGCGAGCGCGGGATCACCATCCTTGCGAAAGCCACCTCGGTGGAATGGAACGGCACCCGCATCAATATCGTGGACACCCCCGGCCACGCCGATTTCGGCGGCGAGGTGGAACGCATCCTGAACATGGTGGATGGCGTGGTTCTGCTGGTGGATGCCGCCGAAGGCCCGATGCCGCAGACGAAATTCGTGACCTCCAAGGCGCTGGCCCTGGGTCTGCGCCCCATCGTGGTGCTGAACAAGGTCGACAAGCCGGATGCCGAACCCGATCGCGCCCTGAACGAGGTCTTCGATCTGTTCGCCAACCTTGGCGCCACGGATGAGCAGCTGGATTTCCCGCACCTTTACGCTTCTGGCCGTGCAGGCTGGGCGGATGTCGGTCTGGATGGCCCGCGCAAGGATCTGAACGCCCTGTTCGAACTCGTGGTGCGTCATGTGCCCGCCCCCAAGCAGCTGGCCAAGCAGAACGAACCCTTCCAGATGCTGGCAACCACGCTGTCGGCAGACCCTTTCATCGGCCGCATCCTGACCGGCCGGGTCGAGGCGGGTACGCTGAAAGTCGGAACTTCGCTGAAGGCGCTGACCCGCACGGGCGAGCGCATCGAACAGTTCCGCGTCACCAAGATCCTCGCCTTCCGGGGGCTGGGCCAGCAACCCATCGACGAGGCTGTGGCAGGCGATATCGTGACCATCGCCGGCATGACCAAGGCCACCGTGGCCGATACGCTCTGCGATCTGTCCATCGAAACCGCGATCCCGGCCCAGCCGATCGACCCGCCGACCATCTCTGTCACCTTCGGCATCAACGACAGCCCGCTGGCCGGGCGCGATGGCAGCAAGGTGCAAAGCCGGGTCATCCGCGAGCGCCTGATGCGCGAATCCGAAGTGAACGTGGCCATCAAGGTCGAAGATACCCCGGGTGGCGAGGCGTTCATCGTTTCGGGCCGTGGCGAACTCCAGATGGGCGTGCTCATCGAAAACATGCGCCGCGAAGGGTTCGAACTGTCGATCTCGCGCCCGCGCGTGATCTTCGGTGAAGAAAACGGCGTGCGGATGGAGCCGGTCGAAGAAGTCATCGTCGATGTGGATGATGAATACTCCGGCGCCGTGATCGACAAGCTGACGGGCGAGCGCAAGGGCGACCTGGTCGAGATGAAACCGGCTGGCGTGGGCAAGACCCGCATCGTCGCCCATGTACCGTCGCGCGGTCTGATCGGCTATCACGGCCAGTTCCTGACCGATACCCGTGGCACCGGCGTGCTGAACCGCATCTTCCACGGCTGGGTGCCGCACAAGGGCCCGATCCAGGGCCGTCGCCAGGGCGTGCTGATCTCGATGGAGAATGGCACCTCGGTTTCTTACGCGCTGTGGAACCTGGAAGAGCGCGGCAAGATGTTCATCGGCGCCCAGGAAGCCGTCTATGTCGGCATGATCATCGGCGAACATTCGCGCGACAATGACCTGGAAGTGAACCCGCTGAAGGGCAAGAAACTCACCAACGTCCGCGCCTCGGGCACGGATGAGGCCGTGCGCCTGACGCCGCCGGTGCGGATGAGCCTGGAAGAGGCCATCGCCTATATCGACGATGACGAGCTGGTGGAGGTGACGCCGAAGATCGTGCGCCTGCGCAAGCGCGAGCTTGACCCGCACGAGCGCAAGCGCGTCTCGCGCACGCAATGATCCGGCCAGCGGGGGGCCAGCCCCCCGCACCCCCCGGGATATTTGCGCCAAGATAAAGGAAAGCCGCCGGGGAATGCCTCCGGCGGTTTTTCATTTTACCTTGGAAAAATATCCCACGGGGGTGCGGGGGTGTGAAACCCCCGCTGCCTCAGGCTGCCGCAGCGAGACGGCAAGGCAGAAACGGCTCAACCGTCAGCCCCTGGCCTTCGAAAGTGCAGAAGCTGGCGGTCGGGATTTCCAGCCAATCGCCCTCGTCCGTTTCCAGCGGTTCGGAAACGATGGCGCGGCCCATGCGGGTATCGGACCAGCGGTGATAGAGGCTGGGGGCGTTTTCGTCGGTCGCATAGCGCATGGCATAGAGCCTTTCGCCATCCGACATGGCGACGGTCAGCCGCAGATGTGGCGCAGCGCCCTTCTGCCGCGACAGGCGGATGAACGCGGCCGCGGCCCGTTCCATGGCACCGCGCGGATCCTGTTCCAGCCCTTCGGCCAGCGCGGCGAGGAACAGCGCCTCGCTGTCGGTCGCGCCCTTGCGGTGCGGATAGAGTGCATCGGGGATCAGCATGTCGGCATCGCGGCGAAACGCCTCATAGCCGCCAACCTGGCCATTGTGCATGAAGCTCCAGCGCCCGAAGGTGAAGGGATGGCAGTTGTTGCGGCTGGTCGCCGTGCCGGTGGAGGCGCGGACATGGGCCAGAAACAGCCCCGATTTCACCGAGGCCACCAGAGACCGCAGGTTCGGATCACTCCAGGCCGGCATGACATCGCGGTAAAGTCCGGGTTCGCGCCGGTCACCATACCAGGCGATGCCGAAACCATCTGCATTGATTGCCGTGTGGCAGCGCGTGGCACAATGGCTCTGATGGATCAGCGAATGGCCGGGGCGGCTGACGATATCTTCAAGATAGATCGGCTTCCCGATATAAGCAGCCCAGCGGCACATTAACTCCCCCCTGCCGCAAAACTCCGGCCTCTGATGCCCAAAACCCTGCCCTTTCGGTTCTGATTTTGGCCAGTTTAGCCGATGTATCAGAAAGTTGAAGGGGGTTCTGCGCTGCGGCATCGAATGAGGGCGCGGTGTTGCCACCGCGCCCGTTTCATTATTCAGCCTCTTCAACCACGACCAGATCGCGGATGCTTGCACCTTTGGCATGGGCCAGCGCTGCCTGATATTCGGCGCTGTGATAGCAGGCGACGGCCTGTTCCAGCGAGGGGAAACGCGCCACCACATTGCGTGGCCGGTCGTTGCCTTCCAGCTGCACATGGCGGCCACCGCGCGCCAGAAACTTGCCACCATGGGCTGCGATGGCCGGGCCTGCGGCCACGGCATATTTCCCATAGGACTCGGGGTCGGTGACCTGAACATGAGCGATCCAGAGCGCGGTGGGCATCTTTTAACCTCCGATAACAGATTCTGCTGCCGCAATGGCCTGATCGGCCAAAGCAATATCCGCGCCACCCGCCTGGGCCATATCAGGGCGACCGCCGCCGCCCTTGCCACCCAGCGCTTCGGCTGCGGCCTTCACCAGCGTCACCGCCGACAGCCTGCCGGTCAGATCGGCCGTCACCCCGGCTGCCACCGCAGGCTTTGCGCCCGTATCGGCGATCAGCAGCACAGCGCCAGAACCAAGCCGGGCTTTCATCTCGTCGATCATGCCCGGCAGATCCTTGCCGGAAACCCCGGTCAGCACCTGAGCGATGAACTTCACCCCGGCAATCTCTTTCGCCTCCGGTCCGCCGGACTTCCCGCCCATCGCAAGCTCACGCCGCAGATTGGCAACCTCATTCTCCAGCTTGCGCCGCTCGTCCAGCAGGGCCTTCGCCCGCTCTGCCAGTTCGGGGGCAGGCACTTTCAGCACGGCCGCCACATCGGCCAGCAGTTTCGTCTGCTCTGCCATATGGGCCATAGCGCCCTCGCCCGTCAGCGCCTCGATCCGGCGCACACCGGAGGAAGAGGCACTGTCCGACAGCAGGACAAAGGCGCCGATCTCGCCCAGATGCCGCACATGGGTGCCGCCGCAAAGCTCGATCGAATAGGTGTTGCGATCCATGCCTTTGCCAGAGCCGCCCAGACGGCCCATCGACACCACACGCACTTCATCGCCATACTTCTCGCCAAACAGCGCCTGCGCCCCCAAGGCCCGCGCATCATCGGGCGACATCAGCCGGGTTTCCACAGCGCCGTTCTGGCGGATATAGGCGTTCACCTCATCCTCAACCGCCTTCAGTTCTTCGGCGGTCATCGCCTTGGCATGGGCGAAATCAAAGCGCAGCCGGTCAGCGGCGTTCAAAGATCCGCGCTGCGCAACGTGATCGCCCAGCACATTGCGCAGGGCTTCGTTCAGCAGGTGGGTGGCAGAGTGGTTCGCCCGGATCGCCTGGCGCCGCGCGTGATCCAGTTCCAGCTTGGCAGGCTGGCCGCGGGCCACAGCGCCCTCGACAATCTCGGCCACATGATACACCACACCGGCAGCCTTGCGGGTATCGGTCACCCGGGCAAGGCCGGTATCGGTGCGGATCCAGCCCTGATCGCCCCCCTGCCCGCCGCTTTCGGCATAGAATGGGGTCTGGTTGACGATGATATTGACCACCGCCCCCTGTGCATCATCCGAAGACCCGATGGATGCGCCATCTTTCACCAGCGCCAGGATCTGACCCTCGGCCACTTCGCCGTCATAGCCCAGAAACTCGGTCGCGCCGTGCTTTTCGGCCAGTTCGAACCAGATACCGGCATCCTTCGCCTCGCCCGAGCCGGACCATGCCGCGCGGGCCTTCTTGCGCTGTTCCTCCATCGCCGCATCGAACCCGGCGACATCCACCGCCCGGCCTTTTTCGCGCAGCGCATCCTGCGTCAGATCCAGCGGGAAACCATAGGTGTCATAGAGTTTGAAGGCGGTCGGCCCCGGCAGATCGGCGCCTTCCGGCAGGTCAGACAGCTCTTCGTCCAGCAGCTTCAGGCCGCGATCCAGCGTCGTGCGGAACCGGGTCTCTTCCAGACGCAGCGTTTCTTCGATCAGGCTCTGGGCGCGCACCAGCTCGGGATAGGCGGTGCCCATCTGGCGCACCAGCGCGGGCACCAGCTTGAACATGGTCACGTCGCGGGTGCCCAGCATGTTCAGGTGGCGCATGGCGCGGCGCATGATCCGGCGCAGCACATAGCCGCGCCCTTCGTTCGAGGGCATCACGCCATCGGCAATCAGGAACGAGGTCGAACGCAGGTGATCGGCCACAACGCGGTGATGCACCTTGCCCGGGCCATCGGGATCGGCCGAGGTCAGATGCGCCGAAGCCTCGATCAGGCTGCGCATCAGATCGGTGTCGTAATTGTCGTGCTTGCCCTGCAGCAGCGCGCCGATCCGTTCCAGCCCCATGCCGGTGTCGATCGACTGCATGTCGAGATCGACCATCGTGCCGTCTTCGAACTGTTCGTTCTGCATGAAGACGTTGTTCCAGATCTCGATGAAGCGGTCGCCNNCCCGGGGGGCCGCCGGCGATGTGCGCGCCATGGTCGTAGAAGATCTCGGTGCAGGGGCCGCAGGGGCCGGTGGGGCCCATCTGCCAGAAATTGTCGCTGGTGGGGATGCGGATGATCCGGTCATCCGACAGGCCTGCCACCTTCTTCCAGATCGCCGCGGCCTCGTCATCGGTATGGTAGACCGTCACCAGCAGCCGGTCCTTCGGAATATCGAAATCCTTGGTCAGCAGCTCCCAGGCGAAAGCGATCGCTTCATTCTTGAAATAATCGCCGAAAGAGAAATTCCCCAGCATTTCGAAGAAGGTATGGTGGCGCGCGGTATAGCCCACATTGTCCAGATCGTTGTGCTTGCCGCCCGCGCGCACGCATTTCTGCGCGGTGGCCGCCCGTTTGTAATCGCGCGTCTCAACCCCGGTGAAGCAGTTCTTGAACTGCACCATCCCCGAATTGGTGAACATCAGCGTCGGATCATTGCGCGGCACAAGCGGAGAGCTTTCGACGACAGCATGGCCGTTGCGCTTGAAGAAATCGAGATAGGTAGACCGGATGTCGTTCAACGACGGCATGATGTCGTGGCTCCGAAGCTGCGCCAGTGCGGCGAAATACAATCCTGCATCGTTTAGCGGCGCGTGGCGGGGCTGTCCACCTTTGCTGCAGGGCACCGCCCCTTGGTATCGAAAAAAGCCGCCCCTTGCAGGACGGCCTTTCTTTCCAGGCCCTTGTAAAGGCCTTCTGTCGGCGGACTTACATATCCACCACGTCTTCGGAGGCGGTTTCGGTCATGTGGAAATCAAGCCCGTTGGCCGCGCGGATCTTTTCTTCGATATCCGCCGCAGTCGCCGGGTTGGCTTTCAGGAAGTTCTTCGCATTCTCGCGCCCCTGCCCGATCCGTTCATCCCCGTAGGAATACCAGGAGCCGGACTTCTCAACCACGCCGGCCTTGACACCGATGTCGATCAGCTCCCCGGTCTTGGAGATGCCCTCGCCATACATGATGTCGAATTCGACCTGCTTGAACGGCGGTGCGACCTTGTTCTTGACCACTTTCACGCGCGTTGCGTTGCCGACGATATCGTCGCGATCCTTGATCTGGCCAGTGCGACGAATGTCGAGACGGACCGAGGCATAGAATTTGAGCGCATTGCCGCCGGTGGTGGTTTCCGG
>DOMY01000280.1 GCA_003509785.1 Gemmobacter sp.
CGGGCGCCGCAACCTGCCATTGCGCGATGATCTTGCCGCTGCCGCCAGTCTGGCGGCGAGGCCTTGCGCCTGAGGCGACAGGGGCAGATACAGGCAGGCCCGGCACGATCCCGGCGGCGGTGGCGGTGCTATGGGCCGCGCCTGCCATCTACAGGTTGCGTGGCGCGGGCCGCAGGCCGGGCGCGAAACTTATGCACAGAAGAATTTCCTTTACACACTTTCGCTTTGGCCCCACCATATCTAGTAAGGGGCACAAGGGCTTCTGTTGCAACTTGCCCAAACCCCAGCTTCTGGTGTGTATCCACATATCGGGGCGTCAAGAAAAGGCCGGGCAATGTCGCTTGCGGAAGACCTGTATTTCGGTGACGAACTTCACCCCATAGATCTGGCCGAGGTTCTGGCCGCAGATCACCAGTGGGAGTTTGACCGGCTGGCCGACAACCAGATCGCCCTTGCGGTCGAGGGGTTGTGGCGCAGCTATGCCATCACCCTGTCCTGGGCGCCCGGCGATGAAACGCTGCGCCTGATCTGCACCTTTGAAATGGATCCGCCCGCCACCCGCCTGCCGGAACTGTATGATCTGGTGAACCGGGCCAATGATCAGATCTGGACCGGTGCCTTCACCTTCTGGACGGAGCAGAAGCTGATGGTCTGGCGCTATGGCCTGTCTTTGGCGGGGGGGCAGGTGGCCTGTGTGGAGCAGCTGCATCACATGATCGGAGATGCGGTTTCGGGTTGCGAACGGTTCTATCCGGCGTTCCAGCTGGTCAGCTGGACCGACAAATCCCCGGCCGAAGCCATGCAGGTCGCCATTGCAGAGGCCTACGGACGCGCCTAACCTTCGCCCCGAAGAACAGGGGATTGCTATGAACTTGGACAAGGTGACGGCGCAGGGGCTGGTGCTTCTGGGATGCGGCAAGATGGGGTCTGCCATGCTGGAAGGCTGGCTGAAACAGGGTGTGCCTCCGGCCTCTGTCTGGGTGATCGAGCCCTATCCTTCGGACTGGCTGAAGGCGCAGGGGGTGCATCTGAACACCGACCTGCCCGCAGCACCTGCCATCGTTCTGCTGGCGGTCAAGCCGCAGATGATGGGCGCGGCGCTGCCGCAGGTCACGGCCCTGGGCAATGGCGCGACGCTGTTCCTGTCGATTGCGGCAGGCACCACCATCACCAGTTTCGAAGAGGCCTTCGGCGCACAGACGCCCATCGTGCGCGCCATGCCCAATACGCCCGCCGCCGTGGGGCGCGGCATCACCGCGATCACCGGCAATGCCCATGCCAGCGCCGAACAGCTGGATCTGGCGGCGGCGCTGCTGTCCGCCGTGGGCGAGGTGGTGCGGCTGGAGGGCGAGCATCAGATGGATGCGGTCACCGCCGTTTCCGGTTCTGGCCCGGCCTATGTCTTTCACCTGATCGAGGCGCTGGCCGCCGCCGGTGCCGCCGAGGGCCTGCCGCCCGAATTGGCGATGCAGCTTGCGCGGGCCACGGTCTGCGGCGCGGGCGAACTGGCGCATCAGGCCACCGAAAGCGCCAGCCAGCTGCGCATCAACGTCACCTCGCCCGGGGGCACCACGGCGGCGGCGCTGGCGGTGCTGATGGATGAGGAGGCGGGCTTTCCGCCACTGTTGCGCCGTGCGGTCAAGGCGGCGGCGGATCGCGGGCGGGAACTGGGCAAATGACCATCAGCTACGACGATTTCGCGCGTGTCGACATCCGCGTGGGCCGCATCATCCGCGCCGAACCCTTCCCCGAGGCGCGCAAGCCGGCCTACAAGCTCTGGCTCGATTTCGGGCCGGAGATCGGCGAGAAACGGTCTTCGGCGCAGATCACCCGACATTACACGCTGGAAGAGCTGCCGGGGCGGCAGGTGCTGGCCGTTGTGAACTTTCCGCCGCGCCAGATCGGCCCGGTGAAATCCGAAGTGCTGGTGCTGGGCCTGCCTGATGCGGATGGCGAGGTGGTGCTGATCGGCCCGGGGCAGGATGTGCCCCTGGGCGGGCGGATGTTCTGATGCTGCGGCTGCTGGTCACCCGCCCGCTGCCCGATGCGGTGATGCAGGCCGCCTGCGCGCGGTTCGAGGTGGTGGCGCGGGCCAGCACCCTGCCGCTGGAGGCCGCCGAACTGCGCGCGGCGCTGCGGGATTTCGATCTGGTGCTGCCCACGCTGGGCGATCTGTTCTCGGCACAGGTCTTTGCCGATGTGCCGCAACCCCGCGCCCGGTTGCTGGCTAATTTCGGCGTGGGCTACAACCATATCGACGTGGCTGCCGCCCGGGCCGCCGGTATCGCCGTGACCAATACCCCCGGCGCCGTGACGGATGCGACGGCCGATATCGCCCTGACGCTGATCCTGATGACGGCGCGCCGCGCGGGCGAGGGGGAAAGGCTGGTGCGCGCGGGGCAGTGGCAGGGCTGGCATCCGACGCAGATGCTGGGCCTGCATGTCAGCGGCAAGAAGCTGGGCATCATCGGCATGGGCCGTATCGGCCAGGCCATCGCCCGGCGCTGCCACTATGGCTTTGGCATGGAGGTGGTGTTTCACAACCGCTCGGCCATTGATCCCGGCCTGCCTGCCCGGCAGGTGCCGCTGACCGAGGTGATGGCCGCCGATGTGGTGGTGGTGGCCGTGCCCGGCGGGCCTGAGACGCATCACCTGAGCGGCGCGGCGGAACTGGCGCTGATGGCGCCACATGCGATCATCGTGAACATCGCGCGGGGCGGCATCGTCGATGAAGCCGCGCTGATCGCCGCCTTGCAGGCGGGGCGCATCGCCTGTGCGGGGCTCGATGTCTATGAACAAGAACCCGAGGTGCCCGGTGCCTTGCGCGCCCTGGAAAACGTGACGCTGCTGCCGCATCTGGGCACCGCCGCGCTGGAGGTGCGGGTGGCCATGGGGATGATGGCTGTCGAAAACCTGATCGCCTGCGCCGAAGGCCGCCCGCTGCCCAATCCCGTAACCTGACCGGAGGTGCCATGATCCTGTCGCGCGGGCGCCGCTATATCTTTGTCCATATCCCGAAGACCGGCGGCACGGCGCTGTCCCTCGCGCTGGAAGCGCGGGCGATGAAGGATGACATCCTGATCGGCGATACGCCCAAGGCCCGCGCCCGGATGCGGCGCTGGAAGGGCGTGAAAAGCCAGGGCCGGTTGTGGAAACATTCGACGCTGGCCGATATCGCCGGGCTGGCGACCGATGACGAAATCGCCGGGTTCTTCACCTTCACCCTGGTGCGCAACCCCTGGGATCGCGCGGTCAGCTATTACCACTGGCTGCGCCAGCAGGGCTTTGCCCATCCGGCCGTGGGTCTGGCCAAGGCGCTGAGCTTCAGCGATTTCCTGCATCACCCGCAGACGCGCACCGCCATGCGGCTCTGGCCCGCGCGAGCCTGGATGACCGACCGCTTCGGGGTGGAGCGCGCCTCGGCCTGGGTGCGGCTGGAACATCTGGCCGAAGATCTGGCCCCGGTAGAGGCGCAGCTGGGCCTGCGGCTGGGCCATGTGGCGCGCGCCAATGAAAGCGACCGCGACCGCGACTGGCGGCGCTATTTCTCCGATGCCGATGCGGCACTCGTGGCCGATCACTGCAGCGAAGACATTGCCCGCTTCGGCTACAGCTTCTGAGGGCGGCCAAGGCAGGGGGCGCTCGCGCCCCCTCTGGCCTGCGGCCATTCACCCCCTGAGGATATTTTGACAACGGGAAGGGGAAAGCCTTGTGTGGACCCTTGTGCTGCGCGCCCCGGCGCGGCAGGGATGGGGCATGAAAGAACGCGCATTTCTGAATGTCGAGGCGTCGCTGACCGGGCGGCGCTGGGTGGGCCCGGAGCCGGAGGCGGCGCGGATGGCCGAAGCCATGGTGCAGGCGACGCGGCTGCCGCTGCCGCTGGCCCAGGTGCTGGTGGCGCGGGGGGTGCGGCCTGAGGATGCCGCGGGCTATTTGGCCCCAGCCCTGCGCGACCTGCTGCCCAATCCGATGGTGCTGCGCGACATGGGGCCTGCGACAGAACGGTTCCTGAAAGCCGCAAAGGGCGGCGAGCGGATCGCGGTCTTTGCCGATTACGATGTGGATGGCGGATCTTCCGCCGCGCTGCTGCTGGTCTGGCTGCGCGCCATGGGGCGGCAGGCCACGCTCTATATCCCCGACCGCATCGACGAGGGCTATGGCCCCAATGTGCCCGCCATGCAGGCGCTGGCGGCGGCGCATGATCTGATTATCTGTGTTGATTGCGGCACGCTGAGCCATGAGCCGATCGCAGCCGCGAAGGGCTGCGATGTGGTGGTGCTGGATCACCATCTGGGCGGCGAAACCCTGCCCGCGGCGCTGGCGGTGGTGAACCCCAACCGGCAGGACGAGGACGGCAGCCTGGCCCATCTTTGCGCCGCGTCGGTGGTGTTCCTGATGCTGGTGGAGGCCAACCGGCGGCTGCGGCTGGACGGCGTGCAGGGGCCGGATCTGATGGCGCTGCTGGATCTGGTGGCGCTGGCCACGGTGGCCGATGTGGCGCCGCTGCTGGGCGTCAACCGTGCCTTCGTGCGGCAGGGGCTGAAGATCATGGCGCGGCGCGAGCGGGTGGGGCTGCGCGCCCTGGCCGACGTGGCGCGGATGGATACGGCGCCGACGCCCTATGCCCTGGGCTTTCTGCTGGGGCCGCGGGTCAATGCCGGCGGGCGCATCGGCCAGGCCGATCTGGGCGCACGCCTTCTTGCGAACGCCGATGAGGCGGAGGCCGCAGCCCTCGCCCAGCGGCTGGACCAGCTGAACACCGAGCGGCGCGATATCGAGGCCGCCGTGCGTGCCGCTGCTTTGGCA
Organism: Gemmobacter sp.; assembly: GCA_003509785.1. Taxonomy (GTDB): domain Bacteria; phylum Pseudomonadota; class Alphaproteobacteria; order Rhodobacterales; family Rhodobacteraceae; genus Gemmobacter. Next base: position 4,807 of record DOMY01000280.1, read on the forward strand.
CAGGCCGAGGCGCGGGGGCTGGACGGGCCGCTGGTCTGGGCGGCGGGCGAAGGCTGGCACCCGGGCGTGGTGGGCATCGTGGCGGCGCGGCTGAAAGAGGCGACGGGCCGCCCCGCCGTGGTGATCGGGCTGGAGGGCGGCATCGGCAAGGGGTCGGCCCGGTCTGTGACGGGGGTGGATCTGGGGGCGGCGGTGCAGCGCGTGGCGGCCGAAGGGCTGCTGCTGAAGGGCGGCGGGCACAAGATGGCCGCCGGGCTGACCGTGGCGCAGGATCAGCTGGAACCGGCGATGGCGCGGCTGGCCGAATTGCTGGCCCGGCAGGGCGCGGGCAGCGGCGGCGCCGCCGATCTGCGGCTGGACGGCTTGCTGGCCCCGGCCGGTGCCACCATGGCGCTGGTGGAACAGCTGGAAGAGGCAGGCCCCTATGGCGCCGCCTCGCCCGCGCCGCGCTTTGCCTTTGCCGATTGCGCGGTGCAGGGCCGCCGCATCGGCGATTCGCATCTGCGGCTGAGCTTTGGCGATGGGATGGGGGCCAAGCTGGAGGCGATCTGCTTTGGCGCCTTCGACGGCCCGCTGGGGCCCGCACTGGAAAACCCCGGCCATCAGCGGTTCCATCTGGCCGGGCGGCTGGAGATCAACAGCTATGGCGGGCGCAGCAAAGTGCAGTTGCGGCTGGAGGATGCGGCAAGAGCCTGACGCCAAACGTTTTTCACGGGCACTGCATTTTTTCTCTTGCGCGCGTCATCGCGCCGACATAGAAGGCCCCCACCAACCGCGGCCCGTTCGTCTATCGGTTAGGACACCAGGTTTTCAACCTGGGAAGAGGGGTTCGACTCCCCTACGGGCTGCCACTTATTCATTTTTTCGCTTTCCTTTCAATAGGTTGTGACACCCGTGCGTCCAACCCAGCCGATGGGTTGGACAAGTTTCGTTCCGCTTCTGTGCTGGACAGCCCGACAAACCCGCTATCGGCAAGCCGCGAACGATCTGCCTTTTTGGTGTAGGTCGCGCCTTCCTTGTTGGTCTTGTGGGCCATCACGGCGCGGATTTCGTCGGGTGACTTGCCCGCGTTCGCCATCAAGGTTGCAAGCGACTTTCGCAGCCCATGCGCCGAACAAAGCGGGTTGCCTGCGGCCTTGCACTGATCCTTGAACCAGTTGCCCAAAGTCGTCGGCTTGTAGGCCAAGCCGTCGCCATGCGTGACGAACAGAAACTGGTCACGCGGGACATTGGCCAGTTCTGCGGCAAGTTCTTCGTGGATCGGCAGATCGGCCCCAATTCCCGTCTTGCCGCGCCTGTAGGTGATCCGATCACCCTGCACATTGCGCCAGCCCATCGCCGCCACGTCTTGCCGCGACGCGCCCGTCCAGAGGAACAGCATCATCGCCAGCCGGGCCTTGCTGCCCGTCGGATGGTGTTCCTTGAATCGGGCAATCTCTTGATCGGTCCAAGTGTGATAGCCGTCGGCGTTTTCCTTGCGCCTGTCAGCGTATCGGGCCGGGTTGAACGTCACACCCATTTCCCGCTTGATCGCAAAGTTAAACAGCATGGACAAGTTCTTCTTGACCGTGTTCGCAGCGGTCGGGCCAGACTTCTTGCCCATAAGCGCTTCGACGTGCTGGGTGCCAAACTTCGCAAAGGGCAGATCGCCCGCGACGCCGCGCAACCAGTCCAATTCGCCCCGGATGCTGCGCTTGCGGCTTTCCGACAGGTTTCGATACTTCGGGCTGGCCAAATACTGTTCGATCAGCCAAGCCAAGGTGCCTTGGGGCGTTGTGCTGCGGTTCGGTGACTTCGCGCCCTCAATCGCCGCGTCATAGGCCGCACGGAACGCGACAGCGCCATACGGCCCCGGCAGATAGCAAGTGAAGCCCTTACTTCGAAACCGGAAACGGGTTTGGCCGTGCCGATCCACGATCCGGGTCACGCCGGGATAAGGGTTCTTGCGTCGGATCATTTCAGTAACCTGTCACAAGGGTTGGACACGGTAGAGGCTTCGGACTCGCCTTGGAAGATGACGTGAGTTCCATCAGGCTTCACTTCAACTCTGCCGCCCTCATTGCCAGCGGCTTTCATCGCCTTGAGATAGCGAGTCAGTTCAGACTGTTTCAGAAGTGCGGGACGGTTAGCCATCACATACCTTTAGAGGTTGAAAAGTTGATATTGCCGGGTCGGGGCGCAGAGGCGCGGCGGATACGGGTTTCCAGATCGGCAAGGGCGTTCGCCATTTCGGCGTCGCTGCCATATTCAACCCGCTTGCCCTCAAACATAACGACTCGTGTTGCACTTGCGCGCGCCCTGATCAGGGCGTCGCGCAGGGTTTCCAGTTCGGTCGGGTCAATCGCCATATCAGCCGTTCCGATACCAACCGCGATGGCCGATCCATGCCGCGCCAAAGTCCAAGCGGACCTTGATCATCATGGCGTCAACCTCGAAGGCGACGGTCGTTTCCACCTGCGGGCCGGGTGCGCCTTCAAGATAGGCGTATTCCAGACCGTCGATGTTCGCCGGGTCCGCCGCCAGATACCATTGCGTCGCGTTGGTCAGGCGGGGTTCCACCAGAAGCAACAGCTTGGCGAAGGGGTTCACATCGGCGACGGCGGTTGCTGCCAGCGTGGTCAGCAACTGTTCACCGATGGTTTCGTATTCGGGCGGCACGATCAGGAAGCGGGGCGCGGCATTGATCGGCATCCCGTTTGCCGAAGTCTGTTTCCGCATCCGAACCCGCCCGGCGTTCAGGCTGGTGACGCTTGGCGCGGACGCCGCGTCAAGGTTGCCGTGGCCAGCGACGAACACCGCCAGACCGTCGCCCATGATTGGGTTGCTGGTCAGTGCGGTGACAAGCTGCGAGTTCTCGAATTCACGCGCGGCGATGCCCATGCGGCGGCTGAAGTCTGCAAGCGCGTTCAGATCATCGTTGATCCACATTTGGCGCGTGTAGGGGATCATGCTGCCGAAGGTTTGCAGGGTGTTCGTATTGGCCGACTCGGCAACCGAACCCATCGGATATTCGCCGCCTTCGAGAACCCGCCGAAGGGCCGGGGCATCGCCAAGCATATACTTGGTCTGCACCTTGAAGTTCGGATATTGCGTCTGGCGCGCAGCGGGGCGCAGACCGGACGGGGAGGCGTCATAGGCGGTGCGAAGGCTGCGCCCGGCGCTATCGCCAAGGATGCCCGCCAGATCGCCCGTGACCATGCTGCCCGCGCGGGTGAACACCTGCGCGTCAGACACGCCCTGCAAGGGCTGGCCATGCCGCTTCATCACTTCCCGCACCACGTCGGGAAGGCGAATGTTCGCATACTGGCGCGCCGGGGCGGACAGTTCATGCGCCGGGTTCATCCGGGCGTGGATCGCTTCCCCGACACGCGACGCGAAAACGGCGGGGTCGTTGTGGTCGAACGTGATCTGCGCCGTGGTGCGGGTGCGGGTCTGCGCCTGACGCTGCGCCATCGCAGCGAAGGCCAGTTCCCGCGCGGCTTCCGGCGTCGCCTCGGCGTCGATCTGCGCGTCGGTCCAAGCACGGTCCAGCCCCGCCAGTTCGGCGATGCTGCGAATNNATCTCGGTATTCATTTCAGCGCGGGTTTGCACCTGCACTTCAAGTTCGGTGGTCGGCATGGTGACTTCTCCATTTCTGAAATGTGCGCCGGGATCGGCGGGAACGGGAACGATGGACACTTCAATCGGCGTCCATCTGGTCGCGGTGCGAACCCGCTTGGTGCCGTCTTTAGCTTCGCGGGTCTGTTCGATGGTGTAGCCAATCGACAGCCCGCGCAGGGTGCCATTGGCGACGTCGGTCATCACGGCTTGCGCCGGGGTGGATTCGCGGAACCGGATCACCACAAGCAGGCCTTCGGGCGTCATGCGCGCCGCCTCGATCACGCCCAACTGGTCGCGGGTCGAGTCGCGGCGGTGCCCGTCCAGCACCGGGGCACCGACAAGCCGCGCCAGATCAACGCCGCGCAGGTCCAGAACCTCGGTGTAACCGGGGCGCGCAACGGGTGCCCCGGTCGAAACGATTGCTTCAATCGTCCGGGCCTCTGCGCTGAAGGTGGCGGGACGCATGTTCGCCGCCCGAAGGTGAATGGTCATGGTTTCAGTTCCCGGTTGTCAGCGGATCGCGCCGTCAAGCAGCACCTGCCCCACCGTGTCCGCAGCAAGGGCAGCGGCGAAGGCGGCACCGATGATCTTGTTGCTGCCAACCGTGGTGGTCACGGCGCGGGCGGCGTTGTCCCAATAGAGGGTCTGGCCAAGGGTCCAAGCCTGCGCGGCGGTCTTGGTCAGGGTGAAAACGCCCTGGCGAACAAGCACCACGTCGGCACTGATCGCAGCGGCACCTTGGGCGACGCCGATGATCGAACCGACTTGCGCCACCTGTCCCGAAGTCAGGGCATAAGGCGCGGGCAACGTGACGTTGTTGCCAGAGAAAAGGGAATTTCGCATTTCAGACTCCTGTAGGTTTGGTTGCGCGGGCGAACGTGTCCGCCGCGATTTCTTCGTCCAGTTCTTCGATATCGCGGCCACGGCCTGCGACCACTTCGGCGCGGGATTTCAAGCCCGCTTCAATGGCGCGGATATCGGAATTCGCTTCCTTCAGCGGGTCCACCCATTGCCAGCCGGGGGCAACGAATTTGACGGCGCGAAAATCGGCCAATTCGGATTCACTGGCGCCGATTTCGCCCGCCAATGCCTTGGCGTCGATCCAGCGCCGCCAAAGCGGGCGCAGCAACTGCGCCTCGATCAGGGTGCGTTGAAGCATTTCGGCGCGACGACGGAATTCCAGCAAGCCGACGCGGGCGCTTGAATAGTTGGTGCCCGACAGATCGCCCGTCACCTGTTCAAAGGTCAGACCGACACCGACGGCGATTTCGCGTTGCTGGCCTTTCAGGAATTCCACGGCCTGCGAAAGACCTTGACCGGGCTGCGAGAATTCAACCTCTGCACCGAAGGGCAGCACCCGCATTGCGCCCGGTTCAAGGCTCACATTCAAACTGCCGTCGGCTGACTCGAACCCCGCCGTGCCGCCTTCGGCGTCGCGGACAAATCCCGTCATCAGGCTTTGGACCTTCAGCGTCATCAGCATGGCGTCGGACGCGGCGTCATAGTCCGCCAGCTTCAACAGCACGGGGGCAAGCCAAGAAATGCCGCGCACCTGTCCGGGGAAAAGCTGGTCGAAGATATGCAGCACTTCGCGGGCCGGAACCCGCACCGCCTGCCCGATCATCCCGAACGGGGTTCCGGGGGCATCGGGCAGAATGTGATAGGCGACGATCCGGTCGCCTGCGTCAAACTCCACCCCGGCAACGATGCGCGCGCCGTCGCCAAGGTCACGGGTTAGGGACGGGTCGATCTGGTCGGCGGGCAGCGCCAAGGAACTAAACGCTGCCCGTCCTGATCCGTCGGCGTCGCTGCCACCTACGGATGTTCTGATAAACGCCTCACCATCCCGCACAAGGGCGCGCACCGCGACGGGCAGCAAGGCCAGCATCTGCCCTTCAAACTCATTGTTCAGCGCCCGCCGTATGCCTGCGTCCGGGTGCTGCGAAAGCGCCTGCCAGCCCCTGCCAGCGAGTGCCGCAAGCCACGTCTCCACGATCCGCGCCGCCGTCGGGTTGTTCATGGACAGAGCCGCCGCGCGGGCCTTGGCTGGCGCGCGGGCCGCAAGGATCGACGCTTGCGGCGCGTTCATCATGGGCGAACCCTGCCAGCGCCGCCCACCGCCGCCAGCTTCGATCTGACGCTTCTGGGTCGGCCCCGTCATGCGGTCGAAAAGGCGGGCAAGGAAACTCATTCTGCGCCGCCATCCAAAAGGCGCGCCGTCACGACATGGGTTTCAAGGGGCATCTTGGCGCGGCTGTGAACCAGCTTGGCCACGGCCTCAAGGTCGATCAGAAGCCCGTGGAAAACGCCTTCCTGATCGACCAATTCGTGAAGGTCGGACAGGTCTGCGCGAAGGTATTGGGCGATGCGCCCTTCCAAGTCGTCGCGTTCGGGCAAGGGCCAGAACACATAGCGAACTTTGCTGTGCGATGCCCAGCTTTCGATGCGCCGCCGCTCTTCGGCTTCAGCTTCGGGCGAGTCGGCCTTGATTGCGACGGAACCGGGCAAGCCCATCAACTTCGCGGTCGCATGGTGTGCCGCAAGTCCAGAGAACGCTTGCAAGCCCTTGATGCTGATTCCACCTTCGGTCAGCCGCTGCATGATCGTCATGCGAACCACTTCGCTGATCGAAAATCGTGCGTTCCGTTCCCCTTCAATATGGGGAAGCAACCCGCGCTTGCGCCAGTGCCGTTGAAGAACCGGGTTCACGCCAGAGATTTCGGCGGCTTCACCTGCGCTGAACTCAGCCTGATCGGTGTATTCGATGTGGTTGTTTGACACGCTGCGCCCTCACTCTGCATAGTGATAGCTAGCACCATACGCCACATGGTGTCAACTATCACCAATGATGGCGCGCAGTCAGTTGCTGCGAGGGTCGACAGATGGTTGACCCCCAGTCCGCAACAAGCCAAAGTTGAAAAGGCGCACAAAAGCGGACCAACCAACAAGGAAAACCCATTGAGTAAAGAATTACCAGTTCGCAGCGAAAATGAAATATTCTCCGACTTGGAAGCCCTTTGCAAACAAGAAGGCTTCTCCCACGCTATTGCTGCGCTATGCTTCCGAGACAATTTCTTTGGAATCAAGAAAGAGATAACCGGCAAGCAAATAGCGGACCGGCGTTCGTTCGAGAGACTCATACGAACAGAAATATCGACCTTGATTGGCTGCCTTGCTAAACACCCTATTTCAATCGAACTGCCCGAACCTGCGATACTTCAGGCAATGTGTGACCATGCGGAGAGACTTCTTAACGAAATTCATGGCGCGATGATTGCCGATGCCTATAAGGATTTCTCAAAGGACATTAACCCACTAACGACAGGGGAAGCTATAAGAGAAGCCGTCTTTTACGCAACAGAATCTGCTTACTCATTTCAGTATCGTGACTTCTCCCCTACTCGATACAAAAATGATGACGCATGGATCTCTGAAAAATTTGGATTCAATAGCCAAGAAGCAAGCATACTGCTTCGGACGATTCTAGACTTCCAGTCAGAGAAGGCTATGATCCACCTAGAGTCACTACGGAGTGTTTCTCCTGATAAGTGGACGATGCTACCTGCGTTCATGTTTACTTTGGATGAGATGGTTGAGCATTCCAAACTATCCGGCGCAGTAGTCAAATGTTTTTTAGACGCATTCTCCACTGAATCAAGCGGCGGAAATCCTGCCTTTGTGGACATCAATTCTTTCAACGAAACAAATGTTAAACCAATAATCGAGACAAACGGTTCTTATTTGCTATTTCAATTTGTGAGCCTTGCAGAAGCGGTCTACGAAGCGCCATTCTTCTGGATGCTTCAAGATGCGACTTACAGGAACACTGCATCCACTAATCGTGGGGCCTTTACAGAACAGTTTACGTTTGATGCAATGCGCAGAATCTTTGGCGATGATCATGTTTTTCAGAACATTGACCTGTATGACGGCAAAAGCAAAGTCGGTGAGGTGGATGTTCTTGTTTCCTACGGCGAGTATGCCCTAGTTTGCCAAGCCAAGTCACAAAAGCTTACACTTGAGGCACGAAGAGGCAATCTTCCCAAAATCCAAGATGATTTCCAGAAGGCCATACAAAAGGCATACGATCAGTCTGTTGATTGCGGGTCTGCAATCCTGAGCGGTAAAGTCGAACTGAGAGATTCAACGGGAACGCCCCTACTTATCCCAAGACCGCAACACATTTTTCCCATAACAGTGCTTTCAGATCACTTCCCGGCGCTAAGCGTGCAGGCTCGCCAGTTTCTCAAGTTGAAATCGACGAAGCAGGTTCATAATCCCCTATGCACCGACGTTTTTACGCTTGATGTGATCTCAGAGTTAATGCCATCGCCAATCCGGGCACTAGCTTACTTGGAACGACGCTCGAATTACTATGAGCGAATAATGACTACCAACGAACTTGGATTGTTCGGTTACTTTTTGAAAGTTAATCTTTGGTTGGATAACGACACGGATCTTCTCAACTTGGATGATAGTTTGTCAGCGGACGTGGATGCTGCCATGCTAGTTAGAAGAGAAGGTCTGCCGGGAAAGAGCACACCAGAAGGTCTTTTAACAAAATATCAAGGTTCATTCATTTATGGAATAGTTGACGAGATTGAGCGGGACCCAAACGCCTTGTGCGTTGAATTGGGGTTGACACTTCTTGAGTTTAGCGGTGACGCAATCGAAAATATCGGCACTTTGGTGCGACGAATGTGCGCAGATACAAAAAGAACAGGTAAGCAACATGATTTAACACTTCCTATCGAAAACCGTTCCTCAGGCTTGACCTTCCACTGCAACTTCCTTCCGACAAATCATGCAAGGCAACAGTTGCACGACCATATGCGAAAGCGCAAGTATAGCCAGAAAGCAAGCAGTTGGATCGGCTTAGTTCTTGAGCCGGGAACAGCCAAAGTGCGATTTGGGGACTATGTTCGCGCACCTCATGTGTTTGACTATGCACTGGAAGGTATTGTTGCGTCTGCACCCCCATTGACGAAGACACAGGATATTCTTCGGAGTCCCTTTGCCAAAAGAAGTGTTGGTCGTAATAGCCCTTGCCCTTGTGGTAGCGGAAAGAAACATAAGCGATGCTGTGGCATGAATTAGAGGAGCGGACAAAAGAAGGAAAAGCAATGTCAACGCTTCATCCAGCTTGACGCCAGCACCGGGCCGCGCTTCGGCGCGGGCGCGGCTTCGGTCGAAAGATCGGCGCGGCGCTGGTCATAGTCCAGATTAAGCAACGCCCGTGCGGCAAAGGCATAGACCACACAGTCAAGCGCCTCTGCCCGCCGCCCCGGTATCCGAACGAAGCTGCGCGTCGGCTGGCCACGGGTGTAGCGCACCACAGACCTTTCGGACGCAAGCTGTTCAAACCAGACCGGGGGCAGATCGGCCGAAAACCGGAAGCTGCCCGCCTGCGCCAGCCGCCCGAACAGTTGCAGTTTCACCGTGTCCACGCCGATGATCCACAAGCGCGCGCCCGTCTTGGTGGTCGATCCTGCCCGTTCGATCATCGGACGGTTGCCGGGCGCACCCTTGATCGCCAGCACCTTGCGCCGCGTCCGGGGCGTGGCAAAGGCGGTGACGTGATGCATGGATACCCCGTCGCCCGCGTCTATCGCACAGGCGTCCACCCCGATCCGGCCACCAAGCGCATGGGGAAAGCGGTAACCGATCAGCCCGTCCAGTTCGACCCAAGTTTCTTCGGCGTCATACTGCCCCCAGATCACCCGATGCCCAAGCACAAGCGCCACGCCGCCTTCGGTCCAGCCCAGATAGGTGACTTCTAGGCGGTCGTGTTGCACGTCCACCCCAACCGTAACCGCCAGCACTTCGGCTGGCACGGCGGCAAGCCCGAAGGGTTCGGCGCGCGCCATCAGCTCATCTTCGGCCAGCTCATCCCCTGCGCTGCGCCAGCCTTGGCCAAGGATCGTATTGACGAAGGTTTGCAGCGTGGTCGGATCGTCCTTCGCCTGGACGAATT
>DOMY01000081.1 GCA_003509785.1 Gemmobacter sp.
CCCGAAGACGGCCGCTGCGCCTGGGCGCAGCTGGCGCTGGCGGCGCATCCCGTCTCTGAACCCGATCTCGCCCCGCCGCTGCGGCTGGTGGTGGCCGATCCGCCTGCCATCCCCGATGATCTGTGCCACCCCGCCCATGATCCGCGCGGTCTCTGGGCGCGCGGCCCGCCTGCCTTCGTCTGATCCCGTTCCCTTTCAACGCATCAGACGGAGNNCTGGCGCTGGCATTTCTATGCCGGGCTTTATGTCATCCCCTTCCTTGTCATGCTGGCGGTGACCGGCCTCATCATGCTGTGGATCAGCGTGCTGTCCGGCATCGGCGATGAAAAGATGACCGTGACGCCAAGCGGCACCCCCTTGGCGCTGAGCGCGCTGCAGGCCGCGGCCGAGGCGGCGGTGCCCGGCGGCAAGGCCGCACAATATGTGGCGCCGCTGGCCCCCGATCATGTGGCGGCCTTTGCCGTGGCCAGCGACGCGGGCAAGACCGGCGTGACGCTGAACCCCTATACCGGCGAGGTGCTGAACAGCTTTCCCTGGCGCGCCGGCTGGTATGATTTCGCCAGCGACATTCACGGCACCCTTCTGATCGGCAATACCGGCGACTGGCTGATCGAGGCTGCTGCCAGCCTTGGCCTGCTGCTGATCGCCACCGGCGTCTATCTGCACTGGCCGCGCAATGGCACCACCTGGCGCGCCGCGCTGGTGCCCTCGTTCCGCAAACCCGGCCGCGCCTTGTGGAAATCGCTGCATGGCGTGGTGGGCCTGTGGATTTCCGTGCTGCTGGTGCTGTTCCTGCTGTCTGGCCTCAGCTGGGCCGGGGTCTGGGGGGCGAAATTCGTGCAGGCCTGGTCCACCTTCCCGGCGGAAAAATGGGATAACGTGCCGCTGTCGGATGCCATCCATGCCAGCATGAACCATGCCGCCGCCAAGGAAGTGCCCTGGGGGCTGGAACAGACGCCGCTGCCGCAATCCGGCTCGCTGGCGGGCACGGCGGCAGTGTCGGGCGCCGTCACCATCGACAGCGTCGGCGCCTTTGCCCAGACCCTGGGCTTCGTGCATCGCTTCCAGCTGAACCTGCCGGGCGATCAGGGCGGCGTCTGGACGATCAGCCATGACAGCATGTCGAACGACGGGCCGAACCCGGCGGCGGATCGCACGATCCATATCGACCAGTATACCGGCAATGTTCTGGCCGATGTGCGCTATGCCGATTATTCGGCCTATGCCAAGGCGATGGCCTGGGGCATTGCCCTGCATGAAGGCGATATGGGGCTGTGGAACATCGCGCTGAACACGCTGTTCTGCCTGTCGATCATCTTCCTCAGCCTGTCGGGGCTGGTGATGTGGTGGATGCGCCGCCCCGCCGGTGCCGCGCGCCTTGCCGCGCCGCCGCGCCCTGATCTGGTGCCGCTGACCAAGGGGGTGGTGCTGATCGCGCTGCTGCTGTCGATGGCCTTCCCGATGCTGGGCATTTCGCTGCTGTTGGTGCTGCTGTTCGATCTGCTGGTGCTGGGTGCCGTGCCGCCGCTGAAACGCGCGCTGTCCTGAGCCTTGCGGCGCGGCGGGCGGATGCGGCCTGCCGCGCCGTCGCTATTCTGGCCCCGATTTCATCACGGGGCCATCATGCGTTTTTCGTTGCTTGCCGTTCTGGCCGTTCTGTCCACTCCGCTGCAGGCGGCCGAAGGTGTTCTGGTCTGGCATGACGATGCCGATATGGCGGTCAAGCTGGCGCTGCTGGATGAACACGACCCCACGCAGGTCACGGCGCTGCACGTGCTGGCCGAAACCCGCACGATATCCCAGACCATGACCGCGGTTTCTGCCGATGGCGCGGCCATCGGCCTGTGCCACCAGCTGCAGGATGATAACGAGGCGCCCGCGCGGCTGACCGGCTATGACCGCCGTGGGCAAGAGATCTGGCGCACGACCCCGCGCGACCTGCACGCCGGAATCGAGGCAAGCCTGCCCGAAGGCATATTTCTGGCCAGCTCGCCCGATTGGCTGACCTTTTCCTGCGAGGATGGCGGCGCCAGCGGCGCGCCGGCGGGGCTGGCCTTCGATGTGGGCGTCAACATCGGGCCGCGCGATGCCGATGGTTTCGTGCCCGATGCGCAGGCGGCCCGGATCCGGCTGCATGTCGATGGCCAGACCGGCGCCCTGCTGGCAGCGGCGCCGCTGCGCAAGGGCGGGCTGGCGATGATCCGCCCCAACCGCGACCGGCTGCGCCACACCGATGACGGGGCGGTGGTGATGGATAGCCCGGCCTTTCTGGCGCTGCCGGACAGCGGGCAGGGCCGCGCGCTTTGGGGCGACCGTGCAATCCGCTGGCAGGGTCAGCCGGTGGGGGAAGGCCACGATTTCGCCTGGTTCATCCCGCCGCTGGACTAAGCGGCGCCTTCAGCCCCGCATCCGACCAAATCCGGCCGACAGGGCAAAGGCCACCGCCGCCACCGCCACGATGGATGGCCCGGCCGGCGTGTCGAATGTCAGCGACATCTGCAACCCGCCCAGCACCGCGCCCGCGCCNNGCCTCGGGGCTGCGCGCCACGGCCCGCGCCGTGGCGGCGGGGATGATCAGCATGGCGGCAATCAGCAGCGCCCCCACCACCTTCAGCGCCACTGCCACCGTCAGCGCCAGCGCCAGCGTCAGGATCAGCCGCTCGCGATCGGGGTTCAGGCCGCTGGCCGCTGCCAGATCCTCGTTCAGCGTGGCAGTCAGCAGCGCCGACCAGCGCCACAGGATCAGCGCCGTCACCAGCGCGGCCCCGCCCCAGATGAAACCCAGATCCGCCTTCGACACTGCAAGGATATCGCCGAACAGATAGGCCTCCAGATCCACCCTTGCGCCGGGCACGAAGCTGACGGCCACCAGCCCGAAGGCCAGCGCCGAATGGGCCAGCACGCCCAGCGTGGTATCCATCGCCCAGCCGCGCGCCGCCAGCGTCGCCACCGTCACCGCCATGGCCAGCGCCACCGCAAGCGTGCCCAGCCCGATCGGCAGATCGGTCGCCAGCGCCAGCGCCACGCCCAGAATCGCGGCATGTGATGTCGCATCGCCGAAATAGGCCATCCGCCGCCAGACGACAAAAGACCCCAGCGGCCCCGCCGCCAGCGCCGTGCCGATCCCCGCCAGCGCCGCCCGCACCAGAAAATCGTCAAGCATGGTGATGATGCCCACCCGTCTTGTGCTCACCCGTCTGGACCATGCCCGTCTGGCCCATGTCCGTCTTATGTCCGTCTTTCGTATGGCCATCGTCGTGACCATGAGTCCCGTGGTGATGATCATGCCCGTGGTCATGGTCATGCGTATGGTCGTGGTCATGCACATGCTGATACAGCGCCAGCGCGCCCTGTGTGCCTAGCCCGAACAGCGCCCGGTACTCCGGCGCGCCGGACACCACGCGCGGCGTGCCCTCGCAGCAGATATGGCCGTTCAGACAGATCACCCGGTCTGATGCGCTCATCACCACATGCAGGTCATGGCTGACCATCAGCACCGCCGCTCCGGTATCGCGGCGCACCTCGTCGATCAGGCGATAGAATGCCGCCTCGCCGGGCTGATCGAGCCCCTGCGTCGGTTCATCCAGCACCAGAATATCCGGCTGCGTCAGCAGGGCACGCGCCAGCAGCACCCGTTGCAGCTGCCCGCCCGACAGGCCCGCCATCGGGCGTTCCGTCACTTCGGGCACGCCCACGCGGGCCAGCACGGCGTCGGTTTCGGCCCGCCCATGCCGGATGGGCAGCGACAGGAACCGGCGCGCCGTCAGCGGCAGGCTGCGGTCGATCTGCAGCTTTTGCGGCACATAGCCGATGCGCAGGCCGGCGCTGCGGGTCACCTGACCATGCGAGACCGGCACGATGCCCAGCAGCGCGCGCAGCAGGGTGGATTTGCCCGATCCGTTGGGGCCAAGAATGGTGACAATCTCTGCGCGTGCGATTCGCATTGACACGTCATGCAGCACCTCTTGCCCGCCCAGGCGAACGCAGATGTGATCGGCCGCCAGCAGCGGCGGCATCGCGGCGGTCATGCCTGCGCCACGCATTTCGGGCAGAGGCCCAAGGCCTCCAGATTGGCGCGTTCCACCACAAAGCCCAGCTCGGCTGCGGCGGCTTCCAGCGCGGCGCGCACGCCTTCGGCCGGGGCTTCGGCCACGGCATTGCACTGGCGGCAGATCAGAAAGGCCGGGGCATGGCTTTCCCCCGGCGTCATGCAGGCGGTGAAGGCATTCAGCCGCCGCACCCGATGGGCAAGCCCCTGATCCACCAGAAATTCCAGCGCGCGATAGGCGACGGGCGGCTGATTGCCGAAGCCTTCGGCCACCAGCCTTTGCAATACGTCATAGGCGCCCATCGCCCGGTGTTCTTCCAGCAGGATCTCCAGCACCCGGCGGCGCACCGGGGTCAGCCGCGCGCCATTGGCGCGGGTGATCTCTTCGGCACGCGCCATCACATCGCCGGTGCAATGCGCGTGATCGTGATTGTGGAAGGCGGGGGTGTGCATGTCCGGCTCTTGACCTGTTATGATATTACATACATAAGCCGCCGCACCGTAAAAGCGAAGAGGCGATGCAATGCGTTATACCATATCCTTGGCACTTGCCACTCTCACGGCCCTGCCTGCCATGGCGGAGGTGCCGCGGGTGGTGGCCGATTTCGCGCCGGTGCAGGGCCTTGTCGCCACGGTGATGGGCGATCTGGGGCAACCCGATCTGTTGCTGGATCGGGGCGCCAATGCCCACAGCTTTCAGCTGCGGCCCAGTCAGGCCGCCGGTCTGGCCGATGCCGATCTGGTGATCTGGGTCGGCCCGGAAATGTCGCCCTGGCTGGATCGCACGCTGGAAGGGCTGGGCAATGTGGCGCAGCTGCGCCTGCTGGGCATCCCCGGCACCCATCTGCAGGATTTCGGCGCCAGCGAGGCGCATGACCACGAGGGCCAGGAGCACGAGGGTCATGACCACGCCGAGGAAGGCCATGACCATGAGGGGCATGACCATGCAGCAGAAGGCCACGCCGACGAAGGCCATGACCACGCGGCCGAAGAGGCCGGGCACGAAGGTCATGACGATCACGCGGGCCATTCCCATACCGGCACCGATCCCCATGCCTGGCTGGACCCGGCGAATGGCGCGATCTGGCTGGAGGCCATCGCCGCAGAACTGGGCAAGCTGGACCCGGAAAATGCCGCCACCTATGCCGCCAATGCCGCCGCAGGCAAAACCGCCATCGCCGCGCTGGATGCGTCTTTGGCCACCCAGCTGGCGCCTGTGCAGGGCAAGCCTTTCGTGGTGTTCCACGATGCCTATGGCTATTTCAGCGCGCATTACGGGCTGACCGTTGCAGGGTCGGTTTCGCTGGGCGATGCCACGGCACCGGGCGCCGCGCATCTGAAAGAGCTGACGGAAAAGGCGGGCGCCGCGCTTTGCCTGTTCCCCGAAGCCGGGCATGACCCGAAACTGGTGGCACAGATGGCCGAAGCCGCCGGGGTGAAACTCGGCGCGCCGCTCGATCCCGAAGGGGCGGCGGTGGAACCCGGGGCAGGGGCCTATCTGGCCACGCTGCAGGGCCTGGCCGATACGCTGACCGGCTGCCTCGCGCAGTAATCGCCCGCAGATTCTGCGCAAAGGGGGCCGCCTGGCCCCCTTTGTCATTCCCGGCTGTCAGATCCCGCTGCCGCCCGCGCCTTCGAACCAGCGCACGATGGCCCGGCGTTCGTCCGGCTCCATATAGCTCAGGTTCGCGGGGGGCATGGCATGGGTGACACCGGCCTGAATGTAGATGCGCCGCGCCTCGGCCGCGATCTGTTCGGGCGTTTCCAGCATCACCCCCTTGGGCGCCCAGAGCATCCCCTCCCATGCCGGTTCGGCGGCATGGCACATCGAACAGCGGCCCATCACGATATCGGACACTTCGCCAAACCCCTCGGCGCTGGCAAAGACCAGCGCCTGCCCTTTCAGCGCCGCCTGCTGTTCCGGCGCCTCGTGCCGGTAAGAGGACAGCCAGGCGATCAGGATCATCAGGATCACCGTCGCCGCCCAGGTCCAGTGCGGGCTGCCCTTGCGGGCGTGCTGGGTGTTGAACCAGTGCCGGATCGTGACCCCCATCAGGAACACAAGGCTGGCGATGATCCAGTTATAGGGCGTGGCAAAGGCCAGCGGATAATGGTTCGACAGCATCAGAAAGATCACCGGCAGCGTGAGGTAATTGTTATGCGTGCTGCGCTGCTTGGCGATCTTGCCATATTTGGGATCGGGCTTCCGCCCCGCCTTCAGATCGGCCACCACCACGCGTTGATTGGGCATGATGATGAAGAACACATTGGCCGACATGATGGTGGCGGTGAAAGCCCCCAGATGCAGCAGCGCCGCCCGGCCAGAAAACACGCTGGCATAGAAGTAGGACATCGCCACCAGCACCACGAACAGTGCCAGCATCACCAGCGTCTGGTTGGCATTCACGAAGACCTTGCAGATCGTGTTATAGGCCACCCATCCGAAGGCGAGCGAGGCCATGGACAGGGCGATGGCCTGCCAGATCTGCAGCTCCATCACATTCGGGTCCACCAGATAGAATTCGGCGCCCAGATAATAGACCAGCACCAGCATGCAAAAGCCGCTGAGCCAGGTCATGTAGCTTTCCCACTTGAACCATACCAGATGGTCGGGCATTGCCGCCGGGGCCACCAGATATTTCTGGATGTGGTAGAAACCGCCGCCATGCACCTGCCATTCTTCGCCATCGGCCCCGCTGGCCAGATTGCGGTCGCGGTGCAACCCCAGATCCAGCGCGATGAAGTAGAAGCTTGATCCGATCCAGGCGATGGCCGTAATCACATGCGTCCAGCGCACGGCAAATTCGATCCATTCCCAGATCACGGCGTAATCATACATCGGCTGACCCCCAGGTGTGCTGTGCAAAAAGCTATACCGCCGCATGGCTTTTCGGATAATTCCATCAAATGGCAGAGCACTTTCAAACGCTCGCAGAAAATGGAGCCCGGGCCTGGTGTCCTATGTCAACAATATAAAGATGTTCGTGCGTGTCTATGAATTGGGCAGCATGAGTGCGGCGGCACGCGATCAGCGCACCTCGCCCGCCGTGGCATCGGCCCGAATCTCTGAACTGGAAAAGCACCTTGGGGTGCGGTTGTTCAACCGCACCACCCGCAGCCTGCAACCCACAGAAAACGGCCGCATCTTCTATGACGGTGCCCGCCGCGTGCTGGAGGCGATCGACGAGGCCGAAGCAGCGGTGGTCGATGTGACGCAGAACCCGCGGGGCACGGTCTTTGTTGCGGCACCTCTGGGCATCGGGCGGCGCTTCATTGCGCCGCATGTGCCCGCCTTCAAGGATATCTATCCGCAGATCGACGTGCGGCTGCGGCTGTCGGATCGCCATGTGGATGTGACCGCCGAAGGGCTGGATCTGGCCTTTCACCTGGGCCTGCTGGATGACAGCACGCTGAAAGTGCGCCTTGTGGCCGATTGCCCGCGCATCCTGTGCGCCGCGCCCGCCTATATCGCCCGGCGCGGCAATCCGGCCGATGGGGCGGCGCTGGTCGAAGACCGGCATGATTGCCTGAACCTGCGCTTTCCCGGCGCGAAAGAGTTTCAGTGGATGCTGCAAACCCCCGAAGGTCCGCGCCGCTTTGAAATCTCGGGGCCTTTCGAAAGCGATGATGGCGATGTGCTGACGGGCTGGGCGCTGGATGGCCGGGGCATCGTGATGAAACCGATCTTCGAGGTGGCCGAACATCTGCAGGCGGGNNCAGCCCGCCGATGCCCACGCAGCTGTCCTGCCTGAGCCAGCACCGCCGCCTGCGCGATCCGAAGATCCGGCTGTTCGTCGATTTCATCATTTCGCGCATCCGCGCCGATATGGCTGTGCGGATGGCGGGCCTTGCGATGGAACCGAAACCCTGACCGCGCGTTAGCAATCAGACGACACAGACCGCCGGACATGGCAAAGACCCCATGGCGAAGACTCAAGGTGCGAAATTGACGATATCCCCCGCTACGATCTGTGTCGTCGCCAATCCAAAATCCGGTCGAAACAGCAAGGACCGCGCCGCCATCGAACAGGCCATGGCGGCCTTTGGCCCGCAGGCCACCCTGCGGCGCTGGCACAAGGGCGATGATCTTGATGCCTTCGTGCAGAAAGCCGTGGATGACGGGTTCACCACCATCGTGGCCGCCGGGGGCGATGGCACGGTGATGGGCGTGGCCCATGCGCTGGTCGGATCGCAGGCGCAGCTGGGCGTGCTGCCTTTGGGCACGTTCAACTATTTCGCCCGTGGTCTGGGCCTGCCGCAGGAACCCGAAGCTGCCGCCCGCGCCATTCTGGCCGGTCATCCCCGGCGCATCTCGGTAGGTTCGGTCAATGGCCAGCTGTTTCTCAACAATGCCAGCGTCGGCATCTACCCGTCGATCCTTCTGGCGCGCGAGGCGGTCTATGATCGCTGGGGCCGGTCACGGGCGCTGGCGCATTGGTCGGTGCTGCGCACGATCCTGAAGTTTCAGCGCCCCAAACGCATGGTGCTGACCGCCGATGGCACGCGGATCGAGATGAAGACGCCGCTGGTTTTCGTCGCCCGCTCTGCCTATCAGCTGGAACGCTTCGGCTTGCAGGGGGCGCAGGCCATCAGTGACGATCAGTTCGCCATCTTCGTGGCCCGCGGCGGCACCCGTCTGCACCTGCTGAAAACCGCGGTGCGGCTGGCCCTGCGCAGTGTCAGTGTGGGCGATGATGTCGATGTGATCTATGCCCGCCAGCTGGATATCGAAACCAGCCGCAGCAGGCCGCTGGTCGCCTTTGATGGCGAAAAACGCCGGATGCGCGGCCCGCTGTCCTTCCGCATCCAAAGCGCCGCGCTGTCGATCATCGTGCCGGACGAGGCCGACAAGGTTGCTGCATGACCCGTCTGATCCATCTGTCTGATCTGCATTTCGGCGCCACCACGCCTGATTTGCTGGAGCCGTTATGCGCCAAGCTGTCAGAGCTTGCGCCGGATCTTGTGGTGATCTCTGGCGATCTGACGCAACGCGCCCGCGCCGCGCAATTTGCCGAAGCCCGCGCCTTCATCGCGCGTCTGGGCGCGCCGGTTCTGTGTGTGCCGGGCAATCACGNNCGGTTTCTGCACCCATGGCGGCAGTGGACCAACCACTTTTCCAACATTCTGGAGCCTGACTGGCGTTGTGACCGTCTGGTGGTCGTCGGGCTGAACACCGCCGATCCGCAGGCCTGGAAGCGGGGCCGCATCACCCCCGCACAGCTGGATCGCGTGGCGCGCTGCTTTGCCGATGCAGGCCCCCGCGCCCGTATCGTGGTGATGCACCACCCGCTGGAACACCTGCCCGAAGAAACCCAGTGGCTGATGGCTGGCGCGACCGAGGCCTTGCAGCGCCTGCCTAGGCCGGGGCGCAGATCGTGCTGTCGGGCCATATCCATGTCAGCTTCGCGGGGCCCTTCACCGCCGCGCCGGGGCTGATCTTCGTGCAGGCGGGCACCGGCCTGTCGCATCGCACAAGGGCCGAAGCCAATGCCTTCAACCTGCTGGATTTCGGGCCGGACGGCGTGGAAATCCGCACCATTCTGGCCGATGAGACCGGCCAGTTCACCCGCGCCGATCTGCGCCACAGCCACCGCTTCACCGCCACCCTATGACCAGGCTTTGCCGGATCTGGGACAGGGCGCCGCTCGCCATCGACTATGCGCCGGGGAAAGAGGGGGCGCCGGGGCAAGAGGGGGCGCCGGGGCAGGGCGCGCTGGTGCTGGCCTTTTCCAGCATCGGCCATGATCCGGCCCGGATGCCCGCGCCGGAATTCATCCGCAGCGCCACCGCGCAGGGCCGTGCCGCGCTGTTCATCGCAGATCAAAGCCGCAGCTGGGCCAATACCCCGGATTTCGCACCGGCGCTGCATCATGCGCTAGCCCATGCCCGTGCGCAGGCTGACATCACCCGCATCGCCGCCATCGGCCTGTCGATGGGCGGTTTTGCCGCGCTGGTGGCCGCCAGCCTGCTGCCGGTGGATGTGACGCTCGCCATCGGCCCGCAGTTCAGCGTCGATCCCGCCGTGATGCCGCAGGAAAGCCGCTGGCGCGACTGGACGGCCCGCATCCCCGCCTTCCGCCACCCCACGGCGCCACAGCCGTCGGGCTGGACGATCCTGCTGCACGGGTTGCAGGATGACCGCGATCAGGCGTTGGCCTTTCCCAGCGGCCCCACCACCGATCACATCCTGTTCCCCAGCCTGACCCACAGCGCCCTTGGCCCGCATCTGAAGGCGCGGGGCGGCTTGCAGGGCCTGCTGGATGCCGCCCTTGCCGGTGACCGCCGCCGCCTGCTGCGCATCGCCACCGCCGCCGGGGGGCAGCGGCACAATCAGGCTCAGCTGCCGCGATAGGTGGAATAGGCGAAGGGCGAAATCAGCAGCGGCACATGGTAGTGCTGGCCCGCATCCGGGATACCGAAACGGATCGGGATCTCGTCCAGAAACAGCACGCCGTCGCCGGCCTGCCCGCTGGCGCGCAGATAATCGCCCGCGCAGAACACCAGCTCGTAGCTGCCCGGCTTCAGCGCATCGCCCGCCAGCATCGGCCCGTCGGTGCGGCCATCGGCATTGGTCACCGCTTCGGCAATCTTGCGGTGGCTTTGCCCGCTGATCCGGTACAGCATGATCTTCACCCCCGCCGCCGGTTTCCCCCGCGCCGTATCCAGCACATGCGTCGTCAGCCGCCCATCCGCCATTGCCCGCTCCTTCCGCGATCATCCTTGCGCCAACTTTGCCCGGCTTTCCCCCGCTTGGCGACACTGCAGTTGCAGCAAAAGACTTTTCGGTTTTTTTTGAAACCAGAATGACGACTTCCCGCCTAATCTGTCACGGACAGGAGTAAGATCATGCCCAACCGCTACCCCCGCGATTTCCGAGGCCACGGCCCGGATGCCCCCGATGCGCAATGGCCGGGCGGTGCAAAAATCGCCGTATCCATCGTGCTGAACTATGAAGAAGGCGGCGAAAACAACCTGCTGCATGGCGATGCCGGGTCAGAGGCGTTTCTGTCCGATATCGCGGGCGCCGCGCCCTGGCCGGGCCAGCGCCACTGGAACATGGAATCCATCTATGATTACGGCGCCCGCGCCGGATTCTGGCGGCTGCACCGGCTGTTCACCGGGCGCGGCATCCCCGTCACCATCTATGGCGTGGCCACCGCGTTGGCCCGCGCGCCGGAACAGGTGGCGGCGATGAAGGCCGCCGGGTGGGAGATCGCCAGCCACGGCCTGAAATGGGTCGAACACCGCGACATGCCTGAGACCGAAGAGCGCGCCCAGATCGCCGAGGCCATCCGCCTGCATACCGAAGTGGTGGGCGAACCCCCGCGCGGCTGGTATACCGGGCGCTGCAGCATGAACACCGTGCGGCTGACCGCCGAAACCGGCCAGCTTGACTGGATTTCCGATACCTATGACGACGATCTGCCCTATTGGATCGAAGCGGGCGACCGCGATCAGCTGGTGATCCCCTATACGCTGGAGGCGAATGACATGCGTTTCGCCACCGCGCCCGGCTACATCACCGGCGAACAGTTCTACCAGTATCTGAAGGACAGCTTCGATGTGCTTTATGCCGAAGGGCAGGCGGGCGCGGCCAAGATGTTCTCCATCGGGCTGCACTGCCGCCTGATCGGGCGCCCGGGCAAGATTGCGGGGCTGATGCGGTTCCTGGACTATGCACAATCGCACGAAGGCGTCTGGTTCCCCCGCCGGATCGACATTGCCGACCATTGGCAGAAAACCCATCCGCCCAAGCGCTTCGACCGCCCTTCGCAGATGCCGCGTGATGTCTTCGTGGCGCGCTTCGGTTCCATTTTCGAACATTCGCCCTGGATCGCCGATCGCGCCTTCGATCTGGAGCTTGGCCCCGCGCATGACAGCGCCACAGGCCTGCACAATGCCCTGGCCCGCATGTTCCGCAGCGCCACGGCGGATGAACGGATGGCCGTGCTGCGCGCCCACCCCGATCTGGCAGGCAAGCTGGCAGCGGCCAAACGGCTGACTGCCGAAAGCACCGCCGAACAGGCCAGCGCCGCGCTGGATGCGCTGACCGATGACGAACGCGCCACCTTTGAACGGCTGAATGCCGAATATGTGGCCAAGCACGGCTTTCCCTTCATCATTGCCGTGCGCGACCATACGAAAGACAGCATCCTTGCCGCTTTCCACACCCGCATCGGCAATGCCACCGAAACCGAATTTGCCACCGCCTGCGCCCAGGTCGAACGCATCGCCGCCCTGCGCCTGAAGGATCTTCTGCCATGACCAAAAGTTNNTGGCCTGCCGCCGCAATCCGCGCTAATGACCCAGCGCGCCATCTTTACCGAAGCCTATGCTTTCATCCCAAAGGGCTGCTTTTCCGATATCGTCACCAGCTCTCTGCCGGGCTGGGATCAGACCCGCCTCTGGCTGATCGCGCGGCCGATGACCGGGTTTGCCGAAACCTTCAGCCAATATGTGATGGAGGTGGCGCCTGGTGGCGGTTCGGATGTGCCCGATCCGGAAACCGGCGCCGAACACTGGCTGTTCTTCACCGCAGGCCTTGCCACGCTGACCATCGGCGGCATGGCGCATGATCTGGATGCCGGCGGCTATGCCTATATCCCGCCCGGCACGGCCTGGAGCCTGCGCGCCGAAGGCCATGCCCCGGCCCGTTTCCACTGGCTGCGCAAGCTCTATGAACATGCGCCGGGCGTCGCGGTGCCCGAACCCATCATCAGCTCCGATCAGGCCACCCCGGTGCGCTGGATGCCCGAAACCGGCGAGCGGTGGGGCACCACCCGCTTTGTCGAGCCCGAAGACATCCGCCACGATGCCCATGTGAACATCGTCACCTTCCAGCCCGGTGGGCTGATTCCCTTCGAGGAAACCCATGTGATGGAACACGGGCTTTACGTTCTGGAAGGCAAGGCCGTCTACAAGTTGAACCAGGACTGGGTCGAGGTGGAGGCCGGCGATTTCATGTGGCTGCGCGCCTATTGCCCGCAGGCCTGCTATGCCGCCGGTCCCGGCCCGTTCCGCTATCTGCTGTACAAGGATGTCAACCGCCACGCCAAACTGCGTGGCCCCGGCGCCTTTGGCCGGTAAGCCCTTTTATCTTGGTCCAAATATCC
>DOMY01000062.1 GCA_003509785.1 Gemmobacter sp.
TTCGGGCGGGCAGCGGCAGCGCGCGGCACTGGCCCGCGCCGTCGTGCGCCAGCCACAGGTCTTTCTGATGGACGAACCGCTGTCGAACCTGGATGCCAAGCTGCGCGCCTCGATGCGGGTGCAGATCAAGCATATGCAGCGGCAGCTGCGCGTCACCACCGTCTATGTCACCCATGACCAGATCGAGGCGATGACGCTGGCCGACCGGATCGTCATCATGAACAAGGGCGCGATCCAGCAGGTGGGCACCCCTGATCAGATCTATTCCGATCCGGCCAATACCTTTGTGGCGGGCTTCATCGGTGCCCCGCCGATGAACCTGATCGACGGCACGGCCCAGAACGGCCGCTTCACCGCGCCGGGCATCACCGCCCCCTGCCCCCGCCATCTGCGCGGCAAGATCACGCTGGGCGTGCGCCCCGAAGATTGCCGGGTGGGCGGCGACAATGTGCAGGGCACCGTCTATGGCGTGGAGCCCACCGGCGACATGACCTATCTGACCGTGCAGGCCGGGGCCAAACAGGTGGAAATCAAGGCCGCCCGCGATTTCCGCGCGGATATCGACGTGGCGATCGGCATCGGCTTCGATCCGGCGCATCTCTATTTCTTCAACGAAGCCGGTGATCGCATCCGGGAGGGCGCATGACCACGCAGTTCGATTTCTCCTGCATGGGGTTTTACACCTTCGACGCGCTGTGCCGCCCGGTGACCCAGATCCCGCCGGGCGGGGGCACCTACTTTGTCGAGGATTTCACCCTTGCCGTTTCGGGGGCTGCCGGTTCGGCGGCCATCGTGGCGGCCAAGCACGGGCTGCGGGTGCAGGCCGTGGGCGGGGTGGGCCAGGATGACATGGGCGACTGGGTGCTGATGAAGCTGGGCCGCTTCGGCATCGACACCGCGCTGATGCAGCGCTGCGACGGTTTCACCACCTCGTCCTCCATCGTCACCACCCGGCCCGATGGCGCCCGCCCGGCCCTGCACAAGCGCGGCGCCACCGATGGCTTCTTTGTCGATGACAGCCAGATCGACCGGCTGCTGGATACCCGCATCCTGCATGTCGGCGGCGTCGGGCTGATGAACCGGATGGATGACGCAGGCCGCACCGCCGAAGTGATGGCCGAGGCCCGGCGGCGCGGCGTCATCACCACGCTGGATGTCTTTGCCTCCACCGCCGCCGATCTGCCCAAGGTCGCGGCGCTGCTGCCGCATACCGATTACTTCCTGCCGTCGGAAGAAGAGGCCCGCGCGCTGTCCGGGCTGACGGAAAACCACGATCTNNGGGCTGCGTGGTGCTGACACTGGGCGCCGATGGCGCCTATTACCACAGCGCCGATGGCACCACCTTTCACACCCCCGCCTTTCAGGTGGATGTGAAATGCACCTGCGGCTGCGGCGATTGCTTCAACGGCGGCTTTGCCACCGGCCTGCTGAAAGGCCTTTCGCCGCAGCAGGCGGTGGAACTGGGCCAGGCCGCTTCGGCGCAGAATGCCACCGGGCTGGGCAGCCAGGCCGGGGTGAAGGATTATCCGACCACGCTGGATTTCATCCGGGCCACGCCGCGCCGCGGCATAGCCTAACCCTTCCTGTCGGCCCCCGGATGGTCTATCCTTCGGGGGCCGAAGACGGAGCCTGCCCGTGACCAACCACCACCCCATGCGCCCCGACCCGATCCCGCTGCGCGATGCGTTGCGGGGGCTGCGTCATGTCATGCGGCGGGGCGGCGAAACGCTGGCCGAAACCCTGCCGGTTTCGGCCCTGCCCGGCCCGGCCGCCGGTCTGGCGGGCGCCCTCTTGCGCGGTGGCGGCGCGCTGGTGAAAAGCGTGGATGAGGTGGCCTCGTCGCTCGCCAAGAAGGTGCTGGTGGGCGAAGAGGCCCATGCCCCCTCTCTGCGCGCGATCACCCGGCAGCAGGGGGCAGATGCCGCCTTTGCCGCCGCCTGCTATGCGGCGCTGCGCGCGGCGCTGATCCGGCTGGATGCGGGGCAGGTTTTCGTCAGCGAAACCGCTGCGCGGCTGGCCTATCAGCAGGCCAAACCCGCCGCCGACCGCGCGCCCGAAGCCAATGCCGCCGATCTGGCGCTGGCGATGATCGACCAGAAGGTGTTGCGCGACATTGCCGCCGCCGATGCTGCCCGCCTGCCCCCCGCCACGCTGGCGCCGGTGACGCTGTTCACCGTGCTGCTGTGGCTGCAATCCGAACGGCCCGAGGATGAAGACGAGGCCGCGCTGGATTCCGCCGCCGATCTGGCCATGGTTCTGGCCCCCGATGTCACCGCCGCCTGTGCCGCGCGCGATGCCGC
The DNA here is from genome assembly GCA_003509785.1 of Gemmobacter sp. Lineage (GTDB taxonomy): Bacteria > Pseudomonadota > Alphaproteobacteria > Rhodobacterales > Rhodobacteraceae > Gemmobacter. The sequence continues at coordinate 2,301 of DOMY01000062.1, forward strand.
GCGGCTGGCGGCACTGTTTGCAGAATTTGCCTCTCATGTCTGATCCGCGCCCCGCCCTGCGCTCTGGCCTGCTGCCCCCCACGAACGAGCCGCTGCGCATCGCCGTGCGCCGGTTGCGCTGGTTCCGCGCCGCTTTCACCGCCTGTGTCGAGGCGACAGGCCGCGAAACCGGCTGCCGTTTCGCCGTGGATCAGACCAAACTGACAGAGGCTTTCGTGGCCTGGCTGCGCGCCATCGACCGGCAGAAACCGGCAGACAAGCAGGACCGCCGCGACTTTTTCGAATTTGCCGCCGCCCTGATGCTGCGCGAACTGATCGCCGTGATGCCGCTGCGCGCCCTGTCTGCCCCGGATCGTGTGGCGGCCGAAAGCCCGGCGGCCTTCTGGCCCGAGGGCCATGCCTGCACGCTGTTCTGCCTGACGGTGTTCACCGCAGCATCCGATCAGGAATTTCACGATCACCCCACCCTCAGCGCCGATTTCGGCGATCTGCGGCACTGGTGGTCATTCCGTGAAAATGCCGGGCGCGATCCGGCCTTTGCCGCAGGCTTCCTGCAGCTGATGCTGGGGCACAAGCCGAACTGGGTGATGCCCGATGTGTTCCGCCAAAGGCTGAAACAGGAACTGGCGCCCCCCGCCTGACACCCGCCTGATTCAGGCCTCGGCCAGCAGCGCCGCCGCTGTCAGCTCGTCTGTAATGACCACTGTGGGGCGCAACAGCGTCATTGCCGCGCGCAGCGCCAGCCGCTTGTCCGGCCCGCCCGAGGCCAGAACCCGATGTCGCGCCTGTTGCAGATCGGCGGGCGCCGGGCTCATTACCGCGCGGTTCACCGGATGGTCGATCAGCGCGCCCTGCGCATCGAACCAGTTGAACAGCAGATTGCCCACTGCCCCGGCGCTGGCCAGTTCCTCCAGCACCGCCGCCGCCGGGCGGCGGCCATCCCCCGGAAACAGATCGGAGGTCAGGCCACCCACCGACACGATCACCGCATCCAGCTTCGCCGCCAGTGCAAAGCTCTGCCCCAGCCCGCAATGCCGGATCAGCACCTGCCGGGTTTCGGCACTGTCCACGATGGCCGGGGCCGCCACCAGATGACAGCGGGCGCGAAACAGGCTCGCCATCTGCCAGGCAAAATGCGCGGGGCTTTCATCCTGGCCTTCCGGCGTGCCCCCCAGCAGGGAAACGATGCGATCCACCTGCCCGCCATCGACATAATCCAGGGCGCGCGACAGCGTCCGCCCCCAGCCCACCCCCACCGACATGCCGGGCTGCAGGAATTCCGACAGAAAGCGCCCGGTGGCCGCCGCAATGGCGCTGGCCGGATCCACCTCTGCCGCCGAAAACGGCGCCACGATCGCCTCGGACAGGCCGAACCGCTTTTCCAGCGCCAGTTCCAGCCGCGGCAAATCGGCAATTCCGCCGCGCAGCGAAATGCTCACCTCATGCAGCGCCCGCGCCTCGGCCAGCAGGCGGGTCACCGTCACCCGGCCAATGCCCAGCCGTTCGGCGATGGCCCCCTGCGTCATCTCCTCGGCGTAATACATCCAGGCCACCCGCCGCCGGATGCGCGGAGACTGGCGCGGCAGCGGCGCCATGGCGCTGGGGGCAACCTTTTCACTATGCCGCGCCATGCGCCTCCTCCATCTGCGTTTCCGCCAGAATCGCCGCCACCGCCTGCCGCACCTGCAGGTTGTCCTGCCCGGTCAGCGCCAGCAGCGTGCGGCGGCGCAGCACATCTTCCACCCCCTGCACCCGCTCATGGCGGCAGATATGGCGGATTTCCTCGACCGTGTAATCCGCGCAGCCCGGCAGCGGCGTTTCCACCCCCGACAGCCCGGCCAGATAGCCCCGCGCCCCGGTGCCATAGCGGCCCAGCAGGCTTTCGGCACGCGCGGCGCTGATCGGCGCCCGCTGCTGCAACTCGGCCACCAGCCGCGCCCGGCCTGCGGCATCCACCGGCATGTCGCGCCCGCCGCCAATCGCCATTCCGGCGGTCGAAATCCGGCGCGGCCTGCCCAGATGGCCCAGCACCGCATCCGCCGCCTGTTCCGAAAACCGGCGGAACGTCGTCCATTTGCCACCGATCAGGCACAGCACCGGCAGATCGCCCTGCGGATGGCGCAGTTCGGCAATCGAATGATCCCGCGTGACCATGCCGATATCCGCCCCATCCGCCCGGGGCAGGGGGCGCACCCCGCTGAACCGCTGCACGATCTGGCCGGGCGTGATCGGCAGATCGGGAAAGATCTCCAGCACGGCGCGGCGCAGATACTCCGCCTCGGCCTCGGTGCATTCGGCCAGATCGGGGTCAGGCTGCGGAATATCGGTCGATCCCACCAGCACGCGGCCCGCAAAGGGATAGACCAGATTGACCCGGCCATCCGCCGTGCCGAAATAGACCATCCGCCCGCCCAGCGCCGCCAGAAGCGCGGGGCTGTCCACCACCAGATGCGCGCCCCGGCTGCCGCCCATCAGATGCGAGCTCAGGCCGATCTGGCCATTCACCGCATCAATCCAGGCCCCACCCGCATTGACGATCACCCGCCCCCGCGCCCGCGCCTCGCCCTGCGGCGTGGCATAGCGCAGAACGCCACCCTCCATGCCCAGAAGCCGGGCCCGCGTCACCGCCCGGCTTTCGGGGTTCAGCGCCTCGGCATCCAGCACCAGTTCAAGGCCCAGACGCTCGGCATGGGTGATATGGCCTTCGTAATACAGCCCCGCGCCGGTGATGCCCGGCGCCAGCTGCGGCATTTCCCGGCGCAGGCGCCGCCGACCGATCATCCGATGCACCGGCATCCGCCGCAGATTGCGCCCGAACACATCATAGACCGTCAGCCCCAGCGCGGTAATCACGAACCCCCGGTCCGCCAGCCGCGCCTTCACCCCCAGAAACCGCAGCGCCGAACTGACGATCCCGCCCATGACAGACCGCACCGGCACCACACAGGGCAGCGGCTGCACCAGATGCGCGGCGGTGGTCAGCAGCATGTTGCGTTCGGTCAGGGATTCCCGCACCAGCCCGAATTCGCCGGTTTCCAGATATTTCAACCCGCCATGCATCAGCCGCGACGACCCGGCAGAGGCGCCTGCGCAGAAATCCTCCCGCTCGATCAGCAGGCAGCGCACCCCCTGTGCGCAAAGATCGCGGTAAGTGCCGCACCCGTTGATGCCACCCCCCAGGATGATCACCTCAAAATCTTCGATCTCAGGCATCCAGAATTGCCACCTTCATCGCTTCGCCCCCTTCGGCCATGCGAAATGCCGCGGCCGCCTGTGCCAGATCAAAGCGATGCGTGACCATGGATGCAACCTCGATCCTGCCATCCGCGATCATATTCAGCGCATCCGCATAATCGCGCCGCGCCAGACCAAAGGCCCCGACCAGCCGCAATTCCTCGTAGTGAATGGCGTTGATGTCCAGCTGGCCCAGCTCGCCCTTGGTGAACCCGGCAAACAGGCTGATCCGCCCGCCCTTGCCCGCCAGCCCCACCGCCTGCGCCGCCAGCGCCGGAATCCCGATGGCGCAGATCACCACATCGGCGCCCAGCCCCCGGGTTTCCGCCAGAACAGCGGCGCGCAGATCGCAGGCCGTGGGGTCCAGCGCCACATCGGCCCCCGCCGCCAGCGCCATCTTCCGGCGCGCGGCATTGGGTTCGCTGACGATCACCCGGCCCGCGCCGCGCAGCCGGGCCAGCTTTATGTGCAGCGTCCCGATGGGGCCAGAGCCAAGGATGACCACNNCCGTTTCGCCCGCAGCCAGCCCGACCTTGTTCTGCCCGTTCAGCACGCAGGCCAGCGGTTCGATCAGCGCGGCCTCTTCATGGGTCACCCGGTCAGGCAGGGCATGGGCATTGCCCAGATCCAGCGCACGGGCCGGGATGCGGATCAGTTCGGCAAAGGCGCCATCCACCTCATAGCCGATGGCCTGCAGATCGGGGCACAGGTTCTCACGGCCGCGCTGGCATTGCGGGCAATGCCCGCAAGGGATCGCCGGGCAGACGGCCACCCGCTGCCCCGGCGCGAAATGCCCGCCGCCTTCCACAACGTCACCGGAAAACTCATGCCCGATGATCGAAGGATAGCGCACCCCCGCCGTCTTCCGCCCGCGCAGGATGCGGATATCGGTGCCGCAGATCGTGGCCGCCCGCACCTGGAGGATCACATCGCCCGGGCCCGCCACCGGATCAGCAACCCCGCTGACCGACAGCTCGTTCGGAGCCGACAGAATCGCTGCTTTCACGTTTTCCTCCATGAACAAAGTATCCGGGAATTTGTAACTTGATCGAACATTGTGACGCAAGAATTTAATTATGATCACATGCGGCACCCCAGAAGTTGCGATTATCCCTATATTTTCTGCCTATATCGTAGCTAAAACCGAACACCATCAAAACATTTTGCTTGACGGAATCATATTTGTGCAGAATTCTGGCCGAGCAAATGGAGCGGGGAGGCAACATATGCGCTACGACTATGCGGCAGCTGGCTTCTATACATTCGATTGTCTGGGCTGGCCGGTTGCCGATGTGCCACCGGGGGGCGGCACGAATTTCATCCGCGAAATCACTCTGGCCGTCTCGGGCGCCGCAGGCACTGCCGCCATTGCCGCCGCGAAACTGGGGCTGAAAACGCTCGCCATCGGCGGTTACGGGCAGGATATGACCGGCGACTGGGCGGTGGCCCGGCTGGCCGAATTCGGCATCGACACCTCGGGGCTGCAACGCATGGCAGGCGTGCCCAGCTCCAGCTCGATCGTGCTGACACGGGCCGATGGCTCGCGCCCGGCGCTGCATGTCAAGGGCGCCACCGGCCATTTCACCGTACCCCCCGCGGATTNNGCGGATTTCGACAGGGTGACCGATGCGCGCATCTTCCATCTGGGCGGTGTCGGGCTGATGGATGCCATGGACGGCGCCCCCAATGCCGCGCTGATGCGCCATGCCAAGGCGCGCGGCTGCATCACCACCGTCGATGTCTTTGCAGGATCGCGCGAAGACATGGCCGATGTCGCCGCCGTGCTGCCCTGGACGGATTACTTCATCCCTTCGGTCGAAGAGGCGCGTGCCCTGACCGGGCTGACGGATCTGGATGCCATGGCGCAGGCCTTTCTGGATCTGGGCGCCGGGGCCTGCGTCTTCACCCTGGGAGCCGAGGGCGCCTATTACTGCGACCGGCAGGCGTTGTGCTTCACCATTCCCGCCTTTGCCATCGACGTGGTCTGCACCTGCGGCTGCGGCGATGTGTTCAACGCAGGCTTTGCCACAGGCCTGCTGCACGGCATGACCCCGCAGGATTGCGTGCGTCTGGCGCAGGCCTGTTCGGCGCTGAACGCCACCGGGCTGGGCAGTCAGGCGGGCATCGTCTCGCTGCCCGATACGCTGACATTCATGAAAAACTGCACCGTCAAGGCTGCCTGAAGCGGCCAGCGGCACGACAAGACAGATCATCAGAGGAGGAGAACCCATGAAGAACCTGGCAACAGGGCTAAGCGCGCTTGCGCTGGCCATTGGCTTTGGCGGCCCGGCACCGGCGCAGAGCCAGGCCGATCTGATCACCCCGATCGAAAAAGAGCTGACCTTCGTGTTCATCCCGAAGGTCATTCACCCCTGGTATGATGTGGTGGCCGAAGGCGGCGCCTTCGCCGTGGCCGAACTGGCGCAGCGCGGCATCAAGGTCAACATGATCTGGGATCAGCCGCCGCAGGCCGATGTCGCCGATCAGAACCAGCGGATCGAGGCGAATATCGGCCGCCAGCCTGACGGGCTTGCCGTGGCCTGCCTGGATCAGGCCACCAATGTGCAGCTGCTGAAAGAGGCGAAAGAGGCCGGGCTGAACGTCTTCACCTTCAACTCCTTCTGTTCCGAAGAATATCCCTTCGTCGGCCAGCGCAACAGCTATCAGGACGGGTTCGATCTGGGCAAATATCTGGCCGATCATCTGGGCGGCAGCGGCGAGGTGGGCGTTCTGGCCGGCAGCCTGACCGCGACCGACCATGTCGAACGCATCAAGGGCTTCAAGGATGCGCTGAAAGATTACCCCGAGATGAAGATCGTCTTCGAACAGCCCGACAACGACATCCTCGAAGAAGCCGTGACCCTGACCGAAAACGCGCTGCAGGCGCATCCCGACATCAAGGGCTTCTTCGGCTCGAACGCGTCCAACCCCATCGGTGCGGCGCGGGCGGTCAAGAATGCGGGCAAGGCAGGGGCGGTGGCCGTGGTCGGCATGGACGATCTGCCCGAAGCGGTGGATTTCGTCTGTGATGGCACCATCACCGCGCTGAAGGCGCAGCGGCAGTGGGATATCGGCTATTGGGCCGTGAAATACATGGTCGCGATGAACGAAAACCACACCTACCCGTGGGATCACAACACCGGCTCGCGCTTCATCACCAAGGCCGATTGCAAATAACCCGGCCCGGCTGCGCGGCACCCCGCCGCGCGGCCCCTTCCTGACGGAGCCCCCATGCCCCAGCCCCTTTTCGAAGCCCGCAACATCTCCAAACGGTTCGGCCCGGTGCGCGCGCTGGAGGATGTGTCGATCTCGATCCATGCGGGCGAGATCCATTCGATCATCGGTGAAAACGGCGCCGGAAAATCCACGCT
>DOMY01000124.1 GCA_003509785.1 Gemmobacter sp.
GGGCAAGCTGGCCGAGGCGCTGGCCGCGCTGGATCTGACGCCCGAGGATGTGACGCATGTGCTGTTCACCCATGGCCACCCCGATCACCTCTGGGGCTTGCTGGATGACTTCGACGAGCCGGTTTTCACCAATGCCGAACTGGTGATCGGTCAGGCCGAATATGATTACTGGATGAACCCCGAAACGGTTGCCAGCATCGGCGACGCACGCACCACCTTTGCCGTGGGCGCGGCGCGCAGGCTGGGCGTGGTGGCCGATACCATCCGCAAGCTGGCCGATGGCGAAGAGGTGCTGCCCGGCATCGCCGCCCGGCTGACCCCGGAGCAGGGTTATCAGGTGCTGCTGCACCGCGCCTGGCAGCAGCCGGTCAGCGACGACGTCCCGGCCATCGCTTNNGGCCACCCGCAGCGCGCTGTTGCAGCGGCTGGCGGCGGAACAGATCGCGATTGTCGGCTATCATCTGCCCGGCGGGGGCATCGGCCGGGCCGAGGCGGTGGATGGCGGCTATCGCTTTGTGGAGGAGGCGTGATGCTGCGCCTGTCGCTTCTGGCCTGCCTGATGGCGGGCGCGGCCTTCGCATCCGAAGACATCCCGGACCAGTATCCGCAATCGGTGCTTTACGCCAAACCCTATGAGGTGATCCCGGGCGTGTTTTCCGCCATCGGTGCCACCGCCCCGCCCACCTATGAAAACGCGGGCCACAACAACAACCTCAGCTTCATCGTCACGGGCGATGGCGTGATCGTTGTCAATTCTGGCGCCAGCTGGAAACTGGCCGAGGCGTTGCATGGCGAAATCCGCGCCGTCACCGATCAGCCGGTGAAGCTGGTGATCGTGGAAAACGGGCAGGGCCATGCCATGCTGGGCAATGGCTATTGGGTGGCGCAGGGCGTGCCGGTGCTGGCGCATGTCGAGGCCGCGGCCGAATTTGCAGACAGCGCGCCACAGGCGCTGAGGGCGCTGCAGGCCTATGCGAAGGAAAATGCCGAAGGCACGGTGATCGCGCCGCCGACCGAAACCTTCACCGACCGCCGGGTGATCGAAATGGGCGGGGTGACGGTAGAGGTGCTGCACCTTGGCCCGGCGCATAGCCCCGGCGATACGCAGGTCTGGTTGCCGGATTGGGGTCTGATGATCGCGGGCGACATCGCCTTTCACGAAAGGATGCCGCCGATCTTTGAAGGCACCTGCACCGCCTGCTGGATCGAGACCTGGGACAAGGCGCTGATGCCGCTGGCGCCCACTTACGTCATCCCCGGCCATGGCCACCCCACCAATCTGGCGCAGGTCACCCGCTATACCCGCGACTACCTGCTGGACCTGCGCGAAAAGATCGGCGCGCATATCGAAGCGGGCGGCGATCTGGCCGGGGCCTATTATGTGGATCAGGCACGCTGGCAGCGGCTGGACACGTTCGAGGAACTGGCCACCAAGAACGCGGGCGTGGTGTTTTCGGAAATGGAGTTCGAATAGCTGTCAGGCCGGGGCGCGCTGCCCGGCCTGATCCACCAGCGCATCGGTGATCGCGGCGCCGATCCACATGCAGAGCAGCGCGAGCCATGCGGTGGCCACGAAGATCGACCCGCCGGTGACACCCGCGCCGATGGCACAGCCCCCGGCCAGCATGGCGCCAAAACCCATCAGCACCGCCCCGGCCATCGACCGCCGCATCTGGCTTTCGCCGTCAAAGCCCTGAAACGCCAACTCTCCCTTCAGCGCAGCCGAGATCAGCGCCCCCAGAAATACCCCCGGCACCAGCCCGATATCGAAATCCAGCACCGGGTTTTCTGTCAGGAAAAACATCAGCATATTCGCCGAAGGGCCGGAAAAGGTTGCCGAAGTCACGCTGACCGGATCGAAGGCCTGCTGCGACAGGGTGAAGGTCAGCACCCAGCCAAGCGCCACCGCAAAACCCACGCCCGAGGCGAAGATCAGCCGTGCTGCGCCGATGCGGTTCTGCCGCGCCAGCCCCAGTGCCAGGGCGGCGCAGGCCAGACCAAGCGCCAGCCCGGTTTCCTGCGGTAGCGCCAGCGCCGCCAGCAGATCGACATTCCGCCCCCCCGGCGTCACCCACAGCCCGGCCAGCCATTGCCGCGCGGGCGCCAGCCAGCCATGCAGCGCCATCTGCGCCACCACCGCGAAGATCAGCCCCGAAATCACCGACCGCAGATTGCCGGTGGCCGCCAGCACCAGCAGCCGCCCCGAACAGCCGCGCGCCAGCACCATGCCCGCGCCGAACATCAGCCCGCCGATCACCGCCCCCGACCATGATCCCGCCACCGCCATCATCCGCGCCTCTTCGGCGCGAAACAGGCCCAGCAGCTGCGCGCCCTGCACCCAGATCAGCGCGGTGGAAAAGGTCAGCAGCCAGACGGCGACCTTCGGCCCCAGCGCGCCCCGGGCAAATTCTACCGTGGCCGCCCGCAGGCAGAAGGCCGACCGCTGCGCCGAAAAGCCGAAGACGGCGCCGGTCAGCAGACCCAGCAGCGCGGCAAGCTGTGGTTCCGGCAGATGATCCAGCAGAAATTCGAACATCCATGTCCCCCCGTTTCGTGGCTGGATAGCCGGGCGGGGGGCCATTGTCGTTGATCTGCGTCAGACTGGCTTTGCGCGGCCAGATGCGTGGGAAAATGTTCACCCGTGTCCGGAACCGCGATCATCCCTTGCCAGATGCCGATATTCCGCACCCCGACATCCGCCACCAAGCTCTGCGCCGCCGCCTTCTGCCCCCGCCATTTCGGGGCAGAAGGGCTGCGCTGCTGACTTTGCCGTGGGTAAGACGCCGGGGCGGGCATCGCCCCGGCAAACGGCGTCACCTGTTGCCGTCGATCCATTTCGACATCAGGCCCCGGTCCTGAAAACATTCGTCCGGCACCGCCCGCCGCTTGGTCCGGGCAAGACGTTCGGCAAAGGCCACCTGTTTCGAACTGGGCCGCTGATCAGTGGCACTGGCAGGGGCCAGTTTCGCCTGCGCGTCGATCCAGGCGCTGAGCGTGCGGCGATCCTGTTGCACATTCCAGGGCAGCAGCGTCTGATTGCGTAGGGCAAGTGCCCGCGCATAGGCAATCTGCCGGGGCGTGGCAGGCAGGGCAAAGGTCGTTTCATCCATGATCGGACTCCCTTGCTGGATGGAAGTCAAATATAGAACGAAACAGGAACAAATTCAAGTCAGCTGAACAGCGCCCGACGATACCGCCAAGATCAGCCGGTGATATGCCTGCGCCGCACGGTGGCGGGCCGCCCGGGCAAGGCCATCCGTGCATCATTGCGGGCCCGCTCTGCGATCACCTTGCCCCGCGATATGACGCACAGCCGGTCTGGCCGCAGGCGCAATGCCTCCACCGGATGTCCCGCATCCAGCACCACCAGCGAAGCGCGACAGCCCGGGGCCAGCCCGTAATCCGCAAGGTTCATGATCTGCGCATTATGTTCGGTGACCATGGTGAAGCAGCGCGCCATTTCCGCCGGATGCGTCATCTGCGCGACATGCAGCCCCATGAAGGCCACATCCAGCATGTCGCCGGTGCCCAGGCTGTACCACGGGTCCAGCACGCAATCCTGCCCCCAGCCAACGGTGATGCCCTGCGCCTGCATCTCTTTCACCCGCGTCAGCCCGCGCCGCTTGGGGAAGGTGTCGTGCCGTCCCTGCAGGGTGATGTTGATCAGCGGGTTGGGGATCGCCGTCATCCCGCTTTCCGCGATCAGCGCCAGCAGCTTCGAGACATAGTAATTGTCCATCGAATGCATCGAGGTCAGATGGCTGCCCGCCGCCCGCGCCCCCAGCCCATGCCGTGTCACCTCGGCCGCCAGGGTTTCCACATGGCGGCTGAGCGGATCATCGGTTTCGTCGCAATGGATATCCAGCAGCAACCCGCGTTCCGCTGCAATCCGCGCCACATCGCGCAGGCTTTCGGCGCCCGCCTCCATTGTGCGTTCGAGATGCGGGATGCCGCCCACCACATCGCAGCCCATATCCAGCGCGCGGATCAGGTTTTCCCGCCCCTTCGCGGCGCGATACAGGCCATCCTGTGGAAAAGCGACCAGCTGCAGATCCAAATAGGGGGCGACGCGGCGCTTCACCTCCAGCATGGCCTCGACCCCGCGCAGGTGATCGGGCGTGGTATCAACATGGGTGCGGATCGCCAGCAGACCCAGGCTCGCCGCCCAGTCGCAATAGGTCAGCGCGCGGTTCACCATTTCGTCCACCGTGGCAATCTCGCGCAGCTCACCCCAAAGCGCGATCCCCTCCAGCAAGGTGCCCGAGGCATTGACGCGCGGCAGGCCGTAACTCAGCGTCGCATCCATGTGGAAATGCGGATCCACGAAGGGCGGCGCCACCAGATCGCCAGTAGCGTCGATCACCCGGCCCGCCTCGGCCTCCAGCTGCCCCACGGCGGCGATGGTATCGCCCCTGATGCCGATGTCGGCCACGGTTCCATCGGGCAGCGTGCCGCCCTTCACGATCAGATCGAACACCTTACCGCTCTCCCTTGTTATACGGCACCATCAGCGCCGCAGGCACCTCGGCCCGGCGCGACATCAGGATCAGCGCCAGGATCGACAGCAGATAGGGCGCCATCAGAAACAGCTGATAGGGCAGATGCGCCCCCAGCGGCGTCTGCTGCAGCCGGATCTGCAGCGCGTCAAAGGCGGCAAACAGCAGCGCGCCCAGCACCGCCTTGCCGGGCCTCCACGCGCCAAACACCACCAGCGCAATGCAGATCCAGCCGCGGCCATTGATCATCTCGAAAAAGAACGATGAAAAGGCGGAAAGCGTCAGAAACGCCCCGCCCACCGCCATCAGCCCCGATCCCACCATCACCGCGCCGATGCGCAGCGCGGTGACAGAAAGCCCCTGCGCCTCCACAGCCGCCGGGTTTTCGCCCGCCGCGCGCAGGGCAAGGCCAAGCGGCGTGCGGTAAAGCACCAGCGCCACCGCCGCCGCAACGGCAAAGGCCAGATAGGTCAGCGCGGTCTGCGCGAACAGCGCAGGCCCGATCAGCGGCAGATCAGACAGCAGCGGGATCGGCAGCGGGGCAAAGGGTTCGATCTTCGGCGGGCTGGTGACCTCGGGCAGGGCCAGCCGATAGGCGAAATAGCTGCCGGATGTGGCCAGCATGGTGATCCCCAGCCCCACCACATGCTGCGACAGGCCGAAGGGCACCACCAGCACCGCATGCAGCAGGCCAAACCCCATGCCGGACAGCAGCGCCGCCAGCACGCCCAGCCACAGGGGCGCGCCCAGATAGACGCTCAGCCAGCCGGAAAAGGCACCGAAGACCATGATGCCCTCGATCCCCAGGTTCAGCACGCCCGCGCGTTCGCAGATCAGCTCGCCCATGGTGGCAAGGATCAGGGGCGAGGCGATGCGGATCGCCGCCGCCCAGAAGCTGACCGAAATCAGGATGTCCCACAGCTCGGTCATTTCCACACCACCCGATACCGCGTCAGCGCCAGCGCCAGCACCATGAACAACAGCGCCGTGGCCAGCAGCATGTCGGCGATATAGGTGGGCACCCCGGCGGCCCGGCTCATGCTGTCAGACCCTACGAAGATGGCGGCGACGAACAGCGCCGAAACCACCACGCCCAGTGGATGCAGCAGCGCCAGCATGGCGACGATGATGCCGGTATACCCAAAGCCTGGCGACAGGTCGGAGGACAGATGCCCCTTCAGCCCCGCCACCTCGGACCAGCCGGCCAGTGCCGCCAGCCCGCCCGACAGCAGCGCGGTTTTCACCAGCACGCCGTTCACCGGCATCCCGGCAAAGCGGGCTGCAGCCGGGTTGGCGCCCACCGCCCGCATTTCGAACCCCAGCGTCGTGCGGGCCTGAATCAGCCAGACGCCAAGCGCCGCAATCAGTGCCAGCGCAAAGCCCCAGTGCAGCCGCAGCCCGGTGGCGATGCGGGGCAGGCGAGCTTCTTTCACCAGCGCGGGCGATTTCGGCCAGCCCATGCCCATCGGATCTTTCAGCGGGCCTTCCAGCAGATAGCTCACGAACAGCAGCATGACGAAGTTCAGAAGCAGCGTCGTCACCACCTCATCCACACCCAGCCGGGTTTTCAGCATCACCGGCCCCAGCAGCACCAGCGCCCCCGCCAGCATCGCCACCAGCATGGAAACCGGCAGCACCCAGGGTGCCGCCAGCGCGCCGGTGCCCAGCAACACGGCGACGATGGCACCGGCGTAAAGCTGCGCCTCGGCCCCGATGTTCCACAGCTTGGCGCGAAAGGCCACCGCCACCGCCAGCCCGGTAAAGATCAGCGGCGTGGCGCGGTTCAGCGTTTCCAGCGCCGCGAATTTCGACCCGAACGCGCCGGTGACAATCAGCCCCAGCGTGGCAAACGGGTCAGCCCCGGCAACCCGCGCCAAAACCGATGCCACCACAACCGTGGCCACCAGCGCCAGCACCGGCAGGCCGATCCGGCGCGACAGCGCGGGGGCGGGGATAGCCTCAAGCCGCATCGGCAAATCCCTCACCGGCCATCCACAGCCCCAGTTCGGCTGCCGTTTTCGTGCCGCGGGCAAAACCGGGCGAAAGGCGGCCTTCTGACATTACATGAACCACATCCGCCAAACCCATGATTTCATCCAGATCTTCGGAAATCAGCAACACCGCGGCGCCGCCATCCCGCGCCGCAATCAGCTGCGATTGCACATAGGCGATGGCGCCGACATCCAGCCCCCGCACCGGCTGGTTGGCCAGAATGATCTGCGGCCCCGGTTCCAGCACCCGGCCCAGGATCAGCTTCTGCATGTTTCCGCCCGACAGCAGCCGGATGCGCGCCCCCGGCCCGGGGCAGCGCACGTCGTAGCGCGCGATGATGCCCTCGGCAAACCGCTGCGCCGCGCGCCAGTCGATCAAGCCCCGGCGGCTGAACCCGGGGCGCCAATAGCCCTCAAGCACGGCGTTTTCGGTCAGTGTGAAATCGGCGATGGTGCCGGTCTTGTGCCGGTCTTCGGGGATGCGGGCAATCCCGGCGGCGATGGCCGCGCGCGGGGTCCAGCGCACGGGCNNCCCCCGCCAGCTCCAGCCCGCCCGATTGCGGCACCGCCAGCCCGCAGATCAGATCGGCCAGCGCTGCCTGCCCGTTGCCCGAAACCCCGGCCAGCCCGGTGATCTGCCCGGCGCGCAGGTCCAGCGAAACCGCCTTCAGCCCCGGCGCCGCGCCCTGATCTGGGGTGGATACCCCGGCCAGCCGCAGCAGAACCGGCCCCACTGTCGCAGGCCGCGCCTCGGGCAGTGCGATGTCGCCGCCCACCATCAGCGCCGCCAGTTCGGCCCCGCTGGTGTCGCGGGTTGCAACCTCGCCCACCACGCGGCCATGGCGCAGCACCACACAGCGGTCGGCAATCGCCATCACCTCATGCAGCTTGTGGCTGATGAACAGCACCGAAAGCCCGCGCGCAATCGCCAGCCGCAGGGTGGCAAACAGCGCCTCTGCCTCTTGCGGGGTCAGCACGGCGGTGGGTTCATCCAGGATCAGGATGCG
>DOMY01000049.1:0-26012 GCA_003509785.1 Gemmobacter sp.
GGCCCACGCCGATGCACATGGTGGACAGCGACCGCCTGCCGCCGGTGCGGGCCAGTTCCAGCGCGGCGGTGCCGGTGATGCGGGCCCCCGACATGCCCAGCGGATGGCCAAGTGCGATGGCGCCGCCGTTCGGGTTTACCCGCGCGTCATCATCGGCAATGCCCAGCTGGCGCAGCGTGGCGATGCCCTGGGCGGCGAAGGCTTCGTTCAGCTCGATCACATCGAGATCGGCCGGGGTCAGGCCGAGCCGGGCCAGCAGCTTCTGGCTGGTAGGCGCCGGGCCGATCCCCATGATGCGGGGCGGCACGCCTGCGGTGGCACCGCCGAGGATGCGGACCAGCGGCGTCAGCCCGTATTTCGCTGCCGTTTCAGCATTGGCGAGGATCAGCGCCGCCGCGCCATCGTTCACGCCGCTGGCATTGCCTGCGGTTACCGATCCGCCCGCGAACAGCGGTTTCAGCTTGGCCAGCGCCTCGGCCGTGGTGGCGCGGGGGTGTTCGTCACGATCCACCACCAGCGCATCGCCCTTGCGCTGCGGGATGGTGACCGGGGTGATTTCCTGCGCCAGACGGCCATTGGCCTGTGCGGCCGCCGCCTTGGCCTGCGAGGCCAGCGCCATGGCATCCTGCGCATCGCGCGAAATGCCGTAGTCATCGGCCACGTTCTGGCCGGTCTGCGGCATGGAATCGGTGCCATGGGCCTTGTCCATCGCCGGGTTGATGAAGCGCCAGCCGATGGTGGTATCGTAAACCGCCGTATCGCGGCTGAAGGCGCTGCCTGCCTTGGGCATCACGAAGGGCGCGCGGCTCATGCTTTCCACGCCGCCTGCGATCATCAGGCCGGCCTCGCCTGCGGCAATGGCGCGGGCGGCGACCAGCACCGCATCCATGCCGGAACCACACAGCCGGTTGATGGTGGTGCCGCTGACGCCGACCGGCAGACCCGCCAGCAGCACGGACATGCGCGCCACATTGCGGTTATCCTCGCCCGCCTGATTGGCNNCGCAGATGAAAACCTCGGTCATGTCACGGCCAGCCTTTCACAATTCGGGTACGATGAGGTCGCCCACGTCGCCTTCAAGATGCAGCGTGGCGCCGGTCAGGGATTGCAGCGCATCGAGTGACAGCGCGGGCAGTTTCTCGCGCAGCACGAAGCGCCCTGCGTCGATATCCAGCACCGCGAGGCTGGTATAGATCCGTGTCACGCAGGCTACCCCTGTCAAAGGTAAGGAACAGCGCTGCACCAGTTTCGGCTTGCCGTCGCGGGTGACGTGATCGGTGATGACCGCCACGCGCTTGGCGCCATGCACCAGATCCATGGCGCCGCCCACGGCGGGCACGCCGCGCGGCCCGGTGGACCAGTTGGCCAGATCGCCGGTTTCGGCCACCTCGTAGGCGCCGAGGATCGCCACATCCAGATGGCCGCCGCGCACCATGGCAAAGCTGTCGGCATGGTGGAAGAAGGCGGTGCCGGGGCGGATCGTCACGGCCTTCTTGCCTGCGTTGATCAGATCCCAGTCTTCGGTTCCGGGTGCGGGTGCCTCGCCAAAGCCGAGGATGCCGTTTTCGGTGTGGAAGATCGCCTGTCGCCCCGGGGGCTGGAACTTTGCCACCATTTCGGGGAAGCCGATCCCCAGGTTGACATAGGCGCCATCGGTGATGTCTTGCGCGGCGCGCCAGGCGATCTGGGTCGCGGAAAGTTTCGGGATCATGCCGTGGTCTCCGGGTAGACCGCATGGGCGCGGTTCAGGTCTTCTTCCTGGGCGGGGTTCGCCACGGCCACGAGGCCCTGCACGAAGATGCCGGGGGTGATGATCGCCTCGGGGTCCAGCGCGCCAGGTTCGACGATCTGGCTGACCTGCACGATGGTGCGGCTTGCGGCCATGCACATCAGCGGGTTAAAATTGCGCGCGGCCATCCGGTAGGTGAGATTGCCCAGCCGATCCCCCAGATGCGCCTTGACCAGCGCAACATCGGCCTTGAGCCAGCGTTCCTGCACATAGCTGCGGCCTTCGAACACTTCGACCGGCTTGCCCTTGGCCAGATCGGTGCCAAAGCTGGTGGGGGTGTAGAAGGCCGGGATGCCTGCGCCGCCCGCGCGGATGCGTTCGGCCAGCGTGCCCTGCGGCACCAGTTCCAGTTCGATCTTGCCCGCGAGATAGAGTTCGGTGAACACCACCGGATCGGCCGAGCGCGGGAAGGAACAGATCAGCCGGGCCACCATGCCCGCCTCGATCAGCGCGGCAAGGCCGACATGGCCATTGCCGGCATTGTTGTTCACCACCGTCAGGTCCTTCGGGTGGCCGGTCTCGACGAACCGGTCGATCAGCGCATGAATGAGCTCGATCGGTNNTGGGGTGGCCGGTGGCGCGGAACCTGTCGATCAGGGCGTGGATCAGCTCGATCGGGGCACCAGAGCCGCCGAAGCCGCCGATCATCACCGTCATGCCATCGTCGATCCCTGCCACGGCAGTGGCAAGGTCGGGTAGGGTCTTGTCCATCAGATGCCTCCTGTGGGCCGGAACCGCGGCCCGGATGACCGCAGGCCTAGCGGCAAAGGCGGGCTTCCGTCCATCCGGTTTGTGCGATATCCTGCATTTGTTGACATATCGCACGAGATTGCCATGACCATCACCGAGCGCGACATCATGGGTGGCCTTGCCAAGGGGCTTGCCGTGATCGAAACCTTCACGGCGGATCAGCCGCGCCAGTCGATTGCCGAGGTTGCGGCGGCTTCGGGGCTGGACCGGGCGACGGCGCGGCGCTGCCTGCTGACGCTGGCGCATCACGGATATGCCGATTGGGATGGCAAGTTCTTTACGCTGACGCCGCGGGTGCTGCGGCTGGGCACGGCCTGTCTGGCCACCATGCCGCTGCCGCAGATCGTGCAACCGCTGCTGGACCGGCTGTCGGACGAGATCGGGGAAAGCAGTTCGGTGTCGATCCTGGACGGGGCGGAGATCGTCTATATCGCGCGGGCGGCGCAGCGGAAGGTCATGTCGATTTCGCTGATGCCGGGAACGCGGTTGCCTGCCTTCTGCACCAGCATGGGCCGGGTGCTGCTGGCGGCCCTGCCCGAGGCGGAGGCCGAGGCGATCCTGAGGGCGGCGCCGATGCCCGCCCGGACGCCGCATACCCTGACCGAGGTTGCGGCGGTGTTGCGCGAACTGGCCCGCATCCGCGCGCAAGGCTATGCGGTGAATGATCAGGAGGTGGAGATCGGGTTGCGGTCGATTGCGGTGCCATTGGTCAATGCGCGCGGGCGGGTGGTGGCGGCGATCAATCTGGGGCTTGCGGCGGCCAGCCTGCCGGCCGAGGCGATCCCGGACCGTTTTCTGCCGGCCTTGCGCCGCGCGCAGGCGGAACTGCGCGGTATGATCGGCTGAGTGGTTGCGCCGGGTGGTGATGCGAGGGCTTGCCGGGCGGCGGCGGGCGATCCATGATCCTTTGGCACGAATTCAGCCCGAGACAGGCGAAGGCCCCCTGAATGGATACCCGTTCCGCTATACATCCCGGTGTGAAGCTGCGCCATATCCGGGCGTTTCTGGATATTGCGGGCACGGGCAGCCTGTCGGCGGTGGCGCGGGCGCAGGGCGTCACGCAGCCCGCACTGTCGCGCACGCTGGCAGAGCTGGAAGCTTTGCTGGGGCAGCCGCTGTTTCTGCGGGNNTCCGCCGCCATGCCGCGATGTCTGTGCAGGCGCTGGAGGCCGGGGCGGCGGCGCTGCATCCCGGCACCCAGGGGCGGCTGCGGGTGGGGATCCTGCCCACGGTGGCGACCCGGTTCTTTCCGCGCGTCGTGCTGCGGTTCGGGGCCTTGCGCCCGGATATGGTGCTGGCGGTGGAAACCGGGCCGCATCACTATCTGATGCGGCTGCTGCGCGAGGGCGGCATTGATCTGATGATCGGGCGATTGCCCGGGGCCTCGGAAATGGCGGGGCTGAGCTTTGATCATCTGTATGAGGAAGATGTGGTGCTGGTGGGCCGGGCGGGGCACCCGCTGGCGCAGCACCCGGTGGCAGAGGCGCTGGTGCAGGCGCCGGTCATCCTGCCGCCCGCCTCGGCACTGATCCGGCCGCCGGTCGATGCCTATCTGGCTGCGCTGGGGCTGGTGGGCCTGCGGCCTGCGGTTGAAACGGTATCGCTGGCGCTGGGGCGGGGGATCTGCATCGCATCGGATGCGCTGTGGTTCATTTCGCGCGGCGTGGTGATCGAAGAGCTGGACCGGGGCGTGTTGGTGGAGCTGCCCGCCGGGGCGCGGTTTCTGTCGGGGGCGGTGGGCATGACGCGGCAGCAGACGGCCACGGCCCCCGGTCTGGCGGCGCTGGAACAGGTGGCGCGCGATATTGCCCGGCAGCAGGCGGCGGATCCGCCCACCGGGCGGGCCGTGCCATAGGCTGTGGGCGCGGGGGGCGGGATGTGATAAATTCTCCTCTAACCGGATCAGGCAGGGGGGTGCGGCGGTATGGATGACAGCTGGCCCTTGCATCCGCCCGAGGCCGCAGCCATGCAGGATCAGTGACACAGGCGCCCCAGATGACATCTTTGCTGCTTGCCGGCCTTGGCTGGTCTTCTTTCTTTGCCGAACAACTGGGCCCGGAGGATGCGGGCCTTGTGCCGGTGCGCATTGCGGTGGTTCACCGCTCGCGCCTGATGGCGGAAACCGGATCGGGCCAGCTGCGGCTGGGTCTGCAGGGCAATACGATGGATTTCGCTGTCGGAGACTGGGTGCTGATGGACCCGGACAGCCGGATGGCGGTGCGCAGGCTGGACCGGCAGACCGTGCTGCGCCGCCGGACCGAAAGCGCCCATATCCCGCAGCTGATTGCCGCGAATATCGACACCCTGTTCATCGTGACCTCGTGCAACGAGGATTTCAATCCGGCGCGGCTGGAACGCTATCTGGCGCTGGCGAACGAGGCCGGGGCCAATCCGGTGATCGTGCTGACCAAGGTGGATCAGGTGGAGGATCCGGCCCCCTATCGCGCGCAGGCGGAGGCGCTGCAGCGCGGGTTGCAGGTGGTGATGCTGAACGGGCGGGCGCCCGATGCCGCCGCGATCCTGGCGCCATGGTGCGGGCCGGGGCAGACGGTTGCGCTTGTGGGATCTTCGGGGGTGGGGAAATCGACCCTGCTGAATACGCTGGCCGACAAGGCCCCGGAAGAGGCGCAGGCCACCGGTGGCATCCGCGAGAATGACGCCAAGGGCCGCCACACCACAACCGCGCGGTCGCTGCACGCCATTGCGGGTGGCGGATGGGTGATCGACACGCCGGGGATGCGGACCCTGCATGTCAGCGATGTGGCCGCCGGGCTGGACATGCTGTTTGCCGAGATCACCGAACTGGCGCCGCAGTGCCGGTTCCGCGATTGCACCCATGCCCATGAGCCGGGCTGTGCCGTGCAGGCCGCCGTGGCGGCGGGTGATCTGCCGGCCGCGCGTCTGGATCGCTGGCGCAAGCTGGACGAGGAAAACCGCGCCAATACCCCGGTTCAATCCGGCCCCAAGGGCAACAAGACGGTGGTGCCGCGCGGGCGCCGCCGCTGAGGCCGCAGGGCCGGGCCTTTCAGGCGGCTTCGAATTGCTCGGCCCGGATCTGATCGCGGCCCGCCGCCTTGGCCTTGTACAGCGCGGCATCCGCGATTCTCGTCCAGTTTTCGGGCGTCATGTCGGGGTGGCTGCGGGCGGTGGCGATGCCGATGCTGATGGTGACAAAGGGGCTGACCATCGAGCGTTCATGCGGGATCTGCAGCTGGCCGATATGGTTGCGGATCTCATGCGCCACCTCCATCGCTGTGGCGCTGTCGGCGCCGGGCAGAACGCAGGTGAATTCTTCCCCGCCATAACGTGCCGAAAAGCCCGAGGTGTTCTTGACCGCCCGGTTCAGGGCGGCGGCCACCATGCTGATGCAGCGATCCCCGGACTGGTGGCCATAGGCATCGTTGAACTGTTTGAAGAAATCTATGTCCAGCATGATGACCGACAGCCAGTCGCGCGTATCGGCCAGTTTCACGACCGCATTGGCCAGCAGCCCATCCAGATTGCGGCGGTTGTAAAGCCCGGTCAGCGCATCTGTCACCGCCATCTTGGCCAGATGATCGCGCAGCTGTTTCAGTTCGACATGGTTGCGCACCCGGTTCTGCAGGATCACCGGCTGGATCGGTTTTGTGACATAGTCGATCGCGCCCAGCGACAGGCCGCGGATTTCATCCTCGGTATCGCCGAGGCCGGTGGTGAAGATCACCGGCACATCGGCCAGGAGCGGATCGGCCTTGAGGATCTGGCAGACTTCGAACCCCTGCATCCCGGGCATCACCACATCCAGCAAGACCAGATCGGGCTGCACCACCCGCGCCACCTCCAGCGCCTGTTCGCCGGATGTGGCAAAACAGATCTCGTATCTGTCGCCCAGAACTTCGTTCATGATCTCGATATTCGAGATTTCGTCATCGACAATGAGGATGATTGCCTTTTCAGGGCTGAGATGGCTGGCGTTGATCACAGCGAAGGCTCCAGATCCGTGGTCTTTGCTGCTATCTGCAGCGCGGCGAGTTCGGCATTTGCGGTTTCGTAATCCAGCCGTTCCAGCGCCTTGTGGACGGGGTGGCTGGCGATGGCCGCCTCGTCATGGCCCATGGCCTGGGCCAGCTGGACAAAGGCGCTGCGGGCGCTGAGGCTGCGTTTCATCAGCAACCCCTGCAGCTTTTCGTGCAGGGCCAGCAGTTCGGCGGCAGGGGCCACCGGGCGTGCGGGGGCCGTGGCTGCGGTGGCCGGATCTGTGCTGGTCTGCAGGCTGCGGGCGGCGGCGATGGCGGGGGCCAGCGCGCGTTCCAGCTCTGCGATGCGCAGATCAGGGTTGGACAGATCGCCAGCCATCAAGGCGCGTTCCAGATCGGCGGCCACGCTTTGCACCTGCGGCAGTTCCAGAGAGCCTGCCAGACCTTTCAGCGTATGGCTGAGCCGGCGCGCCTCTTCCTGCCTGCCTTCGGCCAGCAGCCTGCGCAGATCCGGGCCGGCATTGGCCTGGGTTTCCCCGAAGCTGACGATCAGGCGGCGCAGCAGCGCGGCCTTGCCGTTCACCCGTTTCAGCGCGCGGTCCAGATCGAAGGGCGGCAGCTGCGCGGGCAGGGCGCCCGCCTTCGGGGCGGCAGATCCGGCGACCGGGGGCAGAAGGGTTTCTTGCACCGGGGCGCGCAGCCGGTGGTTCAGCACCTGCACCAGAATGGCCGGATCAACGGGTTTGGCGATGTGATCATCCATCCCGGCATCAAGGCATTTCTGCCGTTCTTCGGCATAGGCATGGGCCGTCATGGCGATCACTGGCAGCCTGTCGGACGACCAGAGCTGACGGATGCGTTTCGTGGCCTCGATCCCGTCCATCACCGGCATCTGCACATCCATCAGCACGGCGGCATAGCCATCGCCCACACGGGCCACCTGATCGCAGGCTTCCTGCCCGTTTTCCGCGATATCGACCAGCAGCCCTGCATCCGTCAGCAGTTCAGTGGCGATTTCGCGGTTGATTTCGTTATCTTCCACCAGCAGCACGCGCAGGCCCTGCAGCGGTGGCGATACGCGGGGCAGATTGTCTTCGGGTTCTGCTTCGGGCGGTGTCGGGGCCGTATCGGGCGCAGATTTGTGGCCCTGAAACAGCTCGTTCAGGGTTTCCAGAAGGGCGCGGGGTTGCAGGGGTTTCGTCAGATAGGCGGCAATCCCGCAGCGGTCGATTTCTTCCATGAAGGTATCAGAGCCATAGCCGGTCACGATGACCATTCTGGGCAGCTGGCGCATGGCGCGGTTGGCCTGCAGTTTGCGCACGGCCTCCAGCCCGTCCATGCCGGGCATCTTCCAGTCCAGCAGGGCCAGATCATAGGGCCTGCCTGCGGCATCGGCAGCCTCGATGCGGGCCAGCGCCTCGGTTGCGGCATCGACCACATCGACCTGCATTGCCCATTCGGCAAAGAGTTCGACGATGATTTCGCGCGAGGCCGGATTGTCATCCACCGCAAGGATGCGCAGGTTCTTCAGCGCGGGATCGGGTTGCAGCACGGGTTCGGCGCCCAGCTTGCCCAAGCAGATGGTAAAGCGGAAGGTGGTGCCCTGCCATTCGCGGCTGTCTACCGAGATTTCGCCGCCCATCAGCGTGACGATCTGGCGGCTGATCGCAAGGCCAAGCCCGGTGCCGCCGAATTTGCGGGTGGTGCTGCTGTCGGCCTGGGTGAAGGAGGTGAACAGCTTGGCCTGCTGTTCCGCCGACATGCCGATGCCGGTATCGCGCACGGCGACGGCCAGAACCAGCCCGGTTTCCGTTTCGCTGGCAAGGCTGGCGCTGACGGTGATCGAGCCCTGTTCGGTGAATTTGATCGCATTGCTGAGCAGGTTGAGGATCACCTGCCCGAAGCGCAGCTCGTCGCCCAGAACGGTGCCGGGCAGCGTTTCGTCCATTTCGGTATGGATCTGCACGCCCTTGGCCTTGGCATCCGCGACCACCAGCTGCAATTGCTGTTCGATGGCGGCGCGCAGGCTGAAAGGGGTTGTTTCCAGCGTCAGCTTGCCCGCCTCGTTCTTTGAGTAATCGAGGATGTCATTGATGAGCCGCAGCAGCGAAACCCCGGCGCCGCTGATCTTGGTGACGTAATCCTCTTGCTTGTTGTTCAGGTCGGTCCGTTGCAGCAGATGGCAGAAGCCCAGAACCGCATTCAGCGGGGTGCGGATTTCNNCGGATTTCATGGCTCATGTTGGCAAGGAACAGCGACTTGGCGTTATTGGCCTTTTCGGCCTCTTCGCTGCGCAGTTCCAGCTGGGCGTTGGTGGCCAGAATCTCGTCGCTCATCCGGTTGATGCGGGCAAAGCTGCCTGCGAGCATATCGCTGAGCCAGACCAGAACCGCCGTCTGAAAACCCACGATGGCGGCATGAAGCAGCACGCGCTGCAGATTGCCATCACCCGGAAACACCGCATAGGGCAGCAGATAAAGCAGCAGCAGGTGATGCAGGGCCACGGCGACCGCCGCCAGGATGATCGCCCGCCGGTCGCACCAGGCGATGGTCAGCGCCAGCATGGCGAAGAAATACATGTGCATGTCCATCTGCCAGGCATGGCCCCGCATCAGATAGACCAGCAGCGCCGGTTCGCCCATCAGCGCAATGGCCGAAAGATAGCGGGTGACCGGCGCGATGCCGTGACGGATCAGGCTTTGATGATAGACGGTGGCAAGGCAGGCGCCGGCACTGACCGCCCAGAGGGTGGATTTGTCGTTCAGCAATGCCACCATGGCCAGAAGCGGCAGGTGCCCCCAGAGCAGCAGGGCCAGAAAGCGCCCGAAATGCGTGCGCAGCAGCGTCAGTTCCTGATTCATGGCACCTGTGGTCATTGCGGCACCGTGCAGCCCAGAAACCGTGGTGCGGCAAAGGCAAACCAGGCCCCGGCCTCGCGCACGGCCTGACCGAAGTCGGGTGCCGCAGAGGCGGCGATGACGATATTGCCGAAGCCGCCAAGGTCGACCACGCCACCATCCGCGCGGCTGACGAGATCAAGGCTGTCCGGCAGGCTGTATCCGGGCGGCAGCACAACCACATATTGCCCTGCGACCCCGTCTGTCAGCGCGCTGGCCAGCAGAAGTGCACAAAGGCCAAACAGCAAAAGCAGGATGGCGGGAACCATCGCAGAGGCAGAGCCGCCCGGTTCGGTGGCGGCCTGCATCGGCGGCATTGATTCTCGGGGCTTCAGCTGCATGACATATCCTTCTGGCCGGGCTGTCGTGGCGCGATACTGTTTCTCATCACCCAAAACCTCAAGGTGTATTGTGCCCGAGGGTGGCGGGGATTGCACCACTTCGGGTTGTCGTTTGTCACCCGCGTGCAGGATGGAAAGCAATTTCGACGTCACTGAGGCAGAACAAGCAAAGATCGTGCCGGATTCATGCCCCATTTCTTGACCGAACAGAGGGCGTCGCCCGGCGCGGCGCTTTGCAGGGATGCGATGGGCAATCGCCATCCCTTTGGCCAGAGGCGCGGCGGTTCGGGATATGGCGGTTGCGGGTGCCGCGCTGCGGGTCTGGGCGGCCCCGAACATCTGGTGCGCAGCGGCGAGTATCGCGCGGGCGGTTCAAGGGGCGGGCAGGGCGCTGGCCCGGGCTGCGGCGGGGCCTGCTGCTGTGGGGGACAGGTTGGTGAAGGCTGCGGCGGAGTTGTGATCCGCTGCCAAGGGAGCCCCGCCGCGCCGGTGAAGCGCGGCGGGGGCTGGATCAGACCGCAGCCTTGCGGTGCAGGGTGGCCTGTTCATAGGCATGGGCCATAGCGATCAGCCCGGCCTCGCTCCATTGCTTGCCCAGGAAGATCAGCCCGAAGGGCGCGCCCGAGGCATAATAGCCGGCAGGCACGGTGATGCCGGGGATGCCTGCAATGTTCAGCTCGCCCACCGTGGTTTCCAGAATGGCATCGCCGGAATGAAGGCCCGGCAATTCCTGTGCCATCTGCGGATAGACCAGGCCATCCAGCTGATGCCGGGCGAAAACCGTGTCGATCAGGCGCAGATAGGCCGCTTTCAGCGCGGTGAAGGCTGGTAGGGCGGGCGGGATTTCCGGCGATTGCAGCGCGGCTGCGAAATCGGGCAGTTCGTGCAGATAGCTAAGGATTGCCCCGGGGGCCAGCGGGTCTTCGGCCTGGGTGGCAGCCACGAACTCATCCCAGGTCTTCAGGGCGGCATCCGGGCCAAGGCGGCGCAGATAGCAGGTCATGTCATAGGGGATGGATTCCAGCCCGCGCCCGTCAAAATGCGGTGTGCCGGGGGTCACCTGCCGGAGCGATGCAAAATCGGTGCCCGCAAAGGGATCTTCGATGAGGATGGCGCCGGCCGCCGCCAGCTCTGCCTTGGCGCGGGCATAAAGGGCTGTGGCTTCGGGAGAGAGCGCATCCTTCCGCCAGCCGGGGCCGTAAAGCCCGATGCGCTTGCCCTGCAACCCGTCTGCCGAAAGCCCCGCCGCATAGCCGCCTTCGGGGATATGCCCCACCGAGGCCAGCGTCTTGGGATCTTCGGTGGTGAAGCCTGCCAGCACATCCAGGCACAGCGCCGCATCCTGCACGTTGCGCGCGATGGGACCGACCACATCGCGGTTGCCCGACAGCGGCACCACCCCGGCATTGGGCACGAGGCCGATGGTCGGCTTGATGCCCACCAGATCCTGTGCCGAAGCCGGGTTCTGGATCGAGCCGCCGGTTTCTTCGGCCAGACCCACCACGCACATATGCGCAGCCACGGCGCTGGCCGTGCCGGCGCTAGACCCGCCCGGCGCGCGGTCTTCGATGGCGACGTTCAGCGTGGGGCCGGCCCAGCTGTCATTCGCATGGGTGCCGGTCCAGCTGAGGATCGGCACATTGGTCTTGCCGAGGATCACCGCATCTGCCGCCCGCATCCGGGCCACCACCGGCGAGTCGCGCTCGGGCATCAGATCCACGCCGCCGGTGCCGGAATACAGCAGCCGCCAGCCCGCGGTGGAGGGGAATCCCACCATATCCATCGGGTCTTTCACCACCACCGGCACCCCGGCCAGCGGCCCCAGTGGCGCACCGGCCGCGCGGCGGCGGTCGATGTCGCGCGCCGTTTCCAGCGCGGCGGGGTTTTCGAAGATGATCGCATTATACTTGCCATTCAGCGCGTGCACCTGCGCAAGCGCGGCACGGGCCAGCGCTTCGGCGGTAAAGCGGCCGGAGGCCAGGCCATCGCGGATCATCGGGATGGTGAGGCTGCCCAGATCGGGCATATCGGAGAGGGGGGCCGTCATGGCGTTCCTTTCTGCGCCGGGCGTGGCGCATCTGCGGGCCGCAGCTGGCGACGGCCCGGAAACAGGGGGCGATGCACGACGGGACAGGCGGCCGCAGGGGCGGATGTGCCGGAACCATCGGGGGAAACGGGATTCTGACCTCTTTGTCAGACGGGGCAGCTGCCCCGTGTCGCAGGCCGCATGATCCGGGCTGCGCAGGCCCGTGGCCTTGCCGAACCGGGCAAGAGGACGAACCGCTGTGCAAACATGTCCTGCCCCGCGCGATGCCGTCAAGTGCAATCTGGCAGATCGCGGGCCGCTATTGGTTTGACAAGATCGCGCCAACGGGGTTTCATGATTGTAACCTTGAGCAGGGCGGCTCTCATCCGATTGATTTCGGACGAGGGCCTTTTTTATTTTAAGCGACGGACAGACGCATGACAGATGACACTTGGCAGATCGGCATCATCATGTCGGAAAGCGGCGTGACGGGGGCGATTGAACGCACGCAGATCATGGCCGTCCGTCTGGCCATCGCCGAAATCAACGCGGCGGGCGGGGTGCGGGGGCGACGCTTGCAGCCGGTGTTCCGGGATCCGCAATCGCGGCCGTCGCTGTATCGCAGTTCGGCGCAGGAATTGTGCCGCGATGACAAGATCCGGGTCATCTTTGGCGGCCATATGTCCAGCACCCGCAAGGCGATGCTGCCCGCGATCGAGGCGCATAACGCGCTGCTGTTCTATCCGACGCTGTATGAAGGCTTCGAATATTCGCGCCACTGCGTCTATACAGGGGCCGCGCCCAACCAGAATTCGGTGCCACTGGTCGATTATCTGCACGCAAACTTTGGCAGCCGGATCTTCATGGTCGGGTCTGACTACGTCTATCCCTATGAATCCAATCGCATCGTTGCCGATCTGCTGCGCAGCAAGGGGGGCGAGGTGCTGGACGAGATCTATGTGCCGCTGGATCTGCGCGCCCATCACATCGCCCGCATCATCGACCGGATCCGCGAAACCCAGCCCGACATGATCTATTCCACCGTGGTGGGCGATGGCATCATCCCCTTCTACACCGCCTTCCGCGATGCGGGGTTCGATGCGCAGCTGATGCCCATCGCCAGCCAGTCCACCAGCGAGATCGACGTGGCCCGGATGCCGCCCGGCGTGGCCGATGGCCATGTGATTGCAGCACCGTTCTTCGACACGCTGCAAACCCAGGCGGCGCAGGATTTCACCCGCACCTTCCGCATCATGGCCGGTGCGCCATTGCCTGCCACGGCACCCGCCGAAGCGGCCTATCTTGCGGTTCACCTTTATGCCGCCGCGCTGGCTTTGGCGGGGGATGACGACATCGACCGCCTGCTGCCCGCGCTGTACGAGGTCGAGGTGGATGCGCCGCAGGGCCCGGTACGGGTGGACCGGCTGACGAATCACACGCATCTCTGGCCGCGGGTGGCGCGTATCCGGGAAAACGGGCCCTATGAGATCGTCAGCCATCCGACCCAGCGGATCGCGCCCGATCCCTATCTGGTGGATGTGGCGGGCATGTCGGATCAGGCTGCGCCGTTCCGGTTTGGCGCGATGCGGGGGTGAGGCGATCATGTCCTATGCGTTTCTGAAAGAACTGCGCAATCTTACCGTCGTCGTCGTGCATCCCCTGGATGAAGAGGGGGCGGCGCTGACCGATCACCTGCGCCGCATCGGTTGCAATCCGCAGCTGGTGTGGCCGGTGCCGGAACAGCTGCCGCGCCAGACCCATATCCTGATGGTGGCGATTGACGACCAGCAGCGCGAGGGGCTGCGCAAGCTGTT
This sequence comes from Gemmobacter sp., assembly GCA_003509785.1. Classification (GTDB taxonomy): domain Bacteria; phylum Pseudomonadota; class Alphaproteobacteria; order Rhodobacterales; family Rhodobacteraceae; genus Gemmobacter. The sequence goes on from DOMY01000049.1 coordinate 13,574, forward strand.
CCGCAGCCTGCCCAACCCGGCGCCTACCATCCTGGCCATTGTCAGCTATGAAAACCCGGCCACCCTGCAGCTGGTGCTGGAAAGCGGGGCCATGGCGGTGATCGGGCGACCGATCAAGCCCTTTGGCCTGCTGACCAACCTGGCGATTGCCCGCAACATCTGGTGCCAGACCCAGGATCTGGCGCGCGATGCCCGGCGCTACAAGCGCAAGGTGAAAGGCGAACAGGTGGTGGTGCGGGCAAAGACCATCCTGATGGCGCAGGAAAAGCTGGATGAAGACCGGGCGCATCGTGAATTGCGTGCCCGGGCCATGCAGCGCCGCATCGCCATCGAGGCGCTGGCGGGCGAGATCGTCAGCAGCTATGAGGCGGCTTTGGTGCGCAGTGGGGCCATGGCTGCGGAAAATGTCTTGTCTGATGAAAAGGAATCGGATTAGATATTTGTCAGTCGGCGTCCCCTTGTTCGCAAGGCCACGCCGGTAAAGACCCCGATGCAAGGGGCCTGACCATAGGCAAGGATGCCCGCATATACCCGTAAAGGGCGATGCGGGCTTTTTTGCATTTCGACAGCGCGGTCGAGCCAAACCAACAACAAGCGTTCTCAGGCCAACCGGAGCCCAAGGCTGCGGCCCGGAACCTGTGACCAAGCAACAGGGAAATCGACATGACTCTCAAAAGACGCCAGTTTCTGACCACGGCTGCGCTGTCGGCCGGGGCGCTTGCCCTGCCGGGCTATCTGCGCGGCGCCTTTGCGGCGGAAACCATTCAGGTCGGTGCGCTGTATTCGCAGACCGGCGGGCTTTCCGTGGCGGAAAAGATGCTGGCCGCGGCCGTGCAGATGGCCGCAACCGAAATCAACGCGGCTGGCGGCGTGATGGGCCGCCAGATCGAAGTGGTGGTGGAAGACGGCGCCTCTGATCCCAAGACATTCGCCGAAAAGGCGCAGAAGCTGGTCATCAAGGACAAGGCGCAGACGGTGTTCGGCTGCCATACCTCGGCCAGCCGCAAGGCCGTGCTGCCGGTGTTCGAGCGCCGCAATGCCATGCTGTTCTACCAGACCCATTACGAAGGCTTCGAATGTTCGCGCAACGTGGTCTATTCCGGTGCGGTGCCGAACCAGCAGCTGGGCAATTACATCCCCTGGATCATCGAAAAGCTGGGCAAGAAGAAATTCTTCATCGTCGGCTCGAACTATGTCTATCCGCGCGAAATGGCCAAGGTTTCCAAAGGTCTGATCGAAGCGGGCGGTGCCGAATGGGTGGCCGACGAATATCTGGAACTGGGCCATTCAGAATGGGCGGTGACGGTCAGCAAGATCAAGGAATCCGGCGCTGATGTCGTGCTTTCCAATGTGGTGGGCGATTCCATCATCTCGTTCTACCGCGAATTCGCCAATCAGGGGCTGAAGCAGGATCAGATCCCGATCTGCGCCACCGTCACCTCGGAAATCGAGATTGCGGCCATGGGGGCGGAATATGCGGCGGGCAGCTATACGTCCTTCCCCTATTTCATGTCGATGGATCTGCCGACGAACACCAGCTTCATCGAACGCTTCCGGGCCTTCGTGAACGACCCCAAGGCGATCAGCTATCACTCGCTGGAAGCGGCGTATTTCCAGGTCTTCCTGTGGAAGCAGGCGGTTGAAAAGGCGGGCGATTTCAGCGCCGATGCGATCCGCGAAGGCGTGCGCGGCCAGACCTTTGCCGCGCCGGGTGGCACCGTGAAGATCGACGAGGACAACCTGCATTGCTGGCTGACGCCGCGCATCGGCCAGTGGCAGGCCGATGGGCAAAGCAAGATCGTCGATGAATCCCCCGAACCGATCAAGCCGCTGCCCTATGCCGCCTATGGCGAAACGGCCGAGAACCTGTTCTGCACCGCCGAAGGCCTTGATTCCTCGAAACTCTGAGGCCGCCGCCCGGGCCGGGTAACCGGCCCGGGCACGCCGCGCAACACCGCCGGAGGTCCGCGATCCGTGTTCGACATCTTCTTCATCGGGCTGAGCCTGAGTTCAGTTCTTCTGCTGGTCGCCCTCGGGCTGGCCGTGACCTATGGTGCCATGGGCATCATCAACATGGCGCATGGCGAAATGGTCATGATCGGCGCCTATGTGGCGGTGCTGGCCAATATCTGGCTGGGGGCCAATCTGTTCGCCGCCATCCCGCTCGCCTTTGCCGCCACTGCGCTGCTGGGCCTTGCGCTTGAACGGCTGGTGGTGCGTCGGTTGTACGGGCGGCTGCTGGATACGCTGCTGGCCACCTGGGGCATTGCCATCCTGCTGCAACAGGCGATCCGGCTTGAATTCGGGCTGAGCTTCTTTGGCCTGCATGTCGAAGGGCTGGGTGCAGGGCTGCAGAACGTGCCGGTGCCGCAGATGCTGCAGGGCACCTTGCAGCTGTTCGGGCAGGATCTGAACATCTACCGCATGTTCATCGTGCTGGTCACGGCGGTTTTGGCCGGGCTGACCTGGGCGGTGCTGTATCGCACGCCGCTGGGCATGAAGGTGCGCGCCATCATCCGCAATCCGCAGATGGCCGCCGCCTGTGGCATCGACGTGAAACAGACCAATGCCATCACCTTTGCGCTCGGCTCCGGCCTTGCCGGGGTGGCGGGGGTGCTGATGGCCGGGTTTCGCAGCGTATCGCCCGATATGGGCGCCACCATGGTGGTGGACGGCTTCATGGTCGTCGTCACGGGTGGGGTGGGCAGCCTGCTGGGCACCATCGCCGCATCCGGCCTGCTGGGCGAGATCAACGCCCTTGTCGCCATATTCTCGAACGAGATCGCGGGCCGCGCCGCCGTGCTGGCGGTGGTGATCGGGGTCATTCTTCTGAAGCCCGCCGGGCTGTTCACCTTCAAGGGGCGCTGAGCCATGGCTTCCGTTCTGAACTATCGCACATGGGCCTATCTGGCCTTCTTTGCCGCCATCCTGGCCCTGCCGCTGATCGGCGATGAATTCTGGCTGAACCGGGTGGCGAAATACCTGTGCTTCGGGATGCTGGGATCGGCCATCGCGCTGACCTGGGGGTATGCGGGCATCCTCAATCTGGGGCAGGGGCTGTTCTTCGGCATTGGCGCCTATGCCATGGCCATGTCCTTGAAACTGTCAAGCTACACCAGCCTGCAACAGGGATCTGACATGCCGGTGCCGGATTTCATGCTGTGGAACGCACAGCCCGGCGCCTCGACCGATCTGTGCTGCATCACGCCGGGGTCATGGCTTTGGCTGCCGTTCCAGTCGCAGTGGTTTGGCGTCCTGGTGGCGGTGGTGCTGCCGGTGATCGTGGCCACGCTGATCGGGCGGATGATCTTTGGCCAGCGCATTTCGGGGGTGTTCATGTCGATCATCACGCTGGCGCTGGTACTGCTGGCGCGGCTGGTGCTGGTGGATGCGCAGCCGGTGACCAATGGTTTCAACGGGTTGACGGATCTGGGCTATTTCACCGCCTTCGGCATGGAATTCGATCCCTATGCCGTACCCACCTATTACATCGTCGCCGTCGCGCTGATCGTGGTTCTGGTGCTGGCGCGGCTGCTGGTTGCCACGCAGGCGGGCACGATCCTGCAGGCCACGCGCGACAGCCAGACCCGCGCTTTGTATCTGGGCTATGATGTGCCCGCCTATCAGACCTTCTTCTTTGCCGCTTCGGCCGGCATGTCGGGGCTGGCGGGGATGCTGTATGTGCTGGTCGCCGAATTCGCCTCGCCCTCGTTCCTTGACCTCGCCTTTTCGGTGACGATGGTGGTCTGGGCGGCGGTGGGCGGGCGTGGCTCGATCCTCGGGGCCTGTATCGGCGCCATCCTCATCAACACGATCGAGGCGCGGGTGTCGGAGACCGAGGCGCTGGTGGAGGCCTGGAAGGCGATCATCGGCCTGATCTTCGTTCTGGTGGTGATCTGGTTGCCGCAGGGGCTGGCCGGGTTCGCGCATGACCGTATCCGCCAATGGCGGCAGCGACCCGGCGAGGGCGCGGTGGTTCTGGCAAAGGAGGCGGGGCAATGACCGAAACCGCATTGATGGTGGACGGGCTGGCCGTCGATTTTTCTGGCTTTCGCGCGGTGGATGGTGTGTCGCTGGCGGTGGCAAAGGGCGAATTGCGGGTGCTGCTGGGGGCCAATGGCGCGGGCAAGACCACGCTGATGGATCTGATCAGCGGGCGCACCCGATCCACCGAAGGCCGCGTGCTGGTGCATGGCCGCGATGTGACCAACTGGCGCGAATTCCGCATCGCCCGGGCGGGCATCGGCCGCAAGTTTCAGATCCCTTCGGTGTTTTCAGGTCTGACGGTGCGCCAGAATCTGGAGGTTGCGCTGTCGCGCCATCCCGGGGTCTTTGCCAATCTGCGGCTGCGCCGCCGCCCCGCCGACCGCGCAAGGGTGGCCGAGGTGATGGCGCTGGTGGGGCTGGAGGCCGAGGCCGAACAGGAGGCGGGGTATCTGAGCCATGGCCAGACGCAATGGCTCGAACTCGGGATGCTGATGATCCAGAACCCTTCGGTCATCCTGCTGGATGAGCCGACGGCGGGCATGACCCAGGCCGAAACCGCCAAGACGGCGGAAATCATCAACCGGCTGAAGGGGCATCACACCCTGCTGGTGGTGGAACATGACATGGCCTTTGTGCGCGAGATCGCCGAACGCATCACCGTGCTGCATCTGGGCCGCGTTCTGGCCGAAGGCAGCGTGGATTTCATCGAAAACAACCCCGAGGTGCGCGCCGCCTACCTTGGAACGCAGGGGATTTCGGCATGTTGAGCCTGACAAATCTGGAAAGCTACTATGGCCGGTCCCGCGCGCTGAACGGCATTTCGCTGGAGATCGAGCCGCAGCGCATCACCGGCATCGCCGGGCGCAATGGCACCGGCAAGACCACGCTGCTGAAGACGATCATGGGGCTGACCGATGCGGCGCGGGGCAGCATCCGGCTGAACGGGCAGGATATTTCGGCCCTGCCCACGCATCGGCGGGCGCGGTCTGGTATTGCCTATGTGCCGCAGGGCCGGGGGATCATCCCGGAATTCACCATCCGCGAGAATATCGTGATGGGCGCCTTTGCCAACCGGGCCGGGCGGCGCGGTATTCCGGATCTGGTGCCAGAGCTGTTTCCCTATCTGGCCGCCAATCTGGATCGCCCGGGCGGCGTGTTGTCGGGCGGGCAGCAGCAGCAGCTGGCNNCCCGAACCCGATGTGGTGCTGCTGGACGAGCCGAACGAGGGCATTCAGCCTTCGATCGTCGAGGAGATCGAGCGGGTGATCCTGCGGCTGAGCCGCGAGTTCGGGTTGACGGTCATTCTGGTGGAACAGAACATCGGCTTTATGCGCCGCGCCGCCAGCCGCTTTGCCATGCTGGAAAAGGGCCGCGTGGTGGAAAGCGGGCCGATTGCCGATCTGACCGATGCGGTGGTGGACCGCCACATGACGATCTGAACTGACCGCCTTTGCCACTCTGCCCGGCGCGCTGTGCTGCGCCGGGACTGTTTTCATGACCTGCGAAAGATCGAACCATGCAAGCCTTCACCTTTGAAACCCCAGGTTCCCTGACCGTCGATTGGGGTGGCGCCGCGCGGCTGGGGCCGCTGATGGCGCAATGGACAGAGGCGCGGCGCCTGCTGGTGGTCACCGATGCCGGGTTGCACCGCGCCGGCGTTCTGGCGCCCGCGCTGCAATCGTTGCAGGCGTCTGGTTTTGACTGCACCTTGTTCGATGGCACCATGGCCGATCCGCCGGAAAGCGTGCTGCTGGATTGTGTGGCGCTGGGCAGGGCGGCGGGGGTGACGGCGGTTCTGGGCTTTGGCGGCGGGTCTTCGCTGGATGTGGCGAAACTGGCCGCCGTGCTGCTCGCCAGCGATCAGCCGCTGGCGGGGCTTTATGGCATCGGCAAGGTGCAGGGCACGCGGCTGCCGCTGATCCAGATCCCCACCACCGCGGGAACGGGTTCGGAGGTGACGAATATCACCATCCTGACCACCGGGGAGACCACCAAGATGGGCGTGGTGGCGCCGCAGCTTTATGCCGATCATGTGCTGCTGGATGCTGCCTTGACCAGTGGCTTGCCGCCCTTGCAGACGGCGGCCACCGGCATTGACGCGATGGTGCATGCGATCGAGGCCTATACCAGCCGCCACCGCAAGAACCCGCTGTCCGACCTGTTCGCCCGCGAGGGGCTGCGGCTGCTGGCGCATAATCTGGTGGTGGCCTGCACCGATGGTGGCAACCGTGCCGCGCGCGAGGCCATGTTGCTGGGGGCCTGCTATGCCGGGATGGCCTTTGCCAACAGCCCGGTCGCGGCGGTTCATGCGCTGGCCTATCCGCTGGGGGGGCATTTCCATCTGCCGCACGGGCTGACCAATGCGCTGATGCTGGACCCGGTGCTGGAGTTCAACCTGCCCGCCGCGGGCGGGCTTTATGGCGAGCTGGCCGATCTGCTGCCCGGCCTTGCCGAGGAACCGGCAGATCCGGCACAGCGCTTTCTGGCACGGCTGCGCGACCTGATCGCGCGTTCGGGGGCACCCCGGCGGCTGCGTGATGTGGGGGTGCCCGAGGATGCGCTGCCAATGCTGGCAGGTGATGCGATGAAGCAGACCCGCCTGCTGGACAATAATCCGGTGCCGGTGACCGAGGTGGATGCGCTGGCGCTTTACCGCGCGGCCTTCTGATCGGGCAGCAACAAAGGGACCAAAGCGGTGATCCTGTCCTGCAGGAACCGGATCACCGCGCGTTCGCGCCGCATCTGCCGCAGGTCACGATGGCAGGTCAGCCAGTAGTTGCGGCGCAGCGTGATCTGATCGGGCAATACCGGCAGCAGATCATCCTGACCCGCCGCCAGATAATCCGGCAGCACACACAGCCCCAGCCCGCGCCTTGTGGCCGAGAGCTGATTGAAGATGCTGGAGCTTTTGATGTTCGCGCGCAGTGCCGGATGCACCTCGTCCAGGTAATCCAGCCCGGCGGCGAACAGCATTTCCTCAATATAGCCGATGAAGCGGTGGTTCAGCAGATCTTCGCGCGCAGTCAGCGGCGGGTGCTGCGCCAGATAGCTGCGCGATCCGTAAACCCGCAGGCTGTAGGGGCTGACCAGTTCGGACTGGTAGGGGCCCTTGGTCACGGCATCCAGCGTCACTGTCACATCCGCCTCGCGCCGCGACAGTGACAGCACCTGCGTCATGGTGATGAGATCCAGCGAGATGCGCGGAAAGGCCACCACAAAATCCGGCAGGATCTGTTCGGAAAAGAAGGCGCCAAAGCCTTCGGGCACCGCCAGTCGCAGCACCCCGCCCAGGGGCGAGGCCGTATCCCCGGCAATGGCGATGCCTGCGGTGGCCTCTTCCATCCGCTCTGCTGCCTCGATCAACCGGCGTCCGGCGGCGGTCAGCGCATATCCGCGCGGGTTGCGTTCGAACAGCCGCTGCCGCAGCGCCTGTTCCAGCCGGTCGATCCGCCGCGATACCGTGACATGCGAGGTGCCCAATTGCCGCGCCGCGCGCGTCAGCTGGCCATCCCGCGCCAGCGCCAGAAAGAATTGCAGATCATCCCAGCTGTAGGCGGCCATCTCATGTTCATTTCTGTGCATATCCTGCCCGAAAACAATCATGCCCTGCCCCTTGCGTCAACCTCAATGCCCAAGCATCCTGCAATCAACGCGGCAACGGAGGCTGCCGTGAACAGTTCTGAACATAGGCCGGGCGGGGAGTCCGCGTGCCACAGGCGCGCCGGGCAGGGGCGCCGTGGAAGGATCTCATGGAAAGCTATGATTATATCGTGATCGGGGCGGGCAGCGCAGGCTGCGTGCTGGCGAACCGGCTGTCGGCCGATCCGCAGACCCGCGTGCTGCTGCTGGAGGCGGGCGGGCGCGACAATTATCACTGGATCCATATCCCCGTCGGCTATCTGTACTGCATCGGCAATCCGCGCACNNGGCTGCACCGGCTGGGGCTGGGACGATGTGCTGCCGCTGTTCAAGGCGCAGGAAGATCACCACCGCGGCGCCAATGATCTGCATGGCGCCGGGGGTGAATGGCGGGTGGAAAAGGCCCGGGTGCGTTGGGACGTGCTGGATGCCTTTCTGGCGGCGTCAGAGCAGGCGGGCATCCCGCGCAGCGCCGATTTCAACACCGGCGACAATGAGGGTGGCGGGTATTTCGAGGTCAACCAGAGGTCGGGCATCCGCTGGAACACCTCGAAGGCGTTTCTTCGCCCAGTGCTGAACCGGCCGAACCTGCGGGTGCTGACCGGCGCGCAGGCCGAACGGCTGATTGTCGAGGGTGGCGAGGTGCGTGGTGTGATCTTTCATCACGAGGGCCAGCGCAAAGAGGCGCGGGCGGCCCGCGAAACCGTGCTGGCGGCCGGGGCCATCGGCTCGCCCCAATTGCTGGAGCTTTCGGGCATCGGGCGGGGTTCTGTGCTGCAGCAGGCGGGTATCGCCCCGGTGGCAGAGGTGCCGGGGGTGGGGGAAAACCTGCAAGACCACCTGCAGCTGCGGCTGGNNATGGCACCCAGCCAGCTGGGCATCTTCACCCGGTCAGGGCCAGACAAGGCCACAGCAGATCTGGAATATCACGTTCAGCCCGTCAGCCTGGATAAATTCGGCGATCCGGTGCATCCTTTCCCGGCAATTACCGCCAGTGTCTGCAACCTGCGCCCGGAAAGCCGGGGATCGGTGCATGTGACAGGGCCTGACTTCCGCGCGCATCCGGCGATCCGGCCCAATTATCTGGCCACCGAAGGGGATCGCATGGTGGCTGCGCGGTCGATCCGGCTGACGCGGCAGATCGTGGCGCAACCGGCCTTTGCCCGTTTCAACCCCACAGAGTTCCGCCCCGGCCCATCCTATGACAGCGAGGCGGATCTGGTGAAGGCCGCGGGCGAGATCGGCACCACGATCTTTCATCCGGTCGGCACCTGCCGCATGGGCGCCGACGCGGCTTCTGTTGTGGACACCCGGCTGAAGATGCGGGCGCTGGGCCGCCTGCGCATCGCTGATGCCTCGATCATGCCCATGATCACCAGCGGCAATACCAATTCGCCCACGGTCATGATTGCCGAAAAGGCGGCACGCATGATGCTGGAAGACGCCCGCGGCTGACCGGATCGGGCGCCGCTGGCTTTGCTTGGGCCACGCCCAGTGCAGCCCGACCTTGATCTGCGATGCGCTGGTGATGCTGCCGTCATCGTCGAAGATCCGGCAGTGTTTATTCAGGTGCAGGTGCAAGTGCTGTGTGCCTCGCACAGCATCCGCACCCATCTTGAAGCCATGCGAGACCGGCTACCCGTGGCCGTCCCCGCGGGCGCCATCAGCAGGGAAGATGCTGCCCGACAGGACTGGCTGTTGGGTCTGCTGTAACCCACAGAGCCTGTCGGCGCGAATTCTTTACGCGGCCTTTACGCACTTCGGCCAGAACAGGCATGGCATCTTTACAGGCAGCGGGTCCAGCGTCAGCGCATCTGACACAGAGGATCTGCAATGCTTGATATCCTTTACACCGGCCTTGGTCTGGGCAGCTTTGCGCTGTTCGCCCTTGCTGTCCGCAGCATGGAGCGGATGTGACATGCCGCTGTTCGATCTGATTCTGGGGGCCTCCGTGGCGCTGGGCCTGTTTGTCTACCTTGTGGCGGCCTTGTGGCGGCCTGATCGGTTCTGAGGGGGGCAATCATGACATTTCTGGCTTACACCCTCTACTTCGCGGCACTGGTCGGCGCGGCGCTTGGCCTTGGTCTTTGGATGGCGCGCGTCTATGGCGGGATCCCGGCACTGGCCGGGATCGAGCGCGCGCTGTTGCGCGCAAGCGGCGTCAATCCCGCACGGGAAATGACCTGGGGCACCTATGCCATGGCGGTGCTGGCGTTCAATCTGGTGTGCTTTCTGGTGCTTTATACGATCCTGCGCACGCAGGGGGCGTTGCCCCTGAATCCTGACGGTATCGGGGGCATGGCGCCGGACCTTGCTTTCAACACTGCCGTCAGCTTTGTCACCAATACCAACTGGCAGGCCTATTCCGGCGAGGCGCAGCTGAGCTATCTGGCGCAGATGACCGGGCTGACCGTGCAGAACTTTGTCAGCGCGGGCACCGGAATGGCGGTTGGCGTGGCAGTGATCCGGGGCTTTACGGCAGCCAAGGGCGCGACGCTTGGCAATTTCTGGCTGGATCTTACGCGGTCGGTTCTGTGGATCCTGCTGCCCCTGTCAGTGGTTCTGGCCCTGTTTCTGGCCTGGCAGGGCGTGCCGCAGACCCTGCAGGGGGCCGTCACCGCAGCAGGTGTCGAAGGGGGCGAGCAGATCATCGCGCGCGGCCCTGCGGCGGCGCAGATCGCGATCAAACAGCTGGGCACCAATGGCGGCGGCTTTTTCGGTGTCAATTCGGCACATCCGTTCGAAAACCCCACCATCGCCTCGAACCTGGCGCAAAGCCTGTCGATCCTGCTGATCCCGGTCGCCTTCTGCTTTCTGTTTGGCCAGATGGCGGGGGACCGCAGGCAGGGCTGGGCGATCTTTGCCGCGATGGCGGTGATGTTCGTGGCGGGCCTTGCGGTGATCCACATGCAGGAGTTGGCGGGCAATCCGGCATTGGGCCTTGGCGCCAATATGGAGGGCAAGGAGCAACGGTTCGGCGCGATGCTGTCGGCGCTCTGGGCGGCATCCACCACGGCGGCGTCGAACGGATCGGTCAATGCGATGCATGACAGTTTCATGCCGCTGTCGGGCCTTGTGATGATGGTCTTCATGGCAATCGGCGAGGTGATCTTTGGCGGCGTCGGTGCCGGGTTCTATGGCATGTTGCTGTATGTCGTGCTGGCGGTGTTCCTGGCCGGGCTGATGGTGGGGCGTACCCCCGAATATCTGGGCCGCAAGATCGAAGGGCGTGAGGTGACGCTGGCGGTGCTGGCCTTTCTGTCGATGCCGCTGGGCATTCTGGTGGGGGGCGCCATTGCCGCTACCGTGCCTGCCGCAGTGGCGGCGGTGCAGGATGCAGGCCCTCATGGGCTGAGCGAGATCCTCTATGCCTATACCAGCGCCACCGGCAACAACGGATCGGCCTTTGGCGGCTTTGGCGCTGGCCTGCCCTGGCACACCACGGCCCTGGGCATCATCATGCTACTGGGCCGCTATGCGATGATCGTGCCGCTTCTGGCCATTGCCGGGTCGATGATCCGCAAGCCGAAATCGGCCATCACCAGCGGCACTTTCCCCACGCATGGGCCGCTGTTCGTGACGCTTCTGGTGCTGACGGTGCTGATCCTTGGCGCGCTGACCTTCTTTCCTGTCCTGGCCCTTGGCCCCATCGCGGAAGAAACCGCGCGGGTGGCCGGGCAGAGCTTTTGAGGCTTCCCATGTCCAGACATGACAAACCGGCCGATATGTCCGGCCTTTACGCCGCGGCGATCCTGCAAAGTGTGACCAAACTTGATCCGCGCCAGTTGTGGCGCAACCCGGTGATGTTCGTCACCGCCATTGTGGCGGCGATGACCACGCTGCTGGGCCTGCGCGACATGATCGCGGGCACCGCAGGTGCAGGCGGGGCGCTGCACATCGCCTTCTGGCTGTGGCTGTGCGTGCTGTTCGCCAATTTTGCGGAAAGCCTGGCCGAAGGCCGGGGCAGGGCCCGGGCCGATACCCTGCGCGCCACCAAATCGGAAACGAAGGTTCGGGTGCTGGCCGATCCGGATGCAGATCCTGCGACGGCCAGCCCGCTGGTGTCGACCGCGTTGCGGGCCGGGCAGTTCGTCTACCTGAGTGCCGGTGACATCGTGCCGACCGATGGCGAGGCGGTGCGCGGCATGGCCAGCGTCAACGAAAGCGCCATCACTGGTGAATCCGCGCCAGTGATCCGCGAGGCAGGGGGGGACCGGTCTTCCGTCACCGGCGGCACCACCATCGCTTCGGACTGGCTGGTGATTAAAGTGACGGCCGAGCCGGGCAAAAGTTTCCTGGACCGGATGATTGCACTGGTCGAGGGGGCCGAACGGCAAAAGACCCCGAACGAGATTGCGCTGAACATCCTTCTGGTCGGGCTGACGCTGATCTTCCTGTTCGTTGTCGTGACACTGCCGGCTTTTGCCAGCTTTTCCGGCACAACCATTCCGGTCATCGTGCTAGGGGCGCTGTTCGTCACGCTGATCCCCACCACGATCGGTGGCTTGCTGTCTGCCATCGGCATTGCCGGGATGGACCGGCTGGTGAAGGCCAATGTCATCGCCAAATCGGGCCGCGCGGTCGAGGCGGCGGGCGATGTGGACACGCTGCTCCTGGACAAGACCGGCACCATCACCTTCGGCAACCGCATGGCGAGCGACTTCGTGCAGGTTCCGGGCGTGCGTCCGGAAGCCGCCCTGGCCGCCGCCGTCATGGCGTCCCTGGCCGACGAGACGCCGGAAGGCCGCTCCATCGTCGAACTGGGCCGCAACGCCGGCGTCTCGGTGGAACAGCCGGCCGGCGCCGTCGCCAT
>DOMY01000049.1:26065-26334 GCA_003509785.1 Gemmobacter sp.
CGCATGGGCCTGCGCACCGTCATGATCACCGGCGACAACCCGGTGACGGCGGCGGCCATCGCCTCGGAGGCGGGGGTGGACGACTACCTCGCCGAGGCCACGCCCGAGGACAAGATGCGGCTGATCAAGGCCGAACAGGCCAAGGGGCGTCTGGTCGCCATGTGCGGCGACGGCGCCAATGATGCGCCTGCCCTGGCTCAGGCCGACGTCGGCGTGGCCATGCAGACCGGCGCCCAGGCCGCCCGCGAGGCCGGCAATATGGTCGATCT
>DOMY01000252.1 GCA_003509785.1 Gemmobacter sp.
ATGGTCTGGGCTTTCGTTTTTGTCTTGTAGAAGAGGGCAGGCAATGGCACCGCTCCGTCACAGCCGTGTGACAGAACACCCCGTCACATCCGTGTGACAGAAATCGCCTATGCCCGCGCCATGGAACAGATGAAACGCTACGCGATCTATTATGCGCCCGAACCCGGGCTGTTTGCCGAACGGGCCGCCGAATGGCTGGGCTGGGATGCTGCCACCGGCACGCAGGTGGCGCAGCCGGATCTGCGCATCCTGCCGCGCCCGGTTTCCGTGCTGACGGCAGAACCCCGCAAATACGGCTTTCATGGCACGCTCAAGCCGCCGTTCCGGCTGGCTGCGGGCGAAACGCCTGAAACCCTGATGGCCGGCGTGGCCGCCCTCGCCGCGCGTCTGCCCGCCTGCGAAACCGAAGGCCTGGCGCTGACCCGGCTGGGCCGCTTTCTGGCCCTGTGCCCGACGGGCGATACCACCGGCCTTGCCACCCTGGCGGCCGAGGTCGTGCGCAGGCTCGACAGCTTCCGCGCACCGCTGACCGAGGATGAAACCGCCCGCCGCCGCCCCGAACGTCTGACGCCACGGCAGCGCGAATTGCTCGATCTCTGGGGCTATCCCTATGTCATGGAAGAATTCCGCTTTCACCTGACGCTGACCGGCGGGCTGGAACCCTGGGAAATGGCAACGNNAACGGTGGAAACCGCCCTGACCGAACGCTTTGCCCCGGTGCAGCCCGCGCCCTTCCGCGTCAATGACCTCTGCCTGTTCGGCGAGGCGCAGGATGGCCGCTTCCATCTGTTGCACCGCTACGCCCTCACCGGCTGAAACACCGACAGAAAGCGCGCAACCCCATCGGCCAGTGCGCCTCCGTTATCCACCACATGCAGCGCAAAGCCACCCGGCAGCGGCTGTGCCGCGCGCAGCAGGCGTGCCGCGATATCCGCAGCGGTTTCGCGGCCCCGTGCTGCCAGCCGCCCGGCCAGCACAGCATCCGGCGCCGTAACAAGGATCACCTGCAGCCGGGGAAACGGCACACGCGCCGCCTCCAGCGCCTTGCGCGATCCGTTGAACAGCACATCCCTGCCCTGCGCCAGCGGGGCAAAGGCCCGCACCGGAATGCCGTAATCCAGCCCATGCGCCCGCCAGTGCAGCGCAAATTCCCCTGCGGCGCGGCGCGCGGCAAAGTCTTCCGCTGTCACCCCCTCGAAATCCTCGCCCCCCGCCTCGGTCGGGCGCGAGAANNCCGCGATGAGCGTATCCTTGCCCGCCCCCGATGGGCCGACGACCGCATATAGCCGCCCAGTGCCAGCGCCGGTCATGCTGCGGCCTGCGGCGTGAAATCGCGCACATCCACCAGCCGGTCACAGACCCGGTCCCGCGCGCCCTCGTCGTGAAAGATGCCCAGAATGGCCGCGCCCCGCGCCTTCGCCTCTGCAATCAGACCCAGCACAACCTCGCGGTTGGTGGCATCCAGACTAGCGGTCGGTTCATCCAGCAGCAGCGCGGGATAATGATGCACAAACCCTCGCGCAATGTTCACCCGCTGCTGTTCGCCCCCAGAAAAGGTGGTGGGCGACAAGCCCCACAGCCGTTCGGGGATATTCAGCCGCGCCAGCAGATCCTCGGCCCGCGCCAGCGCCTCATCGCGCGCCACGCCCAGCACCAGCAGCGGTTCCGCCACCACCTCGCGCGTCGGCACCCGCGGCACCACGCGCAGAAACTGGCTCACATAGCCCAGCCCCTCGCGGCGCAGCGCGATGATCTCGCGCGGGGCGGCGCGGGCGACATCCAGCCCACCCACCAGAATCGACCCGACATCGCTCAGGTAATTGCCATAGACCATCCGCATCAGCGTGCTTTTGCCCGCCCCGCTGCGGCCCACCAGCCCCACACATTCGCCACCGCCCACCGAAAGCGTGGCCCCCGCCATCACCGGGATCACCGCGCCGCCCTGATTGTGCAGCGTGAAGGATTTGCCCAGCCCAGAAATCTCGATCATAGCCATCGTTTCCACTTGAAGAACAGATAAGTCAGCACGGCAGAGGCCACCATCAGCCCCACTGCCATCGGATAGCCCCACCCCCAGGCAAGCTCGGGCATATAGGCAAAGTTCATCCCATAGGCCGAAGCGATCAGCGTGGGCGGCAGAAAGATTGCCGCCACAACGGAAACAATCTTCACCGTCTTGTTCTGCGCCAGATTGACCATGCCCAGCGTGACATCCGATGCCATCGCCACCCGGCTGGTCAGAAAATCGCCATGCACCTCCAGCGCCTGCAGGTCGCGCATCAGCCCCTTCACGATCGGGCGCAACGCTTTCCCCTCGGCGCTGTCATCCAGCGACTGGCCGAAATAGCTCACCGCGCGCTCCAGCGTCAGCAGCGAAAGCCGCACCCGGCTGACCAGATCGCTTTCCCGCGCCACCTCGCGCAGCGCCTGCTGCAAGGCCGTATCGGTCGCCTCTGCCCCTNNACAGCGCCCGCCCCGATCCCTCCAGCAGATCGGCCTGCCGCCCCACGATCTCTTCCACCAGCGACAGGAACAACCGCCGCGGATCCCCGCAACCCGGCCCCACCCTGTCGGCCCGTTCGGGATAGGTTTCAAACGGACGCGGCGCATGGTGGCGCACCGTCACCAGCTGATGCGGCCCCAGGATGAAACAGACCGGGCCGGAAATCGGGGTTTTCGTCTCGCTCAGCCCGGGCAGCACCGCGGTCAGGTAATCCACCCCGCCCTCACGATACAGCCGGTTCGACACTTCGATCTCTTCCATATCGGCCAGCGTCGGCACCTCGACGCCCATCGCGCGCACCCGGTCCACCTGCTGTGGCATGGGGCGATACAGATCGACCCAGATCGCCTGCGCCAGATCGGCGCCATGCGGGATCTGAACAAGTTTCGAACCTTGGGGGGCATAGGCAAACAGCATGGATCACACCTGCAGGACAGAAGACACCAGCAGCTGTGTATACCCATGCTGCGGATCGTCCAGCACCTGATCGGTCAGACCCTGTTCCACCACACGCCCCGATTTCATCACCATCAGCCGGTCGGCCAGCAACCGCACCACCGCCAGATCATGCGTGACGATGATGACCGAAAGCCCCATTTCGCGCACCAGACCGCGCAACAGGTCCAGCAACCGCGCCTGCACGCTGACATCCAGGCCCCCCGTCGGCTCGTCCATGAACACCAGCCGCGGCCCGGTCACCAGATTGCGCGCGATCTGCAACCGCTGCTGCATCCCGCCGGAAAACTGGCTGGGCCGGTCGTCGATCCGGTCGGCCGAAATCTCCACCTTCTGCAACCAGTCGGTCGCCGCCCCCCGGATCTGCCCGTAATGCCGGGCCCCCACCGCCATCAGCCGCTCACCCACATTGCCGCCCGCGCTGACGCCCATGCGCAGCCCGTCGCGGGCGTGCTGATGCACAAAGGCCCAATCGGTGCGCATCAGCCGCCGCCGCGCCGGTTCCGCCATCGCCAAGGTGTCCTGCATCCCATCGGCAGTCTGAAACAGCACCTGCCCCGCATCCGGCGCCAGATGCCCCGCAAGGCAGGACAGCAGCGTGGATTTGCCCGATCCGCTTTCGCCCACGATACCCAGCACCTCGCCCGGCCACAGATCGAAACTCACATCGGTACAACCGATCCGCGCGCCGTAATGCTTGCGCAGCCCTGCCACCTGAAGAAGCGGCCCTTCCCCCTTCCTCTTGGCAAAAATACCCATTTCCCCGGCACCCGCCCCGCGGCCAGCCTCTGCCATGTCATGCCCCATCGCCGTCATGCCCGGCCCTCCGTGGTTTGCAGCAAGATTTTTCGAAAAATCTTGCCAAAATTCTTGCAAGAATTTTGGTCCCGGCTCATCCCGCAACCTCCGGGGCCAACCGCCCGCGATGCCCATCCGCGCGGCGACCCGCGCAGAAATCGGTATCGGAACAGACGAACATCCGCCCGCCCGCGTCATCCACGATCACCTCGTCCAGATAGCTGTCACCCGCGCCGCACAGGTCACAGTCATGATCGGCCTTGGAGGCAACAAAGGGATGATCGTCGAAATCCAGGCTCACCACCGCGCTGTAGGGCGGCACCGCATAGATGCGGCTTTCGCGCCCGGCGCCGAACAGCTGGATCGCCGGATTGCCCGACAGCTTCGGATTGTCGAATTTCGGGATGGGCGAAGGGTCCATGACATAGCGCCCCTCCACCTGCACCGGATAGGCATAGGCCGTGGCAATCTCGCCATGCCGGGCAATATCCTCATACAGCTTCACATGGATCAGCCCGTATTCCTCCAGCTCATGCATCTTGCGCGTCTCGGTCTCGCGCGGTTCCAGAAAGCGCAAAGGTTCGGGGATCGGCACCTGATAGACGAGGATCTGGCCTTCCCCCAGCGCCGTTTCCGGGATCCGGTGCCGCGTCTGGATCACGCTCGCCTCGGCCGTGCTTTCCGTCACCGCCACCCCGGCGACACGCTGAAAGAACCGGCGGATCGACACGGCATTGGTCGTATCATCCGCACCCTGGTCGATCACCTTCAGCCGGTCTTCCGGCATCAGGCAGGCCGCCGTCACCTGCACACCCCCAGTGCCCCAGCCATAGGGCATCGGCATCTCGCGGCTGGCGAAGGGCACCTGATAGCCCGGGATCGCCAGCGCCTTCAGCAGCGCACGGCGGATCATCCGCTTGGTCTGTTCATCAAGATAGGCGAAATTATAGGCCTGTTCGGTCATCCCCGGGCCTCCTGTGCGATCAGTTGCAGAACGCCGGGCAGATTGCCCAGCACATCGGTGTTCCAGAGGCGGATCAGGCGAAAGTCCTGCGCATGCAGCCAGTTGTCACGCGCGGCATCCCGTTGGGGGCCGTGCTGGCCGCCATCGAGTTCCAGGATCAGCTTTGCCTCGGCACAGTAGAAATCGGCGATGTAGCGGCCCAACGGCACCTGACGGCGGAATTTCAGCCCGCAGAGCCTGCGATCCCGCAGGGCAAACCACATCCGGCGCTCGGCTTCCGTCATGGTCTGTCGCAGATCACGCGCGAAATCCGTCTGCCATCCTGCCTGCCGCATGTGCCGCCCCCTCACCCTGCCCCTCTCCCCCAGGGGGAGAGGGAAGCGCAGGTGGCAAGGGTACATCGGGGATGGTAAGCGGTGGGTTAATGCGGATGCGTCCCGCCCAAACGCAACGCAGTCCCCTCTCCCCTCGGGGGAGAGGGTCAGGGTGAGGGGCAGCGCCCGGCCCATCATTCCGCCGCCTCCGCCCGCACAGCCAGAACCTCGGCCCGCAATTTGCGCAACAGCTCCAGCTCGGCCTGGAAATCCACATAATGCGGCAGCTTGATATGCTCCAGAAAGCCCGTCGCCTGGATATTGTCGCAGTGATACAGCACGAATTCCGCATCCTGCGCCGGGGCGCCCACGAAATCCTCGCCCAACTCCTGCCAGCGCAGGGCGCGATCGACCAGGCTCATGGCAATCGCCTTGCGCTCGCCCTGCCCCAGCACCAAGCCATAGCCACGGGTGAACTGCGGCGGTTCGGTTTTCGAGCCCTTGAACTGGTTCACCGTCTCACATTCCGTCAGCTCGATCTCGCCGATCTCCACCGCGAAACCCAGCTCCGGCACCTCCAGCTCCACCGCCACCGTGCCGATGCGCAATTCCCCCACGAAAGCATGGGTGCGCCCGTAGCCGCGCTGGGTGCTATAGGCCATCGACAGCACGAACCCCTCATCCCCGCGTGCCAGCGCCTGCAGGCGCAAGGGCCGGTCGGCGGGCAGTTCCAGCGGCAAGCGCGTCAGATCGCGCGGCGTGGCATCCAATCGCGGCTCCGCCTCAATCAGCCCGTCGCGGTCCAAAAGGCCCATGACATGCGGCACGGCGCCCGGCAGCGGCTCGGCCCGCGGTTNNCCGCCATATCCGCCGTTTCCACCGGAACCGAGGCACCAAAGCGCGGCAGCGTGGTGCGATAGGCGCGGATCAGGAACACCGCCTCGATCAGATCGCCGCGCGCCTGCTTGATCGCCAGCGCCGCCAGATCGGGATCGAACAACGACCCCTCGGCCATTACCCGGTTCACCGCCAGCCGCAGCTGTTCGCGGATCTGCGCCACCGAAAGCTCGGCCACCTCCGGATCGCCGCGGCGCTCCTCGGCCAGAAAGGCATGGGCATTGTCGATGGCGCGTTCGCCACCTTTCACCGCAACATACATCAGCCCGCCTCCTCGACCCGCGTGCTGCGGGGCAATGCGGCCAGATCGCTGCCGCAGGTGAAATAGCAGTCAAAACCCAACGGAAACAGCGCACGATTGGCGCGGAAGGCCGCCACCTCGGGCAGCGACAGCGCCGCCGCCGTGGCGATGCCCGGCCCGGTCAGCCGCGCGCCCACAGCCGTCAGCACCGGCAGTTCCACGATCAGCGTGGCCGACCGATCCGGGTAATCCGCCCGCCCGATGGCAAAGCGGCTCACCGGCTGCAGGCTGGCCCAATCACCCAGCGCAAAGACCGCCTCTTCGGCGCCCACAATCGGGGCAGAGCAATGGAACGTGATCCAGTCGCGCAGCGCCGGGCAATCCCAGGCGCCTGCCAGATGCACCGGCGTGGTGCCATCGGCCAGCACCAGCAGAAGCACACCCGCCGCGACAGACATCGGCGCGGGCGGCTGGGCGCCTGCCACCGGCCAGATCGTGCCGGGGCGCGCCATGGCCTCCAGCGCAGCGCGGAAGGCGCGGGCGGCATCCACCGGCGCATCGCCGAATCCGCCGGTCAAAGCTTCGACCTGCATCAATCCTCTCCCCGCACCATGGTGAAGAATTCCACCTTCGTCGCCGCCGCCTTCGCGGCCCGTGCCTGCCGCCGTGCGGCCTCTTCTGCCGCCAGCGGGTCCAGCACCTGCGCCTGCACCTCTGCCGCCTGCGGTGTCTGCATCAGCGCATCCACCACCGCCGCCCGCAGCGCATGGCCTTTGTCGCGCCCCTGCACATGGGCGTGACCCACCGCACCGCAGCCCAGCCGCAATACACAGCGGGTCACCGTCATCTCGCCCAGATTGAACGGCGCGCCGGTGCCCCCGACGCGGCCCCGCACCATCACGGCGCCGATCTCTGCCGGGCGCAGCACTTCATGCTCCGGCACTTCGGGCTGCAGCGCCTGCAACCGCGCCGCCCCCGCCCGCGCCAGCAGGCCCATCCAGCCCCGCCGCGCTTCGTTTTCCTGCGTCATAGACATCTTGCGGATTTATCCAGATTACTATACAACTAGACAAATCATAGCGACAGCCGCGCGCCGCCGCAAATGAAAAGGCATGAATTTTAGATGACGGAGGCATGACACATGGCCCGCAGCCCGATCTGGCGTGCCATCGCCGATACGCTGACCGCCGAAATCGCCCGCGCGCATTACGCCCCCGGCGACCGCCTGCCCACCGAGGCAGAGCTGGCCGACCGTTTCGGGGTGAACCGCCACACCGTGCGCCATGCACTGGCGGCACTGACCGATCAGGGGCTGATCCACACCCGGCGCGGCTCTGGCGCCTTTGTCGCGGCACGCCCGGCCGATTATGCGCTGGGGCGCCGCACCCGGTTTCACCAGAACCTTGCCGCGGCAGGCCGCAACCCGGCCCGCGACATCACCCGCCGCCAAACCCGCCCCGCCGATGCGGGCGAGGCGGCGGCGCTGAACCTGCAACCCGGCGATGCCGTACATGTGATCGAAGGCGTCTCTACCGCCGATGGCGTACCGATGGCGGCCTTCCGCTCGGTCTTTCCGGCGGCGCAGCTGCCCGGCCTGCTGGCCCGGCTGACGCAAACCTCGTCGATCACCGAGGCGCTCGTGGCAGAGGGCGTGGCCGATTACACCCGCGCCACCACCCGGCTGACCGCGATTGCCGCCCCCGCCACGCTGGCCCTGCTGCTGCGCCTGCCCGAAGCGGCACCGCTTCTGCGCAGCACGTCGGTCAATATTGATCCACAGGGGCGGCCGCTGGAATTCGGCACCACCTGGTTCGCTGGCGACCGCGTCACCCTCACCGTGACACCCGACTGAGAAACGCCTGTAACATCATCGTCGCCTAAACCCTTTACTGCTGCTCCAAATCACCCGCGCGCATTCCCTTTCGCCAGATATACCGAGGCTCATCTTGTCGCTGCCCCCCCATCTGCCCCCGCTGCGCCTGACGGGCGCCAAGGTTCTTTGTGATGGCGCCCTGCAGGATCGCTGCGTGGCTCTGGCCGGGGGCCGCATCACCGATGACCCGCTGCCTGCAGTGGATCTGTCGGGCTATCTCGTGCTGCCCGGCATCATCGACCTGCATGGCGATGGCTTCGAACGCCATATCGCCCCCCGCCCCTCTGCCCCTTTCCCGATGGCCACCGGCCTTGCCACCACCGACCGCGAAGCGGCAGCACACGGCGTCACAACCGCCTGGCTCGCCCAGGGCTGGAGCTGGGAGGGTGGCCACCGCAGCCCGGAAACGGCCGAGGCGCTGATGGCCGCAATGGCCGACTATCGCCCCCGGGCGCTGACCGATCTGCGCCTGCAGATCCGCGCCGAAACCCATTTCACCGAAGCCGAAGACCGGCTGATTGCCGCCGTCGAACGCCATGCCATCGACTATGTGGTGTTCAACGATCATCTCGAAGAAGGCTACCGCATGAGCCGCTGCCAGCCTGCGGATTTTGCCTATTGGGCACGAAAGCTGCGGATCGCCACCGAAGACCTGCAATCCCGGATGGATGCTGCCCGCAGCCGCGCCCGCGCCGTGCCGCGCCACCTGTGCCGTCTGGCCGAAACCTTTGACCGGCTCGGGGTCAGCTATGGCAGCCATGATGACCCGAATGGCGAAACCCGCGAATTCTACAATATGATCGGCGCCCGCATCGCGGAATTTCCGCTGACCCGCGCGGCGGCGGCGGCGGCCCATGCCATGGGCAATCCGGTGCTGATGGGTGCGCCCAATGTAGTGCGCGGCGGCAGCCAATCCGGCAATATCGCGGCGGAAGATCTGATTTCCGAAGGTCTCTGCGACGTGCTGGTATCAGATTACCACATTCCTGCCCTGCCGCTGGCCGCCTTTGCGCTGGCCGATCGCGGCGTGCTGGCTCTGGCCCAGGCATGGGAGATGATCTCCACCCGCCCTGCCGCCGTGATGGGGCTGGCCGACCGTGGATTTATCGCCCCCGGCCTGCGCGCCGATCTGGTGATCCTGCACGCCGAAACACGCGCCATCGAGGCCACGATCAGCGGCGGGCGGCTCAGCCATCTGTCGGGCGAGGCCGGGCACCGCTTCCTGTCACAATCCCGCAGCACCGCGACCAGCCACCTGCCGCTCGCGGCCGAATAATCCACCCCGCACCGCCAACCACGCCACATCCACCACCCCCGCGCAGCGCGCCCCCTCCCCCTGTC
>DOMY01000065.1 GCA_003509785.1 Gemmobacter sp.
AGTCCTGCACGGGTTACGCCGAAGCGGTTGCGCAATTCCTTGGAAGCCTTGCCGCCGGGGGCTGACAGACCGAGCGCCACGGTTTCGGAGGCGACCAGCCTGAACTGGCGCTGGCCGCGTGCATCCGTGCTTTCCTCTACGCGCTCGATGGGCAGCGGTTGGCCACTGCTGGACACCGTATTGATGACAGGCGAGAAATTCACCGCTGGCTGGCCGTTGGCGGCGGCGGGCGCCGTCGGCCAGGATACCGGCAGAGACGACACATGGCCGCCCTGTTGATAGCCCTTGGCAGTGCCTTTCCTGATCGCCTCCAGCGTCGGAACACCGATCCGCGCTGTGGCGGCCGCGTCGAAGACATATTCCCGGCCATGCACAACACCAGCGATCTGCGAGGGGTCATGCCCGCCGGTCCAGCCGCCACCGGCAAAGCCAGGAATGCCGATCATCCCGGCAAAACCGCTCGCCAGCGCGCCCAGCAGCCCACCGCCACCAGCCCCGCCACCGCTGAGCGCCTGGCCGAGCATGGCGCCGAAGCCTTCGAAGCCAGTGCCAAGAGTTCCCAGCCCCTGACCGGCCGTGGCAACTGCACCCTCGAACTGCGACATGGCCGTCTCGGCCGAGGCGAGGCGCGTGGGCCAGCTGGATGCCATGGCGTCGGTTGATGGGATTTCGAACTTGCGCATCCACACATCGGCAGCTTCCGCAGTCGTCTGAGTGCCCATGAGATCATCGAAAGCGCCACGATGCGTGGACATCAGTTCTTTCCAGACAAAGTCCAGCTGCCCGCGTACATCGCCGAGACCTTGCATGCCGCCAACGGCGTCCAGAAGGCCTTGGCCCCGGCTGGCGTGATGCTGAAACAAACCGAAACTGGTGGGGGCGCCATTCTTGAAGTCGCCTTGTGCCATCGGATTAAAAGCGCTCTCGCCCGCGACATTGCCCATGATTCCGGCGATCTGGTGCGGCTTCAGCCCTTTGCCTGCGAAATATGACCAAATCTGACTTTGCACGGCAGGCGAGCCACCCAGGGGCATGCCGGGCATATTGCTTGCGTGCGGGAAGTTCGCATTGGCGGGCTGACCCAGCCCCGTGGTGGAAATCGTGACACTACCGGCCGTCACGGTCATCGATGCGACGCTGGCGGCCTGGGCGGCAAGCTGGCTTTCGTTGACTGTGGGCGCCTTGCCCGTCAGCCTGTCCCAGACCCCCGAAATGCCCCCCACATCGGCTAGTGTGGGTTGGTTCGTGCCAAGGACTGCGTTCTTCAGCGGGTTACGGGCACCCAGTTCCACAAGCAGACCGGCGGCTTCATTCGCAAAGCTCTCCAGTGCACCGCCGAAATCCCCCTTCAGAAGCGCATCGAATGGCCCATCGATGGCCGCTTCGGACGCCTGCCGTACCCGGTCCCAAGCCTCGGTCTGGCGTTCAAGTTCCTGACGGAGTTCTGCACCCGCAACTGCTTCGTCGCGCATCTTCTGGGCCATGCTGCCGGTGGCGCCGGTTTCGCGGATCTCTTTTTCGGCTTCATAAAGGGCCAGAACCCGGGCGCGCACGGCTTCGGACTGGCCCAGCAACGCCAGCTCGAGCTGCAGCATGGCCATGCTTTCGCCTTGGGATTTCGTGTAATCCTGCATGGCGGAGGCCTGCCGCGCGAGCTTCTCGGACAGGGCCTGTTCGAAATACGCCTTGCGCAGCTGGTCGATGATGCTGAGGAGATCCGTCTTTTCCTTGCCCTCGGCCGCCGCCGCGGCAGCGATCAACGGGCGGAGCGTCAGCTCTTCCTGCAGCAGCCGGTTCATGTCCTCGGCCTTGACTGTGCCCGCTGCCACCTGTGCGGTCAGGCGCTGGCGGATATTGACCTCGGCGCGCATGTCGGCGGTTTGCGTGGCGGCACTGGCCAGCGCCTGACCCATGACCTGATTGCGTGCGCGCAGTGCGGCGGTTTCGATTTCGGTGGACGAGACCTCCTGATCCGCCATCTGCAGCCGGGTGCGGCGCGCCTCCAGTTCGGCCCGCAGCAGGGGGTTCCGCTCCGCCTGGATGCGGATGTCCAGCTCATCCAGTTCCGCGAGGCGGGCCTGCTTGTTGGCCAGCGCGTCCAGCATCCGCAGTTGGGTATCCAGCACCTCCCGGGTCAGACCCTGCTGGCGCTCGCTCATACCTGAGCCGGTGGCGAGCCCGGACATCATGGCTGCAGTGGAGTTCTCCAGATCCTGACGGCGCTGCGCCGACGATATGACCGGCGATCCTGCCGCAATGTCCCATGCTGCCCGGCCGCGCTGCTCGCCTGCCGCGCGCTGCCGCTGATAATTGGCATCGCGCGCCATGTAGCCTTGTGCGGCCCGAATGGCGTTCATCTGGACGCGGGCCTGATCCAATACGGATTGATTGGCCAGCCACGACGGGCGCGCAGACTGCCGCTCGATCTCGGCCGCAGCATTGGTGCGCGCGTCGTCCAGCGTCGGCCCCTCGACCGCACGGTCGATCGCACGGCCCATCCAGTCAAAGGCGTTGGATGCCCCGGTGGCGACGCTGTTCCAGGCGCGGCCCAATGCGGTGGTGGCCGCTTCCGCATCCGCCAGCTTGCCCGTCAGGCCATCGATCAGAACAGCTTGAGCTTCCTGGACGCGGTTCTGCGCCGCCAGGTTGCGGGCGCGTTCCACGGTTGCTGCATCCAGCAACCCATATTGCTTCGACAGAGCTTCAGCGGCCTTGGCCGGGTCGGCGAACATGCTTGCCAATGCGTCGCCTGCGTCACCGGCTGCCAGGCCAACCGTGGCGCCAAAGTCCTTGGAGATCCCGATCAGGCGGGCAAAGTTCTCGTGGCCGATCTTGCCCGTGCGCAGGAAGGCCACTTCCATCTGCCGCGCCGCGCTGATCGATATCCCGGCTGCTGAAGAACCGGCCAGTGCCGCCGCCTCCATCTGCTCCAGGCTGCCCGCAGTGGCGCGGCCCAATCCTGCGGCGGCGGTTTCCACCGCCTTTGTCGAGGCCAGATAGTCGTTCCACGCCTTGAGGCCGATCAGTACGGCGGCAGCGGTTCCAGCGGTCACCAGTCTGACGCCAGTCAGCGCACCACGAACGGCCTGCAGCGTGCGACCGACGCCACCATATGCGTCAACAATCTGTGGCCCTTGTTGCAGGAAGACCTGCATCGGCGGCATGCCCAGCAACAAGCTCTGAACGGTATCATTCACCTGCATCATCAGGTTGCGCTGCTCATGGGCTTGCAGCTTGATCGTGCCGGTATGACCGCGGGTTGCCTGCTCGGCCCGGCGGATGCTCTCCACGGTGCGATCATACCCAATTCGCAAGCGATCCTGGACGTCACTGGCTTCGGCATCGCTCAGCGCGCCCCCCTTGCGGGCCTTGCGCAGGTTTTCCAGCTCATCCTGATAGTGCTTTTCTGCTGCGACCATCGGAAGGTATCGCGCGCGGAGCGCGGCCTTTTCCTGATCAGAAAGCCCCGGTGGGATCACAGGCGCAGGGGCTGGAACAGGCAGGCTGGGTGGGACAATGGAGGCAGGGCCTGACGGCGCATTCGCGGGCCGGGGCATTGCCGGCGCGGCTGTTGGCAGCATTTTCGGTGCAGTGGCGCCGGTAGCCTGGGCAACCTCCTCCCTTGCCTTTTTTGAAGCAGCGGCCAGATCCTGCTGGGCAAGTGCAGCCTTCTTTGCTGCGTCGGCATCTCGAACGAGAGCGGCGGCATGAGCATCGGTAACCGCTGTGGTCTGGCCCGTCACCGCACCGATCGACCCCAGCTCACCCTTCAGCTCTGCCACAGCCGCCTTGGCAGCCGCGATCTGGGTCTTGAAGATGATTTCCACATTGAAGGCGGCAGTCATGCCTTAGCCTCCGAGAAAACCTGTAGGGCAGCGGCTTCCATGGCACGAAGGTCTGCGAAAACCTCATCGCGGAAGCCGAAGCGGCGCAGGACAATATCAACTGCCGGATAGTCAAGCCCGAGCCAGATCAGACCAGCCAGCGTGCCAGCAGCGCGCCATTGGGTTTCGACGGCGAGAAACGCCGTCAGAACGTCCCAATTGCTGTCCCAGACCCCAAACATATCATCGTCCTTGATGCTGACCGGATCGACCGATTGGCCGAGCATCGCGAACTGATCCGCAAGCTCGGCGTCGATCTGCAGGGGCTGACGATCATCAGCCCGTCCGAGGCGCGCGCGAGCCCAGGCCCGCGCGGCCTCCTTCAGTTTCCCAGGCGCGCCTCGATGCCCATCATGCTTTCGGCATAGGCGGCATTGACGGCATTCCTGAACCACATCAGCTGCAGGGCCGCGCGCAGGGTGGTTTCGCTGAACGGCACGGGGTTGCCGTTGCCATCGACCACCCCATCCCAGCCGGTCACAATATCCAGCATCTGAGCGACCTCGGTTTCGTGGCGCGCACGATCAGAAGTCAGGTCTGCATAGGCCTCCTGGGCGGCAATCGCCGCGTCTCGTGGTTGGGCCACGAACTGCAGCTTCAGCTCCTGCTCCTGAAACTTTCCGGCTGTGTCAGGATCTGGCACCCGGACGGTGACGGGCCACCAGTAGGTCGGTTTTTCAACAAGGGCGAATTTCATGATGGGCTCTCTCGGCAAGACATGATCGGAGTGGGGCAGTCTGGAGGGTCAGCGGATGACGATCTCGACCTCGTCGAGGCCAGTGGCCGGGCACAGCGCCAGGGGAAGGCTGTAGTTGGCGATGTTGTTGGACTGGCCGATCGTCGGGCGCCCGATCTCGATCGCGGGCGCATTCACTTCGACGATGTTCCCGTCTACCTTGCCATGCTGGAAGGTCAGCAGGTCGCGGGTGCGGCTCTTTGCCAGCGTGAACCAGTCGATTTCTGCGATCGGCCGGGCCTCAACGACCGCCGTGCCGGTGGATTGGCGGTCGGTGATCAGCATGCGCTCATCCCCGATCAGGAAGCGGGGGGTGACTGTATTGCCCAGATCGATCGACAGGCTTTCCGCCACGGATGTCCAGCCGTGCAGCGTCATGGTGCTATTGGCCTTGGTCACCGGCAGCGGGTCGATCCAGCCCGTTTTCACAACGGGCGGCATGGCACCGATATCGGAAATCTGGCCCAACAGCCCGGTGTAGGTGAAACGGAAGGTAGGGATGCCCAAAGCGGCAAAGTTCATTGCAACATTGGCTCGACCGCCCAGCAGCACATGGCGGGTCTTGTCCATTACGAAATAGAGACTGCCCGTCTCCTGACCATCATCGACGATCGAATAGGCGACAGAGCTGCCCCCTGCGATAGTCTCGGCCATGCCGCAGACCCGCAGCAGCGATCCGAACTTCGGCACCGAGCCTGCTGCACCGGCTCCAGCGATCTCGACATCCATCTCGAGCCGACCATAGAGGCCCGCCAGGATGATGCCCTGATTGCCCAGATAGGGCAGGATCAGGTCGCGACTGATTTCCTGGCCTTCCATCGGCGTGAAAGTGACGTTCTTGCCGATGATGGCATCGGCAGCGGCGGGGGTTGCATCGGTGCCCTCGACCGTCTCGATCTTGTGGAGGACGGCCATCTTCTTGAAGCGGCGGGGAGCCATTGCCATGGTCAGCGACCTTTCTTCTTGGTTTCAGCGTTCGCGAGTTCTGACGCGTCAGGAATGGCGAGCGCAGGTTCGGCGGCCTCGGTTTCCTGACGGGCTTCGGGGGTCAGCTCGCCGGTTTCGGGGCTGCGGGTGTATCGACCGCCTGCGGTGGGGCGCGGGTTGGACATGGTCATGCTCCGTTGAGATAGCGGGCTGTTTCCCAGGTCTGAATGTAGACACTGGTGTTCTGGCTAAGCCGCCCGCCTTCGCAGCCAACCAGCGCCACTTCTTCGGCCAGCTCGTCGGGCTCCCAGCCTGCCAGAGCCGTCTCGATCTGGGATTTGTAGCCCTCAAACCGCAGCACGCGTTCGGCGCCGCGCAGGTCGTCATCCAGGCGGATCAGGAAGGCGGTCAGGAACTCGACATGCACCAGCTGACGAAAGCCGCCGGTCATCAGCTGGTTAGGCTCGGCAACCTCCCGATGAGGCGCCACGAAGGCGGCACCACTACGCGGCGCGGTGCCCTTTTCCAGAACGCCGATATGCTCGATCACCTCGACCGACGGGAGATCGGGCGCCTGGGATTGCAGACGGGCCTGCACCAGTGTCAGGATCGACGTCATTCCCGCCACCCCCGCAGGTCGAAATGCGGTGGCGGATGCGATGCGACGAAAGATCCACTGGTCTGGCTCGCCTCGGGTGCGATGCCGGCAACATCCTGCAGCACGTGCTTCCCGGCCTGAACATCGCGCAGGGTGGCGATGGCATCCTTGTAATCCCGCACGACATAGTCGGGCGGTCCATAGCGGTGCAGCCAGTAACGGGCGATCGACACCGCCCAGGGACGCACCAGATCGGTCGCCGTAGACAGCGGCAGGGCATATTTGGCGCCGACATAGCCGTTGACGATATTGTCGGCATGGGTCAGCGCGGCATCGACAACATCCGTATCGGCAATGCCATCCCCGTCGCGATCCGCAATTTCAAGGATTTCAGACTGGCCTGCGCGTTCGACGAGATCTTCAAGCGATGCATAAGCCATGGTCAGGCCAGCATGCAGACGGCGCGGGCGCCGAGATCGCCATGACACCGGGCGCCAGCGCTGCGGCGCTGGTTGAGCGATCGGGCCTCGCACCGGGCATCAGCGAGGCGCTGGCGCTCCGGGTNNACGGGCCAACGGTTTCGCTCACCGGCCAGATCGGCGCCACCAGATCCCGCCAGATCAGCCGGGCGGTCGGCGCGACCAGAAGCTGCAGAATGAAGACGATTGCCGCCAGGATGAAAAGATCACGAACCCTCATTCGGCCAGTTCCACGCGGCCGGGTTTGAACACGGCACGATTGGCCGCCATGAAACCCTGCTCGATCGAGCTGCGGCCGATCGCCAGCCACCGCTGATCGATCTGCGGATCTTCCCGCAACGCGTCCAAGGCGCGCAGGACGCGTTCCTCATGCTGTTTCAGGCCGTTGACCTTGGAGACGGCATCATCGTCCTGGGGGCGGTAGCCTGCGACAGGCAGGCCGATATGGGTCACAGCTTCGGCTGGCGCCTCGCCCGGCTGGATTTCGTGAATGCGAAGATCCTGTGCCTGATGAACATAGAAGTCGCGGACCTCGCCCGGATTGACCTGCACTTCGCCACGCGAAGCAGCATCGGTCGGGGAGATCATCGTCACGCGAACAGGATGTTCATTGTTGGTGATGACTTTGACGATGGTGGTCATGGGATGCTCTCTGCTGGCAGGTGCGAGGGATACCGGGGGCGCGAGCGCCCCCGGCGTGGGGCTGGTCGGGATCAGCCCTTGGTGCCCGCTGCGCCCTTCTTGATGGGGGCGGTCTTGGCGGGCGGCTCGCTGGGTTTATTCTGGTCAGCCTGACCTGCGGCGTCCTGCAGCTCGAGGATGCGGGCCAGCGCCTGATCGCGCTGTGCTTCAGCCTCGACAGCCCGCGCCAGCAGCTGCTTGTTTTCGGCATCGAGCTTTTCGGTAGATGCGACGATTTCCTTCGCCTCGGCCTCCAGCTTCCCAAGGGCACCGTCAAAGGCCTGCCCCGCGAGCTTCAGTGCCTCTGCCTGCACGGCCGCCTGAAACTGCTCATTCGTCGTGAGCAGGTTGAGATCGGTCCCTTTCAGTAGCCACGAAACGCCAG
Organism: Gemmobacter sp.; assembly: GCA_003509785.1. GTDB lineage: Bacteria > Pseudomonadota > Alphaproteobacteria > Rhodobacterales > Rhodobacteraceae > Gemmobacter. Next base: position 7,691 of record DOMY01000065.1, read on the forward strand.
GCGCAGTTTCACTGGGAAAGCCAGTCTCGGAATATTCCTTGACCAGCCCCTGATTCTCGAGGTCGGTCGCCGTGTCGAAATCGACCTCGGCGATCTGATCTTCCTTGAACCACTTGCCGCCGATCTTGGCTGGGGCAGAGAGTTTGGCGAAACCCATGTCAGCCCCCTTATGCCGGTGCCGCGCCAGCGTTCTGGAACAGGAAACCGCCCTCGGCGCCGGTCAGATAGGTGCGCCGCTCGGACGTGGTCGGGTAGATCCACGACGAGTTCGGCTCCCAGTAATAGGGCGTGTTGACCTGCGGATAGCCGCGCAGCTCATAGGTGTAACCGAAGCTCGGCACCTGAAAGTTGTCGCCCGCAGTCGGCACATAGGACAGGATCGCGTCATCGCCCCAGACATCGGTCGCGAGCGTGTCGTCGGACGCGGCTTCCGGCAGCCAGACCGCCTTGCCAACCAGCACCCGTGCCACATCGAAATAGGCCGCCAGCATCTCGGCCGTGATGCTTTCACGCCCGGTATACTTGAACTGTTCCTTGATCTTCGGGTGGCGTTTCAGCGCCTGATAGCCCGTGGCGCCGAGGGTCAGGGTGTTGGCATAGCGCCCGATCGACCGGCGGATGTTCTCCTGGGCCAGGGCTACGTCGGCTGCCGGATCGCTGGTGTCCGAAGTCCAGCGGTCTGCGGCGGTCAGCGCCAGCTTGTGGTTGGCGTCATAATTCGCCGCCCCGCGTGCCAGCTGGGCTGCGTCGTATTCATGACCGAGGTCGATGGCATCCAGCACCATATTGATCGCGCCCTGGGCAAGATTGATGCCCGGCACGCTGGCGGCCTCTTCCTGATGCTCGATCGGCACCACGCCTTCCAGCGCATCCTGCACCAGGCTGACCGTGTCCGAAGCATAGCCATACTGGACACGCTTCTTATCCGCGCCAGGCGCCCGGCGGGTGTTCAGCTTGCGGAACGCTTCTTTGCCGAATTTGATGACGCGCATGTTGCGGTTCGGGATGGTCACGCGCGGGAACAGAAGATGCGCGATGAATTCCATGTTGCGATAGCCGCGCGCATAGGTCGACAGGATCGGATCGACGACGGCGGCGGAGCGGTTGTTCAGCGGAGCCATTGGATTTCCTTCAGGCGGATCAGCGGATGAGGATGTCGACGAATTCGCCGTCTGCAGCGGCCGTCAGGGCGGTGGCGAAGACGTTCGCGGGGGTGCCGCCTGCGGTCTGCACGCCACCCGCAGCGGCCGACACGAGTTTGGCGCCCAAGGCGATGGCGCCCACGGCTTTCACGCGGCCCGTGCCGATCACCATCACGGCGGTCGGATCACCGATGACCGTGCAGGGGTGCTTGGCTATGCCCAGCACCGGCGCATCGGCGGCAGTGACCTTGGCCCCGGAGGGGCTCACCAGATCCATGGCCTCGAAGGTGGTGGTGGGGATGGTGTNNCGTCCTGGAAATACTGCATGTCGCCCTCCTTCAGGAGACAGCCTGGACAGCGGCCATATAGGCCGTGCCCGGGTGCTGGCGCTGGTATGCCAGCGCCTTGGTATGGATTTCGAGCTGAGCGGGATCGACTGCCTTGCCGTCAGCGGCAAAGGATGGCGAGGACCCTTCTCCTGGCGCGGCGCCGAGGTCGAGCGCGCCGAAGCTGACCACCTTCGGCTGCGCCGCCAGCACCTGGCGAATTGCCTCGGCCGGAGAAATCGCAGCCTCGCCAGCCGCGAATGAAACCGTCGCTTCGGTGGGCAGCGCATCAAGTACGGCGACAACCTTCGCTTTTGACAGCGGCAACAGGCGACCTTCAGTTACAAGCTGCTCGGCAAAGCTGACGTTTTGCGCATGGGCGATTGCCATCTCGCGGTCGCGGATGGCTTGCTCGCGCGCGGCCAGTGCCGTTTCGCGGGCAGCGATTTCTGCGGGGGTATCTCCGGGCACCGGGGCCTCCTTCGGGTCATTGGGGTTTTTGTGGGGAGCGGCAAAGCTCGAGGGGTGGCCCGGGCCGGTGTCACGGATCAGCTCGATATCGGCGAGCCATTCGATCTCGTAGCCAGGCAGCGCCTGATCTGCCTTTTCCAAGCCATGTTCGGCGATGAAGAACTCACGAAGTCTGCGGAACAGCGAAGCCGACCGCTCGAAGCCCGGATCGCCGAAGCTGGCGAAATCGCCCTCGAAGGTGATTGCCTCATCGGGAGGGATCGAGAAGGCCACATTCTTCAGGCCAGTGACAGCTGGGGCGGCCGCGCCCAGAAAGCCGATGTGCTTGGGATACCAGGTGCCGGGATTCGGATTGGCCGGATGGTGTGGGTGGAAAAACTGCAGGCTGACCTTGCGGTAGCGACCAGCCTTCACCGCATCGGAAAATGCCGGTTCCAGATCCTTCAGCACCGCGCTCAGACGCTCGGTCGCCTCGTCATATTCGAAGCGATCCGCCCAGCCGAAGGCCGGGGCGTCCATGCTGGGGTGGCCGATGACAACCGGCGCGGGCGCTGTCTCGGAATCATAGGCCGTGGCAATCGCCTTCAGGTCATCGCCCGAATAGGTGAGTTCCGCCCCCTCCATGGAGGTAAACTTACCGGGGCGGAAAACCTCGATCCGGGCAGACGTCTTGGAAGCGGTTATGTTTTCGGTGGTCATGGGGCATCCGGGTTAACTCCGGTCACCATGGCCGATCAGAAAACCCGAGATGCGCGGACAATGTCCGTATGGTCAGCCTGGCTGATGCGTTATCATCATGGGGCCGATGCGCCCAACGATCAACGCCCTTGATGTTGCGGGGCGTTGATCGCTGTCAGATTGCCGCAACGCGCGATTCTAACGGGGGGCTAACGGGGCAATCGCCCTTCGCGCGGGCAACCGGACCCACGGCATGCTTATGCCGCCCTGTGGGCAAATCCTGAGGTCACCCATTTTCGAGGCCGAGCCAGTCTTCTGCGAGAGCAATAATCTCCTTTTCATCAGCTGGCGAGATGCCGAGGAAAGGGCGCGCAGGCATGGTGATCGTATAGGCCGGTATATCGACCTCGGTCGCCCGCGCCCCCTCCGAGTCGCTGGAAACGAACTTCCGGCCAAGGGTAAGCGTGTTCGGATCATAGTGACGGTAGATCCGCCCCTTGCGCGCTGGAATGGCAATGGTGCCGCCGAACTGGTGGATTGCGCCATATGGAACAGGCGTGCCCAGCCGGGCGGCGTCATTATCCGAGGTGAAATTCAGAGAGCCTACCAGTGAACTTTGTTTGGCCTTGGTGTTGGATCGCAGGATGGTAAGTGGCACCTGACCGAGGCTCTGGCGCCGCTTGATCGTAGCTGGTCGCAAGCGCTGCCACGGCTTGCCGTCGGGGCCAGCCTGCTTCCTGAAATTCTCCCTGGCAGAATCGGCCAGCAGCTGGCCTACAGCCCGATAGAAGCCGCGCCGTTGCTCTATCCGGCCTATGATCGCCGCCAGGGCCGCACTGGTCTCGCTATCATCGACTTCAAAGCTGAAGGTGACGCCTGCCATGTGGAAATCCTCGTAGATCTGCGTTATATAGGGTCTGTCAGGGGTGCGATGATCGTGGTGGTCCAGATAGCTCCCTGCCGCGACGACCGTGCCACGGCGGTCGTCAGTCGTCCTCCCCCCGCTTGTAGACGAGCTTCCCACCCCGCCTAGCGTCCAGGGCCTTCGCATCAGGCTGCCGGTTTTTCTTGGTCGGGTTGTAGGCGGTGACGGCTTCCCACCATTTGCGGCCCATTTCGAAAACGATCATCAGACCTGTCTTGCCATCGGTCCTGACATAGCGGCGATCGACGATCAGCTCTTCGCGGCCAGTCGCTTTGTCGATCTTGCGCGCCAATCCGACCCAGATCTCGTCGGGGTCCATCAGTGTTTCGGCCATGAGGGGCGTCAGCGTGGCTCGATCACGTTTACCCACCTTCCAGAGCCCGGTGCCCGATTCACGGAACAATTCGTCAGAGATTGGGATCTGAACCCCTGCCGTATCCGTCCAAAGCACTGCCCGACCAATGGTAGCGCCAAAAGGCTGCAGAAAGGCGGTGACATAGTCTTCGTCAGGAAGGTTCAGAGGCAGTGGCTCCGCCTCGAAAGGCCGCGCAGCTTCCACCAAGGCGGGGAGTGGCTGCGGCTCATCGATCCTGACGGCATGGCGGCCATCCGGCAGGAGCTCTCCGCCTTCGGCCTCCAAAGCCGATGGCACGAGGCCGCGCTCCCAGAGCTTACCAGGCTGATAGTCCCAGCCCAGCCCGATCCCTTGAGGCATCTGGACAGTGCGCTGATTGGTGCGCTCCAGAACGCCACGCATGATGTCCTTGGGCGGGATCTGACCCCATCGCGCTTGCTGCCGGGCGCGCCGCTCCGACATCGACCTGACACCGCAGCTGCAGACCCAGTCATTCGGGGGGAAATGCTTGTCCCACCAAGGATCGTCCCAGAGCGCCAACAGACCGTCCCAAGACAGGTGCAGCGGGCGAGGCTGCAGCGGGGTGCGACTTTCACCATGGATATATTGCCACCACGGCATGAGCGACACCACATCGGGATCGCGCATCTGCGCCAGTCGACCGGCCATGTAACTGGTGCGGATATTAGTCTCAAAGATGGTACGGATGCGCCATTCGCGGTTGCCGCGATAGCTCCAGCCATATTTCTCGACAATCCGGTCGAACTCGCCGGTGAAGGCCTTGAAATCATAGGTCTTGGCGCCGTCGACGATGGCCGCCTGAAACTCCTCTAGCATGGCTATATCGGTGGCACCTGCGATGACGAACTTGCGGTCGTGATCGCCCTGCATCGCGTCGGTCCAGACCCGCGTCGGCGCCGGGCGCTTCTGACGCAGAAATTCTGCCTGCAGATCGAAGCTCTGGCTGATAGCGTTGGTGGCAAGGCTGGTGGTCAGCGGCGCGGAAAACCCTTCCTCGTCCATGTCCTGCCAGACGGCCTCGCGGCCCTCCAAGGCGGCCAATACAAGGGATGATCCCAGAAGGGCCGCTAAGGCCGCAGGCTTCCAGGTGGCCGCCAGTTCGATCAATCTTCGTGCCGCATCGTCAAACCCCTCAGCACTCTCGAAAACCTGACGGATATCGGCTAGACGCGCCTCGATCAGCGGGCGAGCAGCAGCGGTCGCCTCGTTGGCGATTTCATGGGGGCGATCCGCTACACCGAAGGAGCAATGTGGGCAGCCAGCTGTCATCGCTGCGCCCCTGGCAGGGGAGGACGTTGCACAGCTGCCCCTAGCGCGGATGGTGGCGCGGCAGCCGCAGCTCCAGGCGAAACAAGGTCAGGCATTGGCGGCGGGATCAGACTCGCACGCAGCTCAACGATGATGTCGATCACCTCGTCGTCGAAATCCTTGACCACGCCGGATGCGACCATGAAAAGCCGCGCCTGGCTGTCGTCCGCGATCCGGGCAACCATGGTCAGCACCGCACGCAGCGCAGCATTCGCGGCCACCGCAGCTTCAGCTTCGGCCTTTTTCACTTCAGCTTCGGCCTTTGCGTCCGACGGGCGCTCTCGCCAAACTTTTGGCAGCCCCGCGCCTGGGAAGTTGAAATCGACCAGCCAGCGGATAAGGCTGTCCCGCAAAGTACCTGACAGAAGATCTGCATCGCTGTCCACCAGCAAGCCAAGCATGTCGGCATGGGTTTCGGATGCTGCGCGAGATCCGGAATTGCCAATATCGGTCGTCAGGGTTTCACCGCAGACGCAGATCGAGATTTGCCGATCCCAGTATTCAAGGAAATGCTGATATGTGACGCTGCCCGAGCGCGAAGCCTCCAGAAACTTCACGTCGGACCCAACCGGCGCCACGATGGCCGAACTGGTGCGAGCTTGCGTCAGGATATTCAGCAGCCTGTTTTGTTCATCGCTCAGCGCGCCATAAGGCGAGGTGGCGACGACCGTTGGCCCGGCGAACTTGTCGAGGAAATGCAGCCAGAAAGCGATGCCTTCGCGCTTAAACAGGACCGGCCAGAACAGGCGCGAGCCAAGACCAATGCCGTAGGGATTGTTGCCCTTTACCGCATAGCGATGGACAATGAACTTCCGATCGGGCAGCTCATCGCCCTGCATCATATTACGCATGGTCAGCAGTCGCGGCCGCCAGTCTTCGTCAAACATGAACCTGCGCTGATCATGCGCGCGGATTTCAGCGGGCACGATCGCCGCGCCATCGCGTTTCCAGACGATTTCCGAGATTGCAAACCCCTTCAGGGTCGCATCCAGCAGATCCTCGCAGATGCGGTCAAAGGGCAGTTCGCCGAACACGCTTCGCACAAAATCCGCCGCAGCGATATCCCGTGCCGCCGTCGAAAAGGCCTCAACCTTCCATTCCCTTGCTGTCAACTGCTTGCGCCGTTTGTCGAGAACTGACCCGGCATGTGTGTCGCGCTCGATCTCGTCATAGATCTTCAGGCCTTTGCCTGCGCCGCGCTGGATCAGCATGTCGTCCACATACTGCATCACCCCGGAATAATAGGGGATGGTGATATCATTGCGGGCGTTAGCGATCATTCCTCTCGCCTGGGCGGGAAGATTCTTGCGGTTATCTGCCGTGTTGGCCTCGGCAAAGCTGGCGTTGCGTTTCCGTTTTCGGCTCATAGCCTGTAATCTCCAAGCCTATCGCGGGATGCGCTGCCTCCAAGGAGCAGGCCGCCCCCGGATCCAGCCGGGCCACCACCGGCATAGATCAGCGTGTGCTGCCAGAGCATGTCGAGGCAATCTGGGCCATCGTCGTGATCGCCATTCGGCCACTGCTGCAGCTGGTCGATCAGGGTGCGGTGTTCAGAGCTGAAGCGGATCAGGCCCGCCGCGACCGGCGGCTGGAGGCGTTCGATGCGGAGGTTCTTGTCGGCTGATGGTGTGACAGGCACGGCCGAGATCCCGACGCCCTGTTTGGCCGCCGTCTGCATCAGCGTCGTGCGCAAGAATTCCTGGAACTGCACTGCTTCGATGAACCACAGCAGCGCGCGATAGTCGCGCTGCAACGCAATCGTGTCAGAAATGATGAGGTCAGGCAGCCGCTTGCGGATCGAAGCCTCAACCACGTCCATCTTTCCTGACATGCGGTCGAAGCCGCCGATCAGGATTGCTGACGGGTCGCGGCCTTTCCCGGCCTTGCCAAGCGAGGGGTCGATTGCGCCGAAGAACACCCAGTCGCGGTTACGCTGCACCCACCAGGTCAGATCGCCGAAGGGGTTGCCCTCGCTGATCGGCTTGTTCTGGTATTCGGTCTGGAACGCATCGTGGCTGGCGGCCCGCTCCAGCATCAGATGGATCAGTGGCTGAACACCCGGCCAGTTCACGACAGCACCCGCATCCATTTCGGATTTGTGCGCGGCATAAAAGCCCCGGGCCGCTTCTTCGCCGTCGTTCTGATAGACCTCTTCGAACTGGTCCCAGAGGTTCATGTTGTCGGGCCAGCGCACGATGGCCTGGAACTCGGTCACATTCCAGACGGGCGATTTGGCCGCCCGCACGATCACCGCATCGAAATGCAGCACGGTGCCGACATAGATCACATCCATGGTGCCATCGGGCGGCCCGACCTTAAGCGCGGCGCGGTAGAGCCAGTTTTCCAGCTTCTTGCGCTGGTCGGGCGACCGGACACCTTCATCATTCTCAATGTCGTCCAGGAACAGCAAGTCGGGGCGATACGGACCATGGCGACGGCCCCGGATCTTCTTCGCCGCACCGAGGCCTTCGACACGGATATTGTTGCGGGTGACGATTTCGCCTTCACGCCAGACACGGCCTTGGCCACATGCCTCGGGAAAATCTGACGCCAGGCGAATGTTCGTCGTCAGTTCCGCCTTGATCGCCTCAATCAGCAGCGCCGCCTGCTCATAGACGTCGCAGACTTCGATGATGTAGCGCTTCAGCCCCAGCATCATGCAATAGAGCGCAAAGCCCAGCGACAGGTGGGTCGATTTCGAGGCACCACGGGGGGCGATGAACAGGTCTCGGACACCCTTTTCCGAGGCGAGGATTTCCGGCACCCGGGCAAAGATGTGCTGGTGGAAGAGGCTGTGTTCGCCGCGCACATAATGCGGCAGGTAGGTTTCCATGAAGAACTGGAACCCGTCTGGTTCGCGCACGCGCTTCAGTCTGGCGCGCTTGGCGGCCGGATCGACATCGAAGGCTTCGACATTCAGTTCGATGTGCCGGGCGAAATCCGAAGCCATTTCCGCGATCTTGTCGCGGAAATCCTTCCGGGNNATCGCGGCCTTCAGCTTCGGGCGCGCGGTCATGTGGTGTAAATCTCGGCCAGGCGTTCGCCGAAGGGTTCTATGATCTCAAGGATAACGGCCGAATGCTGCGGGAAATTCTCGCGCACGAATTCCAGCAGCTTTGCCATCACATCCTGGGCAACGCCCAGTTCGGAGACCTTGGGGGCGAACCGCTTGGCGCTGGCGGCCATCTTGGTCATGGCGTCAGACAGCGAGACCAGCAGCCCAACCTTTTCCTGTGTGGTGTGGGTGCCGGTCTTGATTTCGTCCAGGATCGCCTGCGCCTGGATCATGAAATCCTCTACGACCTGTGACACCACGACCTCGACACCCTCACCGGCGATGACATGCGCGGAGCGGGCCTTGTCCCAGTCGTCGCCTGCTTCCTGGGCGGTCTTCTTCCACCGGCTGATCGTCGCCTCGTGCTTGCCATAGGCCACGGCAATCGTGGCCAGCGTCATGCGGCGATAGATATAGTCGGAGCGGGCCTTACGGCGCAGATCGTCAGGGGCTGACATTGAGACCTCCCGAAAGCACGAAGGCCACTGCACCAGCAATGATGCCGCCGATCACAAGGCGTGTGATCCAGGTGATTCCTGACTGGATTTCACCCAGAGAGCGTTCGATGTTCTGGCTGCGCACGGCCTCTCCCGCCGAATGGATTTCAAGTTTGGTCAGGCGGTTTTCATGCGCGTCCAGGCGCTGATGCGCCTGGGCGAGCCGTTCCGCATGATGTTGGCCAAGGTCGGTCAAGGTCTGTGCTTTCGCTCGATCAGGATTTCCAGAAGACCAGGCGCAGCCCCGGTGCCCGGCGCTCAAGCCAGAGCCAGATCGACGTGCCGATCGGGATCAGCTGCTGGATCAGGTTGACGGTGCGTTCGCCGGTTGCGACGACCGCCTCGGCCGTGCAGCCGAGACCGGCATCACAGAGGCTCCCCATGAGGTCGAAGCCCACAGCATTGCAGAGGGTCACCAGAACGGTGACGATCAGCAGCCAGGTGGATTTCACCTTGAACGCCTGTTGCGACGGCAGGTCGGTGTTGTTGGACAGGCGCAACATCATGCCACCTCATTGCTGCTGGAATGGACGACAGGCGCGGCGTAATAGGCGACAATCCAGCCCTCCTGGCCGCCGTAGGCGACCTTGATCCAGTGCCGCCCGGCAAAGATGCCCTCTCGCACCACGGGCACCACGACCCCATCCGGCAGGGTGGCGATGACGTTCGGGTTGAACGACGGCCAGCGCCGCATGTTCAGGCTGTCGCCAGGGGTCTCGATCTGCACCAGATCATCAGTTTCTGCTTCGATGCTCTTTTTGTCGGCTGCCTGCAGGGCGGGATCATCCCGGCCGAGGATGCGTGCCCGGATTGATTCCAGCGGGAAAAGCGGATTGGTGTCTGTCTTGCGCCCGGGCGAGACATACCAATGGGTGGTGATGTCGCTCAGGGTCGGGATGCCATCGAAGAGGGCTTCCAGAAGGACAAGCAGCGCGTCGATCTGCTCCGGGGTATAGGCCATCCAGGTGCCGCTGCCGTGCTGCGGCGTAGTCAGATCGGCAAGCTGATAGCCACCCTGGGCGCCGCCGAACCCGAAATCCTGACCCCACCAGGCCAGTACCGATCCGCCCGCCGCCCGGGTCATCCGGCCCGGGTTGACGACCTCGATGCCGATCGAGAACCCGTTGCAGCCCGACCGGCCGTGATAGGTGGATTGGCCGGCATGGGCCGCCAGGCGGTTGGTGGGCACCAGCTGGCTGATGCTGCCATCCCGCTCGATGACGAAATGCACCGACACCTTGGGGCTGCGGGCCAGATAGTCACGGCTGTTGCCCGCTTCCAGCCGTCCGGCCGTGTCATGCAGCACCACGATTTCCGGGGTGATGGTCTGGCCGATCAGTGCGGCGGCGATGAAGGGCACACCGATGATCTTGTGGTTTTCGAGGCGCATAGGGAATCCCGATCATGAGGTCTGGATCGAGATATGCCGCGCACGGGAAGGCAGGATGCGCGGACATTGTCCGCGCAGCGGCTCATTCTTCTGGAAAGAGAGATCCTTGTCGGCTGTCCTGATCCGCCTCGTCGTTCAAGAGGCGCCGAACGTGCCGCTGGGATATACCCAGCATGCGCGCAATCGCGCCACGATCATAGCCCTTCGCGTCAAGCGTGGCCGCATTGCGCCGCAAACCGCCCGCCCGGCCCAGCGGCACATAGATCGTCTGGCCTGCCAGAAAATGACATACAGCAAAGCCGTCCTGTTCACCAAGCGCGATGATGAGCGGGTGATCCGGCGCAGGACGCACCGGGACGCGCAATTCGCGCCCCCCGAAATTCTGGATCAATGCCAGAGCCACCCGCAGCCCAAGCGTTTCCGCCACATCGATCAACGATGCGGGCAGATCCTCGATGCAGGCGGGCAGCTGCTGGGTCATCGACCACGGGCCTCCATCTTCTTCAGCGCCTCGATGACGGGCGTGGCCTGATCGCGCGACAGCATGTCAGGATCGATGACGACGCCCTCCTGGCCATGCGCCACGAAGCGCTTGCAGAAGGCCCGCAGCGCATCGCGCGACGGGTTATCGATGACGCCAAGCCGGTGGCAGCTCTTCCACAGAGCATGGATCAGGCGGCTGTGCGGCTGGAACGCCTTGGGCAGAGNNCGAAAGCCCTTGCGCTTCAGCTCCTCGACGACATCGATGCGCTGCCGTTCGGTCATCTGGCGCAGGCTGGCCTTGCCGGTGACGCGGACCAGCAGGCCGCGATAAGCATCCTCGTCCAGGCCTAGCTGGCCCTTGGCGATGTTGATGATGGCGGTGGTGTTCATGACAGCAGCACCTCCAGTTCGGAGGCAAGGGTCCAAAGCGGCACGACATCAGCTTCGATATCTGCCCATCCGGGGGCCAACACACACCGCTCGCCCTCACTGTTGGCGACGAGGTCGAAATGGGGCTCCAGCACTTTGGCCAGGGCGTCTTCAATGATCCGACGCCGCTCGATGAAATTTGTNNCACTGCATTGATCAATTGCTGACCCGCATCTGTGACCTTGCAGTCGACATCGATCATGCCGGCACGAAACAGGGGCCATGCGCCCGAGATCGACATCTTGTGGCCGCGATCCCGCACAGGCATGCCGTCGAGCTGATCGAGGTAAACATCCCGACCATCGCTGCTGAGTTCGACAGCAACGCGAGATGAGGCGATCAGAGCAAGCGCCTCGCGTGGGGCGGTCTTGCCCATCGCTGCCTTGCATCTCTCGATCTCGGCCGCAGAGAAATCGAACTTCATGACGAACTCACCCATGGTTGCACCGGGCGCAGGAATCGGGGTGGCTGATCGATGGCACGAAGGGCGTCTGGCACAGGCTGCAAGGCTGCTTGCCAGCCTCGGCAATGTGACGCTGCACCTGGCGGCAATGTGCCGCCCAGTATCCCCGCAGCTGGGCCATCGGCACCCCGAAGCTGATGGCGACCGATGCGAGTTTTTCACCGCCGCCGAGCCGGGCGAATGCTTCGTCCAACTGGAGTTCCGTCAGGACGGGCCGCAGCACCGGCAGAAAGGCGGTCGGTGTGGGCTGGTCGATGACGGCGGGTAGGTTGGTGACCGCCTTGCGGCGGCGCTTGGGTTTCGGGGTTTCAGTGACGATTTCGCCCAGATTCAGCGTTTCTGCCTCGGCTGCATCAGCCTGCGCCGTGCCAAAGCCTGCAGGTTCTTCCTCGATCAGTTCCGGCTCTTCGTGCTTCAGGAAAGCCACAAAGCGGTCGGCCAGGGGGCGGCTGATCGTGATCTCGACCTGACCGTCAGGCAGGTCTCGTAGCATGTAGGTCATTTCGGTCTCCGGCTGCTCATCAGGACCGGGCCACCACGCCCGGCCGACCACCACCCGGGACAAGGCCCGGGTGCGGTTTCGCGTCAGGATTTCGTGCTGGGCTTGCTGGGCTTGAAGGCCAGCGTGGTGCTGGCGGGCACGTCTACCGGCAGGCCAGTGTTCGGATTGCGGGCGGTGCGGGCGGAACGGACCTTTTCGGCGAAACGGCCGAGGCCGGGCACGGTGATGGTATAGCCATTCGCGGCATTGGTGCGGATCACCGGGCCGAGCGCGTCCAGGACCGATTGCACCATCGAACTGGGCATCTGGGATTCATCTGCCAGAAATTTCACGAGATCGCCTTTGGGCAGGTTTTTCGACATGTTCTTTCCTTTCGGGGTTCAGGCCGCAGTGGCGGCTTTGGGGGATGGGGGCAGGCGCAGCAGGCCCATCGTGTGCAGTTGATCTGCGCGTTCGATCCACGCCTCGCGGGCAGCGATCCAGTTGGCGCCTTGCGGCAGCTCAGGGATCAGGTCGCAGGCCCGCAGGATCGCTTCCCGCTCGCCAGGGTCGATCGGCTCGCCGAAGTGGAAGGCCAGCTCGGCCTGATAGGCGATCCAGTCAGCCCGGCGGATTTCCAGCGAATGCGACCGTGGGGCGCATTCCCAGGCGGCGCCTATTGCCCGTTCAAGCCTGTGGCGGGCATTGGCCATGGCATGATCGACGGCCACCCGCGATCCTGACGCCGACAGGAATTCGACTGCGGGCAAGATCAGGTCACCCAGGAACGCCTTGTGCGCATCATGCAGCAGCGCCCAGCCCTGCAGGTCGATCGGGCTGATCGCCGTGACCAGCAGCGAGTGCGCCGCCACTGACCAGGGATGGGGGGTGCGCCCCGCGAAGCGGTTCAGCTTCGCCAGGGCATCGCCAATGGCGACGGCGTTCATGTCCTCTGGCCGGAGCGCGGCCAGATCGATGATGCCGGTAGCGGTGTGCAGCGGGATCATGGTCAGGCCGCCGCCAGATCGATGGTGACGGTAGTCCAGGCGGCATCGAAAGCCTCGCGCATACGAAACCGCAAATAGCTTTTGGAGCCGACGATACGCATCGCATCTTTGACGGCGCGCATTGCCTCCTGCCAACGCGCGTCCGCGAAATCGAGCCGCAGCAGCATGAAGATTTCGCTGCGGTTGATCTTCCCTTCCTTGTCCACATTGAAGGCGCGGGTCACCAGGGCGCGCAGTTCTGCGGGAGCGTCGGCCGACCATTCATTGAGGCAGATGTCCACCAAGCCCTTGGCAATCTGCAACTCAGGGCCGAAGTCGATCTGATCGGCCACACGCACCTCGACCATGAACAGGCCGTCATGGGTCGAATAGGTCCGGTTTCCCTTCGCACCGCCCTTGGTCAGTCCGTATTCCTGCGCCAGCAGCGCATCGAACTCACCGAGGTCGGTGAAGGTATGGCCGCGAAACCGGCTGATCTGGGCTGACAAGGCGAGCGCAAACCCCATCACCTTGCGGACGAGGCCATCCTCCAGTTTGTGCTGGGCCTTGATGGCTTCGACTGGTACTAGCGCGCCCTTGGCATCGGTCATGTAGGGTTTGCCGTTCACATCCACGATGCCCGTGGGCACCGGGAAAGGAACGATATTGGTTTCACGGGTCATCAGATGGCTCCTTTAAGCGGGATGACATTCGTGGCCGGGGCAGATCCTGGCCGGGAAAGCAGGCAGAAGGCCGCGCAGCGGGCCTCCTGATCGGAAATCTGGGGTTCGCGCAGCACCTCGACGGCGCCGATCACGGCCAGTGCCAAGCGCTCGAACGCGCCGCCCGCGCCATAGGCGACAGCAGAACGGGCGATCTGCGCCACGGGCGTGCTGTCATCAGCGAGCACGCCGATATCCCCGGGCAGTGCCAGTGCGGCGGCGCGCATGCTCACCAGGCGCAGTCGGGTTTCCTGATGGATGGTCTCGGCCCGTTTGGCATCACGCTGGACAGCCAGTACCCCGGCTTTGCTGCGACCGCCCAGGGCAATGCCGATCTGCTCCGGCGTCAGGCCGGTGAATTCCGTCAGGATCAGCACCNNAGATCCTGACGGGCCGCTGCGACCTTCGGATGCGGATCGCCCGAGGCAATGTCGGACAGCGGGATACCATGCCAGCCGCTCACCAGCTGCGACAGCCGATGCGGGGACCGATGGTGAGCGGGGAAATTCAGGCGGGTCATTGTTGCCCTTCCGGTTTCAGGGGGTTGAGGGGGCAGCGGCGGCATGCGCGCCACTGCCGGAGCTTGTCAGGGCTGGAGGTGGACATCGGCGCCGCGGCATGCGCGCGGCACTCGTCTGCTGGGATGGCGCGGTGCAGATGCGGGCAGAGCGTGGCATCCCGATAGAGCTGCACGATCCGGGTGCCATGCTTGCGCGTGACCAGATCGAGGCTCTGGGCCGGATAAGTGCCCGCCAGGATCATCGAGACCGACGGCCGTTTCATCCCACATTCGCGGGCGATCTGCGCAATGGACTTGCCCTTGGCCTGTTCCGCGCGCAGCAGGGCCACCCATTCCAGTTCCGGCAGATCGAGATTCAGCGCGGGGTGCATGGAACGTCCTCCCCCGTATTGAAATCATGCATCATGCCAAATTCAGCACGGTAGACAGGTGGGCGGGGGCCGGTGTTTCGCAGCAGCATGTACCGCTTGAAGCCGTTGCTCCCCATGGAAGTGCCCGGAACACGGTTCGGCAGCTCTTTCACGAAGCCCGCGCGNNCAGCTGGACGAGGTACTTTCGGGTGTTCTCCCTGGCGTTCTTTTCCGTATCCCGGGCAGCTGCCGCCACGATCTGACCGATCGTAAAGCGGCGGGTGATGCGCATCGCCAGCCAGGCGCGTTCCCGGAAGGTGCCGCGATGCGTTGCAATCACACCTGTCGGCCCCTTCGGCCCGGACGTGATGACCTCCCCGGCATTGGCCGCAGCGACGCCTCTGTCTGTCAGTTGGTAGCAGCCCACGGCCATCTTCATGAGATATTCGCGGCGCAGCAGCCGGGATGCCGCGTTGATCGCCTGTCTGCGGGTGATCCCCAGTTCCTGTTCGACCTGATCCAGGGTCAGGCATGCACCGCCGTGCAGGTGATGCAGCAATGCGGTGGGGGCTGCTCCGGGTTTCGTGGTGTCGATCACTTCCCGACCTCCGGCACCACGATATCCTTGGAGGTTTCACGGTTGGACATGATCACCTGACCGGCCATATCCGCCACCGTCACGCCATCGGGGCCGAGGTCGATCCGGCGCCCGAAACGCTCGATCTTGGAAATGGCCTCGACCATTTCGCGCGAAAACCCTTTGGAATGCCGCCAGACAAACTGGATCAGATCGTCGGCCACCGGCACCTCGCAGAGGCCACGGATCAGCGCCCGGGCATCATCCGGGCTGGCAGGCAGGAATTCGACCTTGTTGGGCGCGCGGCTTTCGATCTGCGGGAACCGGCGCAGGTTGTCGCGCAGCTTGCCCATGCCGACCATGATGGTGGGCAGGAACTGGATGTCTGACAGGCCACGGATCGTTTCCATGATCTCCTGCTTGCCTGACACCAGGTCGCATTCGTCAATCACCAGCCCAAAGGTGCGGTCTTCCAGAGCGGCTTCTTCTGCCCGGTTGCCCAGTTCGTCGATGATGCGCATCCAGCGATCCCGGCGGTGGCGGATCGGTTGGGTCACCGACNNAACCGACAGATTGGCCAGCAGCTCTTGGACAAAGTCACCGTGATCCCACCAGCGCTGTGCCCGCAGATAGATGCTCTGGGTCTGGCTGACCCACCGCGCCATGGTCGCGGTCTTGCCGAGGCCCGGCTTGCCGTCGATCACCACCATGCAGGCCTCTTCGGCACCGCGTTCGTCGACCTTGGTCAGGGCCGCCATGAACTTGCGGTAGTTGCTCGTCTCGACAAAAGTGTCTCTCATGGTCTATGCTCTCCTCATTCCTGACGTTTCTTAGGCAGCGGCACGGAGGAGGGTTCGAAGCGCCTCCGTGTCGACGCCGGACAATCTGAACAGTTCACGCGCGTTGGACCGCGCCATGCAGTCCCGCAGCACCTCCAACTGGCGGGCAGATACTTCGTGTGGATTTGCCAGCGCCCAGACTGCCAAGTCGGCATCCGAGGCGAAGACCCGGCGGCGGACGGCAGGCGGGGCTTCGCTGGCATTGTTGATCACCAGGGCAACCTCGGCAGGCTCTGGCGTGGGTGCCGTCTCAATGAAATCTGCGACCTCGGTCCCTTCGAACTCGATCTGCAGCAGGCCGTCGCGCTCGGCCTCGATAGCTTCGCGCTTCGCATCCAGCCTGCGCAGACGGCCTTTGGCACGGTTCTCGATTGCTGCGTGCTCAAATGACAGCGGGACATAGCGTTCGCTGTTGCCGCCGAAGCGAGCCACACAGATCAGGCGGCCTGGCTGGCCACTGTCACGGTCGAATTCGCGCACCCAGACACGGTCGGCCTGATGGTAGTCGTAGCCGACCATGACCTTTTTCTGATGGTAAGCCTCCAGCGCCTCGTGGAAGAACTTGTTGCCATTCCACTGGACTTCGCTGCGGCTCGCGGTGCGGATTTCATAGGGCCGGAAGAGGTCATCGACTTCGGCTTGATCCACCGGCACCGGCTCGAAACCGGCTGCTACATGCGCAGCCCAAGCCTCGTTGGGCGTCATGTGCCGCGTCTTCCCGCTTTGCGGATCCTCGAACTTCGGCAGGCTGGTGTGGATCTTGTTGTTGTACTCCTCGACCATGGCCCAGGCGAGGCGCACAAATTCTTCCCAGGTTGGCAGATGGCGGCTTTCGCCAAACTCCTTCAGTTCGCGGCGGGTGATTTTGTGGACCTTCTGCCCAGCCTCCTTGTCCATGTCCGCGCCGATATAGGTCGTGAACCGCTTGGCCAGAGTGTCCCAGATTGTGGCATTCGGCCGTTCGATCCGACCCTTGGCCTGCGAACCGTAGGGAGCAGCATGCATCTTCGTGATGCCCAGCCTACCCATGAGGCCACTGACATCTGCATCCAGCGCCTGGTTGCGATAGCCTGGGCCACGGTCCACATAGAAAATGGCCGGGATACCGGAAGCCACGCAGGCGTTCCGAAGCGCTTCGGCCACTGACCTCTGATTTTCCGAGCGTGCCAGCGAGATGCCGACCACCTTGCGCGTGACCACATCCAGAACAGTTGTAATCTCCGGTCGGATCGGTCGCTTTGTGACCGGATCAGCAACCTCTGCGTCGAAGGTCTTGCCATCGGCCGTGTAAATGGTCGTCGGCCACATATCGTCCGTGGTGCGGGTGACGTAGGCCAAGCGCGACCGCAGTGTCAGCAGGCCTTCGCGGCCAACCTGTTTCTCGATATTGTTCATCCGCTCCCGCAGGATGTACTTCACCTGGGAAAGCGTCAGAGGCATCCGCTGCAAGACATCGACAGCTGCCGCAGCTTTCAGATATTCGCCGTGTGCATCCGCAATTGTCGGCTTCGACGGTCGGGCATAGAACTTCAGGAAGTCTGCAAAGGCAGCAGGGATCGGCTGGACCTCTTTTGTCGCAGCGGGGGCTAGTGCGATGACCCCGCGCTCGTCCCGCGCCTTGAACCACTCGTAAAGAGCGCTGCGCTTGATGACTGGCGCGGCGGATCGGTCATTCGCTTTTGCGATGCGAGCAGGATCCAGGTGAAATCCATCTTGCGACGTCAGAAGCAGCGGCACGGTCAACGAGGTGGCCTCGCGATCCGTCAGGATTTCGCCTGCATCGCGACGTTGCTCGACTACCTGACGGGTTACAAATGCCGTCAGAGCATCCAGAAACTGAGCGATGGCCCAAGCGCGGGTCTTGCCTTGCGAGATCGCATATCCGTCAATCGAGAGCAGAATTTCTGCACGTGCATCCATCGCGGCTCGCGCCTCCGCCGACAAGGCCGAGGTGCGGATAGCGGCAAGCTGTCTCCGGTCACGCTCTGCCTCAAGGTCGTGGCGGGCGATCAGCCCGGCCTTGATCTGCAGCCCCGCGATCAGTGCCTGCAGGGCTTCCGGCAGCACCTGGAAGTGGTACTCCATGCCGCCACCGCCCTTGGTGCCCCCGCGCTTGCGCGAAGATGGTAGGGCGTTCCAGCCCTCTCGCGCCGCCAGAGCATTTACCCCCTGCTTAGTGTGGGGAAAGTTCATAAGCCCGCCCGTTTTGGCGATTTCCGCCAGTTCGGCGGCAGTGAAATATGTCTGTCCGTTCATCGTCCGGCCTTCAGGCGCGCCATGATCGCCTGCTCCTGAGCTTCAATTTCCTGACGTTTTTCCCGCAGCAGATGCAGCCGGACCAATTCCGCATACTGACTTTCGATCACGGTCAGCCCGAATTCGCCGGGCGCAAAGCCTAGCAGTTGCTTGTTGCCGGTGGCCTGCACGAGGCCGATGAAGGCCTCGAGCGGGATGCGGTGATCCTCCGACCCCTCGGAAGACCACTTGTTCAGCATCGCCTCGCTGATTGATCGGCCGAGATAGGCCGACATGCGCCGCGCCACCTCTGCCCGGCTGACACCATCCTCGCGCGCATCGCGCAGGGCATGGCTGACAAGCCGGGCGATCTTGTTGTCCAGCGGGCCGCGCCCCGTGACCTCGCCGCTGTAGCCAACCCCGATCTGGGGCGGCTGCCAGGCGAACAGGTCTTTCGTGAGGGGGTCGCGGTGGCGCGCCATGATCAGATGCGACCCCCGATGCGGAGGCGGTAAAGCCGCATGACCAAAGGCGAACACGGCTTTACAGTTTCCGGCGACTCACCCGCCACCAGACACAGAAAGACCTCCCATGTCGCTTTCCAGCTATTCCAGAGCTGCTTACAATATCGGTGAAGAGCTTCGAGCCCTGCTGCGCGACGAAGCATACGGGCCCTTTCTTGCCAGCCTGTCCGCATCCTCAGCCCTGACAGTCTGCGAGTTTCGGCGCGATAACGTCGAGCTTGTTCGCAAAGTTGCGACAGCTCAGCCGAAGCCTCGACTGAAGCATCTGGACAAGCTGCCCGTTGAAGCGCGGTTCTGGACAATTGCGGCGGCTGCACAGATGGCATTTGAGGCATCTGCGGTGATCGACGCAGCCGAAATTCACCTTCGGACAGGCGGGTCATATCGCTCGATGATTGCGGAGGCTGAGCAAGTTCTACTTGCCCCACACAGCCGCGAAGAGGTTGACTGGCCATTTCCGACCCCATCGCCGTTTCCCCACCCGGATGACGCTGAGGATGACGAATGAGCTTTTCACTGTTGGTCATCAGATGCGGCCCCGACGTTTCAGGGTGGCAATCACGCGCTCCTCATTGGCCGACACCACGGCATCAAAGGTCTCGTCATCCAGCGCAGCCAGAGTGGCGCTGACCTTGACGAAAGTCTTTTCATGGGCCGTCGGCACCTTGCCGCTGTCCAGAAAGGCAATCGCCTGTGCGACGTTGTTGATGGGGTGCATGTCACCAAGGATTAATTCGAGGATCTTCGCCTGCCGGGCAGGCTTCTCCTCCGACAGTGCCCTCAGCTCGGTCTGCTTGGTTGCTAGATCGGTGCCGACCAGTGTCACACGGCTGGCGGGGGAGAGGCCTTTCCAGATTTTGACGTCCAGATTGATCGCGCGCTTCGACAGGCCGATGCGTTCTGCGACGCTGGCAGCGAAGCCGAACACTTCGCCCGCATCGGTGGGAAAACTTTTCCCACCGCCCCTCTGGTTCCCGCCGCCATTGGCGAAACTGGGGTGCATCCGCTCCCAGACCTGCTTCAGCTCGTAAAGGTGATGGCAGCGGTCCAGGGCGATCAGTTCAGCCCGGCCGAGGTTTTCCATCACCTCCTGTAGCCGCGCCTCGTCATCGCTGGCTGCCTCAGACAGTTGGGCCGGGATCGTGCCCCGTTCCAGCCGCCGGAAGGCTTCCAGCCGGTGCAGACCGGCAACCAGTCGGTAGCGGCCATCGCCGATGGCCCGCACCAGGATCGGGACCATCAGCCCCTGCGCCGCGATGATCGCCGCCAGGCCATCGGCCCAGAAGGGATCAAGATCGCGTGCGCGGTCAGTGCCCACCTCGATCGAGGCGAGCGGGAGTTCGAGTATTTCGGGCATGTTGCGCCTGTATTGCTGCAGTTTCTGGGGCTTGGGCGGGCGCGTCAGTCGCGCAGCGCCCGCCAGCCGGGATAGGTCATGCCATAGGTGCGATAGACGTCGATCACCCAGCGATCAGACAGGATCAGACTGATGGGGTTCCAGCGGCGGTAACAGGCATGGATGCAGATCGCGTCCCAGAGGTTCATTTTTCGCCCTCCTCAGCGGGTCTAAGCGCCAGAACGATGGCGGCGATCCAGAAGATCGGCCAGGCAGCGGAAAAGAAGGCCAGTTGCCGCAGCTCGGTCTTGGTTCCGTCTTTGTGGCAGGCAACCAGGATCAGCGCCCCGGTGATGAAGGCGGCGGCAACATAGGCCCAGAACAGGATCCAGCCCATCAACGCCCCCACCAGCCAGCCGTTTCGCCCGCGAAGCAGCCCAGGAACACCAGTCCGATCAGCCCGAAGGCCCCGATCGCATCTTGCAGGCTGTCAGGATCAGCCATGATTTTCGACAGGACAGCCATCATGCCGCGGCCCTCTTGTCAGCGTCACGAGCCGCTTTTTGACTCGCAATCCGCGCCTCATTCTCCTTAGAAAGGAGCGAGGACTTTCTGATGGGATAGCGGTCCGGGAACAGTTCGGCGACGGGTACACCGAGAAACTCGGCAATGGCCTGTTCGGCGGGCCGCACCGTCCGCGACCAGACGGCCCGGAAATTGCGGGGATCGATCCCCTTGAGTTCGGCCAGACCTGTCAGGGTCATGCCGCGTTCCTCAAGGGCACACTTGATCCTGGCTTTCGACCAGGTCTGTTTTCCCACGGGCTTTCCTCCAGCAGCGGCGGACCGTTGGCGCGGTCCGCCTTTTGTTGAGATTTGAAACGCAATCGCGGTGCACAGCAGCGCACCGCATAAGCATAGGGATAAACCACATTTGCGCTCAAGTGAAGCGCAAATGTGGTTTAATGATTGAAATTGTGGCCAGGCCAGAAATAGAACCGAAAACACCGTTGGCAGAGCGTTTGAGGCAGGTCCGCAGGAGCCTAGGCGATGTGGAGCGCGATGAGTTCGCCAACCTTGTTAGGATTAGTAAGAACACTCTTGCGCATTACGAGCGCGGCGAACGAACGCCAGATGCCGACGTTCTTCGGCACTATAGTGAACGCTGCAATGTGGACATGAACTGGCTCATCACAGGGGACGGAGAGCCGTTCCAGGTCCGTGGCGCCGAGGGGCAGCTGCGGGCAATAGGCTCTAGTGACCTCGATCATCCTAACTTTGTGCGGCTGCCAGTGTTTTCAGATGTGCAGGCCTCTGCCGGGCCGGGCGCCGTACCCATCTCGGAGCGAGCCAACAATGTGATTGCCTTCGACCGGAAGTTCTTGCGTGACCAGGGTGGCAACCCGGAGCGGTGCTCTATTATTTTCGCGCGCGGAACCAGCATGAAGCCGACCATTCCTGACGGGTCGATCCTGGTTGTTGATCACAGTCAGCGCGACGTCGCGCACGGGTGCATCTATGTCTTCAACGTCTGCGACCAGCTTCTTGTCAAGCGCGCCCGCTGGCGCATGGACGGTCGGCTTGAACTCGTTTCTGACAACTTAGACGAAAACTACCCCGTAGAAACTTTCGGGCCCGATGCGGTAGACGAGTTGCGTGTTGTGGGGCGGGTCGTGTACTTTTGCAGGACACCATGACTTCTTTGGGAAGCTACGTTATCCGATTCCAAAGTTGGGATTATGACATCTGGCCTCTTGCCACCGAGGCCCTGCGCGTTTGCCCATACAAGCACGATCTGTCCGTAGGTGAACTCTGCGACTTGACCAGACAGACCGCAGAGGGGCGCTACATTAAGGTTGATATACAGGCCCGCGTTGAAGGTAGTAATCTCGGATGGCTCATTCACACCATTCTCAACAGGGTTCATCGCGAGACATATTGGCCTGATCGGATTGCAAAGATGAAAGAGCCAGACCTCTGCCGCATGACGCCGTATATCGAATTTATTATCGAAGATGGCTGCTGCAGCGTTGCATCTAGCTTGCATGGGCGGTGGATATCTCATGCAGAGTTGGCTCCGCTACCCCTTGACGGATGTAATAGCGACCATTGCCGCTGCGACTATCGATGTCATTCACACCGAAGAGCCTTGCAGGCGCATCCAGAGTGGTTTGATCGTGGGCATGTATAGGATTTTCGTCATGCAAAGCGCCTGACGTAGACGATTGTTCCTGTTAAGTTCTCCATTCCTGACCTTGGAGAACCCATGACGCCCGTCCCCCCTACCAGCCCCGTCGCCCCTTGGCTGGGTGGCAAGCGCAACCTTGCGAAGCGCATCTGCGCTCGCCTCGACGCCACGCCCTGCCTGACCTATGCCGAGCCCTTTGTCGGCATGGGTGGTATCTTCCTGCGCCGCTCTGCCCGGCCCAGGGCCGAGGTGATCAATGACAAGGGGCGGGACATCGCCAACCTGTTCCGCATCCTGCAGCGCCACTATCCGCAGTTTCTCGAGGTGCTGCGCTTCCAATTGACCACGCGGGCAGAGTTCAACCGTTTGGTCGAAACCAATCCTGACACCCTGACCGATCTCGAACGCGCTGCCCGGTTCCTGTACCTTCAGCGCACCGCGTTTGGGGGCAAGGTCAGCGGGCGCAACTTCGGCGTCAGCAAGGATCGCCCCGGCCGCTTCAACCTCATCACGCTGGAGCCGATGCTCGAGGATCTCCATACCCGCCTGGCCGGGGTGGTGATCGAATGCCTGGACTGGGCCGACTTCATCCCGCGCTACGATGGAACCGGCACCGTGTTCTACCTCGATCCGCCCTACTGGGGCTGCGAGGATGACTACGGTCGCCAGATGTTCGCAAGGGCCGACTTCCAGCGGCTTGCCGATGCCCTGCAGCGTATCCAGGGGCGATTCCTGATGTCGATCAACGACGTGCCAGAGATCCGCGATCTGTTCGCTTGGGCGGTGATCGAAGATGTATCGACCACCTACACGGTCGCAGGCGGCGGCAAGGCGAGGGAGGGCAGGGCGGAGTTGCTGATCAGCGCAAACTGAGCATTTTCAGCTTTCCACCTTGGCAATGCGACATCTCCGAGAAAACCCTATTCAATCTCATGTAATATAATGGTTTTCTCTCAGTGTGCGCTTGCTGCGATAAGGTGGAAAGCCATTTTCCACCTTCGTCCATAAGCTGGTGAACCGTGTCGCATTGCCGTGTGCAAATCTTCCGCGATTGCCTTCGAAATCTCTCAATGTTTCTAGGTTGTTAGCCTGCTGCGGCAGACTGCGGTCATATTGCATGGTCTTTGCAAGATATTGCGGTCTAAAGCGTCAGTTTCCTGCAGAAAACCACGCCATCCTGCGGTCTCATTCCGGTCGATTTACTTCGGATAAAGTGCTTTTCTTGAAGTATTTCATATGACTAGGTCTCAGACCCGTTCATGCGTCCTTTGTCCAGAAGCTGGCACCCCCCTACAGTTGGTTTCTGCATGAGTGTGTTCTGGGTCTGGAGTGCGGTTTTGCAGATTGGGCCGAATCTGATGGCCCGCGATGGCAGGCCTGCGGTTTGCATGGTGCGGGGCGTGCCGGGGGTGCGGGCCATTTGCCGGTTTCGGGCAATCGGCTTTGCGGGCTTTGGTCATCAGGCCGCGGGGGCTGGGCAACAGGCGCGACAATGGCGGGCCGTGACACCAAGGTGGTCGCAGCAAAGAAAAAACCCGCAAGCCATTCAGGCTGCGGGTTTTNNGGTGCCGCTGAAGGGACTCGAACCCCCGACCCCATCATTACGAATGACGTGCTCTACCAGCTGAGCTACAGCGGCGTGGGCGTTCCTCTAGCAGTGTGGGGCGCGGCTTGCAAGGCGGTGTGACAGGTCGCGCGCCAAATATTCAGCCTCAGGTCGCGCTGCGGGCGATGGCCGCGAGGTCGATGATTTCAGGCTCTTTCTCTGCCGCCGGCGGTGGGGCGGGTTTCGGGGGTTCGACGAAAAGCGGCAGCAGTTCCGATCCGGTGGGGCTGGGGGTGGCCTTTTCGGGGGGCTCGCGCCAGCTGAGCGTATCGAAGCCGCCGCAATTGTCGCAGATCGGGCCCCATTGCGCATGGATCGCCTGGCATTTGTCGCAGCACCATTGCGGGCCGCGTGGGGCGATCAGCGCCCGGGCCAGCCAGCCGCGCACGGCGGCCTCGTCCGCGCCCTCGCCGCGATCCACCGCAGCCATCAGCGCCAAAGCGCGGCCGGTGGGGTGTTTTTCCACCAGATCGCCCAAGGCACGACGGGCGGCCGGGAAATCTTCGGCGGTAATCAGCAGTTCGGCTTTCAGCATCCGGGTTTCCGGGTGATCGGGGTGCTGATCGGTGAGCGCGGCAAAGCGTTTCACGCGGGCTTCGGGCGATTCTTCAGGGGCGATTTCGGCAAAGGCCGCGGCAAGATCGGGATGCGGCTGCGCCTCCCATGCCTTGCGCAGAACGCGGGTGGCGCCCTTGGCATCGCCCGCCGTGATCAGCATCCGGGCCGCCATGGCGGCGGCGGGAATCAGATCCGGGGACTGGCGGTTGGCCTGAATGGCCGCCTCGCGCGCTTCGATCGAGGCGGCGGGGTCGATCACGGTTTTCGCCTCTTGCAGGGCCAGAACGGCGTCACGGCGGCGGAACACGTCTTTCGACAGGCCGCCTGCCCGCATCTTGGCATCCAGCGTGCTGCGGGCGCCTTTCCAATCTTGCGCCCCGGCCTGGAGTTTCAGCAGGATGTCCTGCGTTTCCAGGTGTTTGGGGCGGAGGGCAAAGGCTTTTTCGGCCAGTTTCAGCGCGGTTTCGGTATCGCCTTCGGCAATCTTGCGGTTGAGCAGGCCGCGAATCCCGACAAAGCGGGTGCGTTCGCTTTCCAGCAGGGCCTTGTAGGCTTCGGTCGCGCGGTCGGTGTCGCCCGCAGCCTCGGCGGCCTGTGCCAGCAGCAGGTTGGTCAGTTCCGGTTGAGCCAGCAGCTTTTCGGCCTTGGCGGCGCGTGACAGTGCCACGCGGTTTTCGCCGCTGGCCAGCGCCACGAAGCCATCGGCCAGCGCGGCATAGCCCTTGCGTTCGCGGTTGCGGTCGAAATAGCGGCTGAGCGCGGTTTCATCGCCGTTCAGCATTCGCAGCGTTGCTGTCAGCAGGCCGACCAGCCGCAGCAGCAGCCACAGTGCCACCAGCAGCAGCAGAAGGCCGATCACCGCCTGTAGCGGGCCGAAGGTGAATTCGTACCCCCCGGCGATCAGGCGCAGGCCGCCCTCGGATTCGAGCAGCAGTGTTGCCCCATAGGTCAGCCCAGCGACAATACCGAAGAAAAGCAGACCCTTGACCAAAGCCCAGATCATCGTGGCAGCCCTCCTTATTCTTGCAGCAATGTGACGAGCGCTGCGCGCCCGGCGATATAGAGGTCGGCCTGCGTGGCCCAGGGTGCCAGCGCATCCTGCGCGGCGGGGGGCAGGCTGGCAATCTGTTCGCGGGCGGCGGCGATATCGCCGCTGCGCACATGACCCTCGATCCGTGACAGCACGGCCTCGGGCGTATCGCCTTCCTGCGGGGCAAGCGGGCGGGCACCAGTCTGGGTTTGCAGGAAGGTGGCAAGCCGGTCTGTCAGCGTATCGCCCATATCGGCCTTGCGCGCGGCCAGAAGGGCGGCGCGCGTGGCTTCGGCAATGCTGCCCTGTAGATCAGGCAGGGTAACGGGTGCGGCGATCAGGGCGGCCAGCGGTTCGGGAATGTCGATCCCGGCATCCTGCAGCCGCACGGCGGAATCTGTCAGCGGCAGGCCCGAGACCATGGCCGTTTCCAGCCCCAGCAGGGCGGCGCGGCGCTCGGCGTCCTGGCGCAGCGCCTCTGCCTCGGTGGTGGCGCCCTCCAGCTTCTGGCGGATCTGGTTGTCGATCTCGGCTGCGATCTGGGTGGTGGTGGTCTGCTGTTC
>DOMY01000131.1 GCA_003509785.1 Gemmobacter sp.
AGCCGCCGAGGTGACCAGCGGCGCATCGCCCATCAGCGCGGCGACGGGGGCGGCATCCAGCGTGGCCGACATGACGACCAGCAGCAGATCGTCGCGCAGCGCGCCGCGGATTTCCAGCGTGAGGGCAAGGCCCAGATCGGTATTCAGACTGCGTTCGTGAAATTCGTCGAAGATCACCGCGCCGATGCCATCAAGGCCGGGATCGGATTGCAGCATTCGGGTCAGGATGCCTTCGGTAACCACCTCGATCCGGGTGGCGCGCGACACTTTCGCCTCGCCCCGGATGCGATAGCCCACGGTCTGGCCCGGCTCTTCGCCCAGGGTGGCGGCCATGCGTTCGGCGGCGGCACGGGCGGCAAGGCGGCGCGGTTCCAGCATCAGGATGCGGCCCGGGGCAAGGCCCGATTGCAGCAGGGCGAGCGGCACCCGTGTGGTCTTGCCCGCGCCGGGCGGGGCCTGCAGCACGGCCATGCCGCACGCGCGCAGCGCGGCGATCAGATCGGGCAGGGCATCGTCGATGGGAAGCATGGTCATGCCGCCGTTCCACCAGATCGGCGCCGCGCTGTCCAGCTGTGCCGGGCGGGGTTTTGCCAGAGGAGGCTTTACCGGAAGGGGGGCCGCCGGTCGGGGCATCGAGCCCCGCCCGGCGGCATTGCCATGGGATGCGGCGCCCGGATCGCGCCTGCCGCAGGTCGCCNNGGGCTTTCCGCCCCCCACGGCCCGTACCGGGCCTCCCCCGAGGGTATTTGGGCCAAGAGGAAGGGGGGAGGTTACGGGGTTATCCGGATTACTGGCGCACCAGCCGGGCCTTGCCGTAGAGCGATTCCATCGAGACTTCGATCACCCGCATCTTGCCATCGGCGGCAGGGGCATAGGTGAGGGTGAAGGGAAAGCGGGTCTTTTCGGCCATATCCTCGGGCGAGAAACCGGCGATGCGGCGGTATTCGCCCGCGCAGACCACGCGATCACCCTGGCGCGAGGGGGCGGCGGTGCTGACGGCGCTGGCGCGGCGGCCATCGAAGACCTGCAGGTTGACGCCACATTCCTTGCCCGGCGCCACATCGCGCAGCGCCGCGAACATGGCTGTCAGCGGATCGACGGTGCCGGTCTGGCCTGCCGCGTCGATATCCCAGGGGCGGGGCTTGCGGTCGGATTTGCTCTGCGTCACCTGCGGTACGCCCTTGGCATAGGTGATCTGCGATTGCGACTGCCGCCGCCCGGTATCGGCATCTTCGACATAGCTGGCGGGCTGGAAATCACCCTGCGCGGTGATCTGCCCCTTGGCCTGCGCATCATAGCGCAGCCGCTTCAGCATGGCGGCCAGGCCCGAGGTCTTCAGCCGCCCCGCCACGCTATAGGTCCCGCCCGGCGTGCCGCTTCCCGACCAGCTGAGACTGCCCGCCGTGATGCCGCGCAGCACCAGATCGAATCGCGCCTCTTCGGCGGCCAGTGGTGTGGCGAGGCCAAGCGCGAGTGTTAGCGCCACAACTGCTGCTCTGATCTGCATCGCACATCCTTTTCCGTTCGTGCCTGCGGCCTGTTCGCCGGTGTTCCGTCGCCGATCTGTCCGGCGGGCGGCCCAAAGACCGCTCCGGGGCTGGAATATAATGCGCTGACCGGGCATTACACCCCTGATGCGCGGCGGCTCGGCACAGACCTGCCGGAACAGCCGCGATCAGGGATGCCTTGCACCGGAGCTGCCGATGGATGTTTCAAGCCTTGCACAATCCGTGATCGCCGGGGATCGCCGGGCCCTGGCCCGCGCCATCACCCTGGTGGAAAGTGCGCGCGACGATCATCGGGTGCAGGCCCGCGCCCTGGTGGCCGCCGTGGCACAGGCCGGGCGGCAGGCGCTGCGCATCGGGCTTTCAGGCACACCGGGGGTGGGCAAATCCACCTTCATCGAAAGCTTCGGCCTGCTGCTGACCGGGCAGGGGCTGCGGGTGGCGGTTCTGGCCGTTGATCCGTCTTCGGCGCGCACCGGCGGGTCGATTCTGGGCGACAAGACACGGATGGAACGGCTGTCGCGCGATCCCATGGCCTTCATCCGCCCTTCGCCCAGCCAGACCCATCTGGGCGGCGTTGCCCGCCGCACGCGCGAGGCCGTGGCCCTGTGCGAGGCTGCGGGTTACGATGTGGTGCTGATCGAAACCGTGGGGGTGGGCCAGTCGGAAACCATGGTGGCCGAAATGTGCGACCTGTTCCTGCTGCTGCTGGCCCCGGCGGGCGGTGACGAATTGCAGGGGGTGAAGCGCGGCATCATGGAAATGGCCGATATCATCCTGGTGAACAAGGCGGATGGCGATCTGAAACCGGCGGCCCTGCGCACCCAGGCCGATTACGCGGGCGCCCTGCGCCTGCTGCGCCGCCGCCCGCAGGATCCCGAGGGCTTTCCCAAGGCGCTGGCGGTTTCGGCGCTGCAGGATCAGGGCTTGCAGGCCGCCTGGGCGGAAATGCGGGCTCTGGCCGATTGGCGCCGCGCGCATGGCCACTGGCAGGACCGCCGCCGCGCCCAGTCGCGCCACTGGTTCGAGGAAGAGGTCCGGCAGAGCCTGCTGGCCCGGCTGGCCCGCGTNNGGGGGCCGAGGTCGGCACCGGCCAGCGCACCCCCGACGAGGCGGCGGCCGAACTGCTGGGGTTGCTGGGGCGCTGAGGCCGCAACCGGCGGGCGGGCAAAAATCTTGCAAGATTTTTGCGGCTCGCCCCGGCCCCGCGCGGCGCCTTTGCCGGTGCGGCTTGCCCCTGGGCAAGACAACCGGCCCCGCTCTGCAGTGAATCGCTTGACCTGCCCGGCGTTTCCCCATACACGGCTGCGATGGAATTGGGTGCCTGCTGGGTCAGCGGGCGTCATTGGTGTTACTCCGGGCCGTCGCCTTCCGGGCACAGGTCCGAAAGACAAGGAACAAGACGATGTCGCGCGTCTGCGAACTGAGCGGAAAAGGCCCGATGGTTGGTAACAAAATCAGCCACGCCAACAACAAAAGCAAACGGCGCTTCCTGCCGAACCTGAATGATGTCACCCTGCTGTCGGATGTGCTGGGCCAGTCGTTCAAACTGCGGATCTCTTCGGCTGCCCTGCGCACCGTCGATCACCGCGGCGGTCTGGATGCCTTCCTGTCGAAAGCCCACGATACCGAGCTTTCGGACAAGGCGCTGAAAATCAAGAAAGACATCGAAAAGGCACAGGCTGCCGCCTGATCCTGCCGATTTCTGGCTTTGCTGACCCCGTTCGCCCGGCGAGCGGGGTTTCTGCATTTATGGTCATTCTGTCGCCTTGCGCTGCGCGGCCTGTCGGCTATTGCTGGGCACATGACTGTGGTTCGCCTGTTTCCTGTGCTGTTTCTGGCCCTGATGCTGTGCATCGGAGCGGTGCAGGCTGCCGCCATGCGGCTGCAGGCGCCGGCGGCGGGCAGTATCACCATCTGCTCGGGCGCGGGCATGGTGACGCTGCATCTGGATGCCTCGGGCCAGCCGACGGCGCCGCCGCATCTCTGCCCGGATTGCACGGCGGCCCTTGCCGCAGGCCTTGCCGATGCGCCGGTCTCTGCGCCACAGGCGCCTTTCCTGCGGGCCGAGGTGCTGGCCCTGCCCATGGCGCGGGCTGTGCCGCCCCGGCCCTTGCTGCATCCACAGGCCCGTGGCCCCCCGCACCTTGTCTGATTTCCGGTTTTTTCCCTTATGAATCAAGGACAGACAGATGACCCGTTTCAAATCGCTTCTCGCCGCGACGGCGCTGACCCTTGCTGCCTTTCCGGCCTTTGCCGAAGGCATCATGATTTCCGATGCCTATGCCCGCACCTCGGGCGCCATGGCCAAAAGCGGCGCCGCCTTCATGGTGATCGAAAACCATGCCGCCAGCGATGATCGCCTGATTTCCGCGAGCTCGGATGTGGCGCAGAAGGTGGAGCTGCACACCCACAAGGCAGGCGCCGATGGCGTGATGCAGATGGTCGAGGTGCCCGAGGGCTTTGCCGTGCCCGCCCATGGCAGCCATGCCCTGGCGCGCGGCGGCGACCATGTCATGTTCCTCGGCCTGACGCGGCCGCTGGCGCAGGGCGATGTGGTTGCCGTGACGCTGACCTTCGAAAAGGCAGGCGTGGTAGAGGTCGAGATCCCGGTGGATCTGCAGCGCCAGGGGGCCATGGGCGATATGCCGATGCAGGGCCACAAGCATGGCCATGCCGAAGGCACTGGCAACTGATCCCGATCAGCCGGGGTGATCTACCCCGGCTGTTTTCCTGCCGTGCCGTGCGTCAGCACTTCGTTCACCCAGTCCGGCACCAGCCGGGTGGCCGGGCCAAGGCGCAGCGCATCAAAATCCGGTGCGGTGGCGCTGGCCTCGGCGTTCAGCTCCAGACACCAGGCCCCGGCGCGGGCGGCATCCTGCGCAAAGGCCGCCGCCGGATAGACGGTGCCAGAGGTGCCGATGGCCACGAAGACATCCGCCTGCCGCAGCGCCTGCCAGATCTCTTCCATGTGATAGGGATATTCGCCGAACCACACGATGTCGGGACGGATGCGGGACGCAGAACAGACGGGGCAGGGGACAGAGGCCAGCATCACCGCCGGGGCAGGCCAGCGGTGGCCGCATTCGGCGCAAAGTGCACCTTCCAGGCTGCCATGCATATGCAGCACCCGCCGCGATCCGCCGCGTTCGTGCAAATCATCGACATTCTGGGTCACGATCAGCACCTCGCCGGGGAATTCACGCTCCAGCCGGGCCAGCGCGTGATGGGCGGCATTGGGCTGGGCGGCGCGGCTGGCCGCGCGGCGTGCATCGTAAAACTCATGCACAAGCAAGGGGTTATGGGCAAAGCCTTCGGGCGTTGCCACGGCGTTCAGGTCGTAACGGCTCCAGATTCCATCGCGGTCGCGGAAGGTGCCCAGCCCGCTTTCCGCACTGATGCCCGCGCCGGTCAGGATCAGCAGTTTCTCCATGGCATCGGCTCCGTGGCAACTGGAAGGGGCGGGCTATCTGTTTGGAATATAAGAAAAATACATACCTGCACCACATTGCCGGGGCCTGTCCCCGCGCCCGAGGGCAGCAGCCGCGCGAAAGGCACGCGCAGCCCTGCCCGCAGAACACAGGCCCAATGGCAAAACAGGCTTCAGCCCGTTGATATCTCACATGTTTCCGCTGGAACCCGCCCTTGAAAAGGGCAGGCAGCGCAAGGCCTTTTCGGGCCGGGAATCAGTTGCCGCAATAGGCTTCGGCGGTCTGGCCGAAGTTCTTGTAGCGATCCCAGAACGCATCATCTGATGCCCGCTTGGAAATCCAGACCTCATGCGCGCGGTCGGGGTCGTTCATCAGCTTGGCCGCCTGCCGCTGATCGCCGCCCCGCAGCGTCATATCGGCAACCTGTTGAATACAGGCGCAAACCGCGCGATTGGCGCTGCGGCTTTCCGACCGCAGACAGGCCCGTTCAACTGGGCCGGCCTCGACCATGGCTGCCATGAAAGGAAGTGCCAGCGCCGCAAGTGCGCCTGCCAGAGCAAGTTTCGTCATGCCTACTGCCTCTTGCCTCTTCGGTGGGAAAATCACCGCGGGATTTGTGCCACGAGTATGAAGATTCGGGCGGGTTTTTGCAAGGAAAGGCGCAGGATCGGCGGGGNNATTTGGCCGATCTGGCGGCAACAGGCGCAAGATCAGGGAACTGCGGGCGGGCAGGGCGCAACTTCTGGGGCACGCGTGTTAACCCGCTGTTCAGACGGGGCTGGCAATCTGTCCCGATGATGCGATTCGTCCTGATCCCCTTGCTGATCCTGCTGGCCGCCTGCGCGCCAAAACCGCTGATGATCGGCGGTGCGCGCCATGAAACCACAATTGATGGCCAGACCTATACACTCTACCGCCAGCGCAACCGGGCAGAGGTGGTGCGCAGCGGGCCGCCGGTGGCGGACCATCGCGAAATCCGCGCCACCCTGCGGGCCGTGGTGCCTTGGCTGACTGGATGCGATCTGGGGGCCTGGTGGGTGGATGCGGCCAGCGAAACCCTGCGCGGTACGCTTATTTGTCCGAAGGGCCGACGATGACCAATTGCCAGAATGCATAGGCGCCGGCCGCGCCAAAGGCCGCCGCCCAGCCGGGGTTGCCGCCATAAAGCTCGATCCCGGCCCAGACCAGCGGAAACAGTGCCGTCGCCCAACGGCGCCAGACCGGGCGAAAGAACGGATGGTCAGGGTCGATGAGCTGCATGATTTTCCGCGGTTCTGATGTTAGCCTCGCCAGAGGGAGGACGCAAACCATGCCAGAGATCACGACAGAGTTTCAAGGCCAGACCGTCATCACCACATTCGAGATGTCGCCGGGCACCGCACAGGATCTGATGGAGGCGCTGCAAGAGGCCTATCACGATTTCATCCGCCATCAGCCCGGGTTTCTGGGGGCAGGGCTGCATATGAACGATGCCCAGACCCGGATCGCCAATTATTCGAAATGGCAGCGCCGCGAAGATTATCAGGCGATGCTGCGCACCCCGGAAATGCGCGAACGCAACCGCCGCATCGCGGGGCTGTGTTCGCGCTTCGAGCCCGTCATGTACGAGGTGATGCAGGTTTACTGATTGGTGAAGGGCGCCGTCAGTTCGGCGGCGCCGGTCTGCTTGTTCATGATGCAGGCCATGCGATCCGTGCCTGCAGCGGTTGTCACCGACAGCAGCGCCACGCCAAACTGATCCGATCCGAAAGGATTGACCTCGATCGTCACCTCTCCGGGCATGTCGATCAGGGCAAGGCAGCTGGCTTCGGTCAGCTGGCGAAATTCCTGCCAGGCATCCTCGGACGAGGCGAGGGCGGGGGTGGCCAGAAGGGCAAACAGGATGGGCAGGCGGCGCATGGGACTCTCCGGATCAGGGAACGGCAGGTTATCACGGTGGCGCCCTTGCCGTCAGGTATCTGTGGCGCATAGTGTCAACGCATATCAACCCCCGGAGGTGCCATGGGAATCGAAAGTCTGGTCGTGATGCTGCTGGTCGGCGCGGTGGCCGGTTGGCTGGCGGGCAAACTGGTATCGGGTTCGGGCTTCGGCCTGCTTGGAAATATCGTGGTTGGCATCCTGGGGGCGTTCATCGCCAGCCTGGTATTGCCGCGCATCGGCTTTGCCGTGGGTGGGGGTGTGGTGGCTGCCATCATCCATTCGACCCTGGGTGCGGTGATCCTGCTGGTGATCGCCCGGGTTCTGAAACGGGCGTAAGCCCTGGCTGCCAGGCACAGACTGGGCCTGGCAGCCGGTTTTCCCTTCTGTTGCGTGCTGATTTCGCCCCATGATCGTCTCTGTTCTGCTTTTGCTGGTTTCCCTGGGTGTGACGGCCTTTTCGCTCTGGCTGCACTTTCCCCAGATTTCGGGCGCGGCACTTGCCGGGCTGGCCGGGGTCTTTGCGGCCCTGCTGCTGGCGCCGCGCAAACGGCGGCAGGCAACACCCCGGCGCTGGGTGGTCATTGACGGGTCCAACGTGATGTATTGGGGCAATTCTGGCCCCGATCTTGCCGTGCTGTCGGCGGTGATCGGGGATCTGCAGGCGCGCGGGCTGACGCCTGCGGTCTGGTTCGATGCCAATGTCGGCTATCTGATCGGCAACCGCTATCAGGGGCCGGTCGATATGGCGCAGCGGCTGGGCCTGCCGCATCGGCAGGTCTTCGTGGCGCCCAAGGGCACACCGGCCGACCCGCTGCTGCTGGAAGGGGCAAAGGCGCTGAATGCCCGCATCGTCAGCAATGATCGCTATCGCGACTGGATCGAGGATCATCCGCTGGCGGCAGAGCCGGGGCGGCTGGTGGGCGGGCGGATCGGGGCAGAGGGCGTGACCTTTGCCGCAACCCGGCCTGGCTAGCGCCCGCGCCGCTTGGTGCCGCCGCGCTGACCGGCACGCCCGGCGGTGGATCGGCCCCGCGCCTTCACCGCCTCTTCCACGGCATCTTCCACCACCGATTGCCGGGCCAGCGGATCATCGGCCACCGCCAGCTCCACCACCTCCAGCCGCTTGACCTCGTCGCGCAGACGGGCTGCTTCTTCGAATTCCAGGTTTTCGGCAGCCTTGCGCATCTGCAGCCGCAGCGCATCCAGATGCGCGGCAAGGTTCTGGCCAACCATAGGTTTTTCAACCTTGGCGGTCACGCGGCTCATATCGGTATCGCCCTGCCACAGGCCCGCCAGCACATCCTCGACGTTCTTTTTCACCGTGGTGGGAGTGATGCCATGTTCGAGGTTATAGGCGATCTGCTTTTCGCGCCGCCGGTTGGTTTCGGCCAGCGCGCGTTCCATGCTGCCGGTGATCCGGTCGGCATACATGATGACCCGGCCCTCGGCATTGCGCGCCGCGCGCCCGATGGTCTGGATCAGCGAGGTTTCCGACCGCAAGAACCCCTCTTTATCCGCATCCAGAATCGCCACCAGCCCACATTCCGGGATATCAAGACCTTCGCGCAGCAGGTTGATGCCCACCAGCACATCAAAGGCCCCAAGCCGCAGATCCCGAAGGATTTCAATGCGTTCGATGGTGTCGATGTCAGAGTGCATATAGCGGATGCGGATGCCCTGTTCGTGGAAATACTCCGTCAGATCCTCGGCCATGCGCTTGGTCAGCGTGGTGACGAGCACGCGCAGACCCTGGGCGGCCACACGGCGGATTTCATCCAGCAGATCATCCACCTGCATGTCGACGGGGCGGATTTCCACCACCGGGTCCAGCAGGCCGGTGGGGCGGATCACCTGTTCGGCAAAGACGCCGCCCGCCTGCTCCAGCTCCCATGCGGCAGGGGTGGCAGAGACGAAAATGCTCTGCGGGCGCATGGCATCCCATTCTTCAAACTTCAGCGGGCGGTTGTCCATGCAGCTGGGCAGGCGGAAGCCATGTTCCGCCAGCGTGAACTTGCGCCGATAGTCGCCCCGGTACATGCCGCCGATCTGGGGCACGGAAACGTGGGATTCATCTGCAAAAACAATGGCATTGTCGGGGATGAATTCAAACAGCGTGGGCGGCGGTTCGCCCGGCGCGCGGCCGGTCAGGTAGCGCGAATAATTCTCGATCCCGTTGCAGACGCCAGTGGCCTCCAGCATTTCCAGATCGAAATTGCAGCGTTGTTCCAGCCGCTGAGCCTCCAGCAGCTTGCCTTCGTTGACCAGCTGTTCCAGCCGCTGCTTCAGCTCCAGCCGGATGCCCTTTGTCGCCTGCTGCATGGTGGGGCGGGGGGTGACATAGTGCGAATTCGCATAGATGCGGATCTGCTTGAACACATCGGTCTTTGCCCCGGTCAGCGGATCGAATTCCACGATCCCCTCCAGCTCGGGGCCGAAGAAGCTGAACCGCCAGGCGCGGTCTTCAAGGTGGGCAGGCCAGACCTCGACGCTGTCGCCGCGCACCCGAAAGCTGCCCCGGGCGAAGGCGGCATCGTTGCGGCGATATTGCTGGGCTACCAGTTCGGCGATCACCTGCCGCTGGTCATACATCTGCCCCACCACCAGATCCTGCGTCATGGCCGAATAGGTTTCGACCGAGCCGATGCCATAGATGCAGGACACCGAGGCCACGATGATCACATCGTCGCGTTCCAGCAGCGCCCGGGTGGCCGAGTGGCGCATCCGGTCGATCGCCTCGTTCACCGAGCTTTCCTTCTCGATATAGGTGTCCGACCGCGCGACATAGGCTTCGGGCTGGTAATAATCATAATAGCTGACGAAATATTCGACCGCATTGTCGGGAAAGAAGCTTTTGAACTCGCCATAAAGCTGCGCGGCGAGGATCTTGTTGGGAGCCAGGATCAGCGCCGGGCGCTGCAACGCCTCGATCACCTTGGCCATGGTGAAGGTCTTGCCCGAGCCGGTNNTTGGCCATGGTGAAGGTTTTGCCGGTGCCGGTCGCGCCCAGCAGCACCTGATCGCGATCCCCCGCCTGCAACCCCGCCGACAGTTCGGCAATGGCGGTCGGCTGATCGCCGGCCGGTTGGAAGGGCGAATGGAGGACGAAACGGCGCCCGCCTTCCAGCTTGGGCCGGGTCAGCACATCCGGGCGTTCGGCAGGGGCGTTGGTGTTGTTGTGCGGCATGGTGATTCCCTCGTCAGGGGTTCAAGATGATCTGTTTTTGTTCCCGTTCAACCCCTGCAGGCCGGTTTGGCGCCCTGGCGGCCGGAAATGGCGGGATTGCTGCGGCAGAATGGGGCTTTTGCGGGGGGAGGGGGCAGGATTTTCGGTTCGGTTAAGGGTTTGTTAAGCGGAATCGGGTTGAGTGACGAGGCAATGCTTTGCATGCCGAAAGGTCGGGCATCGCATGTCGGCCGGTCGCACCACACCCCACCCCACACCCCAGTGACCGGCCGACAATCTGCCCGCCTTGCCACCTGCGATGCCATGCCAGTGAACCCTTGCCTTGNNCCCGCCCGCAATGCGATGCAATCCGGCACCGCCAAGACCAAAGGCTGGGTGTTGGAATTCGCGCCCGCCTCGTCGCGCGAGGTTGACCCGCTGATGGGCTGGACCTCGACCACCGATACGACGACGCAGGTAAAGCTGCGCTTTGATTCGCGTGAGGCAGCGGAAGATTACGCCCGCGCCCAGGGGATCGAGTTCGACGTTCTGGTGACGCATCAGCGCAAGCCCAATGTCCGGGCGATGGGCTATGGCGAAAACTTCGCCACCAGCCGCCGCACGGTCTGGACCCACTGACGCCGGACCCGGCGCGCGCTGGCGCCTGCCGANNTCGATCTGTCTGTGGCCCTGCGCCCATAGCCCGCCCGGGCTGTGGGTTTTTCTCTGTCTGCGGCCCGGGTTCAACGGGCTGGCGGCGCAGGTGCACTGGGGCAGATGGCGGGCTAATCCCTTGTCTGGCTTAGGCTTTGTCGGCGGTCTGCGCTGATCTGGCCGGATCGGGGTGTCGCGTTGAAATCATCTGTGACAGGGCGCAGGAAAATACGCAGATGCCCCTTGCGCCCCTCGCGCGACTTGTCTAAACACCGCCGCACGGTTGGG
>DOMY01000168.1 GCA_003509785.1 Gemmobacter sp.
TGTTTGCCCGCAACAACATTCCCGTTCTTGGTGCCACGCTGGTTGTAGAGGGGACGCTGCATAGTGAAACCAATGGCATCGACTTCGTCACCAACGCAGCCGAAGATGATGCCAATTTCATCCGCATCACCGAAACCGGATGGGTATTTTCCAAGATCCGCGGTNNAACACCATCCACAATACAGGACGCATCATCGGGCGCAGCGCGGGCAGCACCCCGGCCATATCGCTGGGCGTGGAATCCACCCTGCTCAACACCGGCGAGATTACCGGGCGTGGCACAGCCATACGCTTCGGCGCGCCGGTCACCGGCAATCCGGCGGGCACGCTGGTCGGGCGCGATGCGCTGCTTGACAACAGTGGCAGCATCAGCGGCCAGACCGGTATTCTGGTTGCCAGCGGCAGCGGTCACCGGATCGGTAATTCCGGCAGCATACACGGCAGTGAAACCGCTATCGTGATCGGCACCACCGGCGCCCGGATCGACAACACCGGCGAGATCTTTGGCGGGGAAACCGGCCTTTCTGTCGGCATCAAGGGCGGCGGCATCGTCATCTTCCGCAACCTCGGCACCCTCGGTGGTGGCGATGCCGCCTATGCCGATACCGGCGCCGCCAGCGACCGCATCTTCAACAGCGGCACCATCCTGGGCGATGTGGAAACCGGCGGCGGGTCGGATGTGCTGCGCAATATGGGGGTGATCGACGGCTTCCTGCGGCTGGGCGAGGCAGGCGATGCCTATCGCGGCGTCGGCAACGGCTATGTCACCGGCATCGTCTTCGGCGAGGCCGGGCTGGATCAGCTGTTCGGCGGCCAGCTGGATGACCGGCTGGATGGCGGCGCGGGCAACGATATTCTTTTGGGATTCGCGGGCGACGATGCGCTGACCGGCGGCGAGGGTGACGATCTTCTGGCAGGCGGCACAGGCGATGATCTGCTGCAGGCCGATGCAGGCAATGACCGGGTGCAGGGCGGCGATGGCGATGACAGCGGCTCGGGCGGTGCGGGCAATGACAGCCTGACCGGCGGCCGGGGCGACGATGACCTGTCGGGCGGCAGCGGCGATGATCTGCTGACCGGCGGCGCGGGCGAGGATGTGCTGACCGGCGGCAAGGGTTTTGACACCTTCCGCTTCACCCTGGCCAACGGCCATGATGCGGTGACCGATTTCACCTATGATATTGATCTGGTGGATCTGCGCGCCTTTGGGCTTCTGGGATTGCAGGCGATGAAGGACGCGGGCGCCATCGTGCAGACGGCGGGCGGCACGCTGATCGATCTGGGCCTGCTGGGCGGCGAAGGATCGGTGCTGCTGGAACGCAGCATCGCGGCCGATCTGATCGACGGCGATTNNCTCGACCTACGGTACCCAAAACCAGCCTGATCGACTGACCGAGCACAAGAAAACTGTCAAACTCATGCCACGCAATACAAGAAAAATCAATGAGTTAAGAGGTGAGAGTTAAACGGATTTCTCCAATCGTACACACTCTTGGTACAAATCGGCAGCAGATGACGAAGATCGGTAGCGTAGGGGCGTTTCACATGCTCCCCCGTGTTTCAGAGCCATCTTTTGTAATTAGTAGTGCAGCCTTGTAATCGCATAGCCACCAACCCGCCTCGGCAGATCAGCTAGCCCCGATCTGATAGACGCAGCGCTTCTAGACAGCTCTGCTCCCTGCCCCGTCGGCACATAGCCAGGCGCCCTCCCGTGGGATGCGCGCTGCTTACGATGCCCGCTGCCTCAGCCAGCGCCTGATCTGCGCGCAGATCCTCATCCAGCGTGTAGCGCACCGCCGCCTCTACCCGCGCCTTTGCCGCAGCAACCAAAGGAAGAATCAGTGAAAATTCTGCAAGCTTGGATAGATTCAGAAGCTCGACCTATCTTCAATCCACAAAGATTAGCAGGGCGTTATGCAACTATCACGTTCTTCGACCTTTCCTCTCATCGCAGGCGGAAACAACCGGGCCGAATCATTGGGCGACAACTATTGGGCAAAATGCGCGCAACCAGTTGTTCAAGGGCCTCACCTGTATGTTCTTTCTAGGGGCATGGACTCTAGAGAGTGGGCACCAGCTGATTCTTCCCGCACTGGCGTCTCAAAGGTTATCTGCAGAAAATACAATCTGTCTGACTTTGAAGGGTCTGCAACAAAGCTGGACTTCAACAATGCTTCAGATACGGGAGAAATACCGCTGCCCCTCACGGGATCAGATGAGCCAATAATAATATTTAATTCCTCTTTAGGAAAACTGTTTGACTTAAATACAGGTCTTCCAGGTTTTACACAGGTAGAAAGAGACTATAGAAACCAGCCGTGCCCAGTTCAACATGCCATGAAAAGCAATGGCCTACCGACCGGAGCAATCGTTGCCGATGATGGGGTGACAGGACATGCAGGAAGGTGGAGAGAACTCCAACTTGGAGAATGGAATGACCATGTTGTCATACAGACAAGCAGCGATAAATGGCTCTTCCTCGTTTCGGTTTTCTATCAGTACAATAGTAACGCCAATTCTTATGGACAAACTGATTACTACAAGAACAGGCTTAAGGATGTTCCCATTACCCCCCCTTGGAGCAGTCTCCCACAAAATTACACGCCAAAGGCCGCAATACTAACTTTTGAGGCGAGCGGAGGCACTCTACGTGACGCAACTTCGTGGAAGTTTCTTGGTGAGGCCGTCATCAACTCAGGAACATCAAAAAGCCCACTCGCAACCAATATTGGCCCCATTATAAAACATGGAACCTCTATTTACATGCTTGCTCCAAACGGAAATACTGGAGGGCGAGATCTTGCCAAACTAGGATCAGCATTAAACATGTGCGAATGGTCAATTGTGAAGACAGGCGCAATACCAAGCAGTAGCACCGTAACCGTGCCTCCAATCCGGAAGCACAACAAAACTTACGACCAGCGAACAAGAATAGTAGGAAGAGGCTTTACGTACAAAGAGAACTCAAGCGCACCAGAGTATGCTTATGCTTTGCTTCCAGGATCTCACCTGTTTACAGATTGGCCGTCTGGGATTGGAATGTGGCGGATTCCGGTTACGAACATAGAGTCAAATATTTGGCAGGAGTGCCCTTGGAATCCCATTCTGCAGCGAGGGCCATCTGAAGGAGGCACTTGGCAGCTATCTCCCTTCCTAACCCCATCAGGTGCACTATACACAAATGGAAGCAACAATCTCAACTTTCTTTATCAAACTTGGAGCATACTGCCACTTAGACCAGGCCCAACAACGACCTACCAAACCGAGGCATATGGAGGGGAGTGGGCGCGCAAAATGCGCATAAAAGACTATGCGGGTATGGCAGCAGGAAGAACACACAAGCATATTGGTTACCTGCGCGGTCTGAATCGCCTGCTTCTTGGATCATGGGACGGCCTATCAAATATTATAGAAGGCGTGAATGTCAACATCCGCAATATTGGTACAAATAAGTATCTTTGTCACAATGATTCTGCCTCTCCAGACAAAGTCTACGGAGACTCTGCGCTTGATGGGAATGGTGGCTGGGTGATTACCAAAATCCCTGAGCAACCAACGTATGTTACCATTCGACCACATCTGTCTTCGACTTCGCTTAGACTTATGCCGATTGCCGACTCGGGCGGCAATAGAAGAAAGAACGGCGAAAAAATGGAAGTTCAGACAAAGCCAGCGCGAAACTCCTGGGACAGAGATCCATGGACAACCATCCCTTCAGATGTTGATAATGGACTTCCGGTCAATATCCCTGAAAATGCCTTTCACGGCGCGAACATGCTTGACGCACCTCACCCTGAAAACTTCCACTGTGATTGGTACATTGTATTGCATGGCTCAGGCGTCACCTCGGGAAAGCAATACTATGATGTATCCTTTGTTAATAGAGAAACAGGCATGGCACTTGTTTCCGAAGGCGCCTCTACGATAATCCAGAGACCACCCTTTGGCCAGAATAATGAAGTATGGAGAGTTATACAGCATGCACCTTAGGGCTATGCGCATACGAGGTGCCTGAAATCAATTATCCCTAGTTACAAACTGCGCTAGCCTAATGGGCTAGCGCGATCCCTATTTATCCTCACGTCACCCCGCCTCGTGCTTTCGCCACGCGCGACCAGGCCACCGTCCCGGCCCACAGCACCAGCCCCGCCAGCCCCTGCGCCAGATCGTCGAGCGAAACGGCCAGCGTCCCGCTGGCTTCGTCATAGGCCACCAGCCCGGTGCCTGCGAGCCAGCCTGCCACGGGCAGTAGCAGCAGGCGGATGAAGAGTGCGATTTGTCCGGTCATGTTCAAAGCTCCTTGAAGGTCAGAATGGGCCGCACTGTCAGGGCGGCGTGCAGGGTGGCGCGGGTGGTCGGCCCCGCGATGCCGTCAGCGGTGATATGCTCTGCCCGCTGGAAGGCGCGGATCTCGGTCGGGCCATAGCCCAGCAGCACCAGCGCTGCCCGGGTGTAGCGGTCGCGCCGGTCAGCCAGCCCGTTGGTGCCGCCGTTGATGCGGCGGGTGATCGCGTCCAGGTCGTTGCGGTCGGCCATGGCGTTCAGGTCGCGCGTGGTCCAGTACCAGACCGGCCCTAGCCCTTCCCACGGATCGGTCAGCACCTGGTCGGGCGCCGCCACGAAATCCGGCGCGGGCAGGCCGGTGCCCCGGCACCAGTCGCGGTACTGGCGGTAGTTCGCCTTGCCGGTGATCTGGATCGGCCCACGCCCGCGATAGCGGTAGCCATCGCCATCGAGGGCGGCGGTATTGCCCAGATCGGTGCGGCGGTCGTAACGCTTCTGCGCCGCTGTCGGCCCCCAGATTTCCCGGTCATAGCGGAAGGCGCCGCTTTCATGGGCCAGCTGCCCGAGGTAATGGGCCAGCCGGTGCGGCCGATCCAGACCCGAGGGCCGCGCCGCCAGCCCGGCGATCACGCTGCGCATGTTGCTGTTGGCACTGGCGCCTGCGATGGCGGCCAGCGTTGCTGCAGTCACCTGCATATCTCTCTCCTTGCAATGGAAAAGCCCGCGCGAGGCGGGCGGGGGTCGTCAGGGTTGTTTCAGGTCGGAGAGAGGCCTAGATTTCGACCGCGTTCACTCAAATCGAAAAGGCCAGTCGTGCCGATCCAGTATCACCCGCAGTACGGTTCCATTGTTTGCGTCCGATTCGAGCCAGGCTTCACAGAACCTGAGATGGTCAAGAGACGACTCTGCATCGTCCTGTCGCGAGCTACGGGCGGTCGCGACAACTTGGTGACCGTGGTTCCTCTGTCCAAGACGAAGCCAACATACGTTAAGCCCTACCATATGCCGCTGCTGATCCCTTTCGATCTGCCAGAAAGCTGGGGCGCCCACGAAAGATGGGTTAAGGGGGATATGGTCTACTCCGTTGGATTTCATAGGGTTGAACTTCTCCGCTTGGGGAAAAGCGCGAGCGGGAGAGACTACCAGAAAACCCCATTGCCAGGCGATATGCTGCGCTCGGTACAGAAGTGCGTCCTGCATGGGCTAGGCATGAGTTCTCTGGTCAAGCATGTCGACCCGCCTACTTGAAAATCTGGCTTGATTGGGCTAAATAACCCTTGTTCGCGGCTCTGCTCACGTCATCCGCATTAAGACCCTACCAAGGGCCACCGATCCAACTTTGAGTGAACGCAAACTCGCGGATCGGTGCTGTTACAGGGCCACCTTCGGGTGGCCCTTTGCATTATTCACGGTTTGCGCCAGAGGCGCCAAAGCTCGATGATCTGCTTGGGATCGTTGACCCCGATCAGCAGCCAGCGCATCGCCCCCTCTGCTGTCAGCGTGACGATGGCGGCGGCAATCGGCAACGGCACGCCCAGCACCTGAGCGGCGTATTCAGCGCCGACCCAGGCGGCCGCAACGGCCACAACAAGCGTCGCTACCACCTTGGCCGGGCTGAGTTGTCTGGTCGTCCTGATTTTCACGATGAGCGCGGCGCCAACCGCTATCCAGAAATCAAGGCTGCGAAATGGGGACGGATCTTGCAAGGTACCTCCGGGTAAGAAAAAGCCCGCCAGCGGCGGGGTGTGGGTGGGTCAGCGGTGGCGCGGCGGTCAGGCGACGGCGATGCCATAGACCGAGGATGCAAATTCCACGATGGCCGCCAGCGTTTCATCATCGGGATCGGCCAACAGGTCGCGCGAGAAGATGATGCCATCAGAGAAAGACATATCGGCCGACTGGAAGGCCGCACCTTCCAGCGTGCCCAGGCGCAGCTCGCCCGTGCCGGAATCGCCCGCGCTGGCGGCCCCGGCCGAGATGGCCCCCAGATGCCAGAGGCGCGCGGTATTGGCGCCGTCGAAAGAACCGACCACCAGGTAGAAGCTCCCGACAGTCATCGGCGCGCCTGTCACGGTCGCGTTCCGGGCCATCATGCGGGGCGCGTTGGTGCTGGATACCTGGATCAGGCAGCGCTGCGTGGCCGTGCCATAGCGGCCCAGCACGGCCTGTGTCTTGCCGCCGCTATCCAGCCGGAAGATCACCGCAAAGCTGCAGGCCGCATTGGTCGGCAGCGCCGCCGCCAGCCCGGCCGACAGATAGCTGTCAAAGATCGCCGCCTGATCGGAATCGCAGCGCGCAGCCTGGAACCCGGCCAGCTGATCGGCCTCCAGCACCGCGCGGCTGCCCGCCCCGGTGGCGGTGAAGCTCACGGGCTTTCCGGTGCGGTCGGTGAAGGTCAGGATTTCGGCACCCGAGAGGGTCACATATTCGGCGTCGGCGCAGATCCAGCCGAGGAAGGCGGGATCGGCAGCGATGATCGCCGAGAGGTCACGGCCATCCGGCAGCGCCGGATTGGACCAGAGGATAGGCAGGGTGGTGGACATGGGGATACCTCACAGGGCTGCGGTAAAGCGCAGGGAATAGTGCCGCACGGTAGGCGGCAGGGCATGGCCAAGCGCGTGATAGGTGGACGGGATATCGGTCGGGCTGTAGATCAGGCCCCGGCCATTGCTCCAGCCATTGAGGCTGGCCGCATCATTCAGCACGGCATATTCCAGCCGCGG
This sequence comes from Gemmobacter sp., assembly GCA_003509785.1. Classification (GTDB taxonomy): domain Bacteria; phylum Pseudomonadota; class Alphaproteobacteria; order Rhodobacterales; family Rhodobacteraceae; genus Gemmobacter. Next base: position 7,008 of record DOMY01000168.1, read on the forward strand.
ATTGGCCCCCGCCGGGGCGGCGGCCAGGGTCAGGGTGACGGTCGATCCGGCCAGCGCCACATCGGTGATGGCCGTCACGCCGCTGTCATGCCGCACCACGAACCCGGCGGCAGGCACCGGGGCCACCCAATCGTCATCCATTGCCACGGGGCGGCTGAAGGTGACGGTGATGGTCGATCCGTCCAGCACGATGCCGACCGGCCATTGCGGCACGAAGGCGCCCGTCGCCTCCAGTTCGCGCAGCGCGGCGGCGATGGTCTCGCCTTCCATCATCCGCCCGATCTGGCTGCGGTGGATCTGATCCGAGAGCGGATACTGATAGGACGGCCCGGCCATCACGATCAGATCGGGCCGATCCCGTGCCGCATCCAGCTGATCCTGGAAGACGGTATCTGCCGTGGCGGCATCATCATATTCGGAAGTCTGCACCACCACGAACTTCGGGGCGGCCGACAGGCCCATGACGCTTTGCAGCTCGCCGGTCACATCCTCGGCCAGCGCGATCAGCTGCGCCTTGTGATCGACGAACGGGCCATGTTCGCCCTGTTCCCAGACGATGGCCGGGCAATCCACCTCGCGCCCGTAAAGCGCCGCCACCTGCACCGATTTCTCGGCCCCCACCATCAGATTGGCCCAGGGCACCGTGCCCCGCACGAAGCTGGTCAGCGGCTGGCCGCCATACCATGCGGTATAGGACAGGATGCCCGGCGTGGGCTGCCCGGTGGCTGCGCGGGTCTGCGCCTCCAGCGCAAAGGCGGTCAGCGTGGCCGGATATTGCGGTTCGGTCGCGCGATCCCGCAGCGGCTCCAGCCCGGTGAAGGCGGCAGGATCAACCGGCGTGTCGCGGTAGCCCTCCAGCAGCCCGGCAAAGGCAAGACAGCTGTGCGGATAGAGCGGATCGACCACCAGCGCATTACCCACGCCCGAAGATCCGGCATTGCTCTGGCCATAGAAGAACAGCACCCGCAGCTTGCCGCGATGCTCGATCACCGCCACGGTATATCCGGCGATCTGCCGCACCCCCAGCAGGATGCCATCCGGCTCTTGCCGCAGCGCCGACAGCACGCCCGGCGCCACCGGCCGCACATTGGCCACATCATAGACGGCAAAGGCATCGACCGGCAGATAGCCGCCGCCGATCCGCGCAATCGTCGCGGCCGAGGGGATCAGATCCACCGTGCCATCGCCGCGCACACCGATGGCCGCCCGCCCGGCCCGGTCCATCAGCGACCAGGCATAGCGCGAGGCCGAGCGATAGCGCGGCACCACCGCATCCACGAACCCTGCCGCCGCCGCGAAAGCGCCGCTGATCCGGTCATACCAGGAGGCCACCCTGCCCGATGTGTCTTTTGTCGCCCCGTGAAAGCGTACCCCGTCACGGCCAGACCGGCGGCGAAACTCCAGCTCTGCCGCCACGAACTGGCCCCGGTGCCCGGCCCCGTAGGACACCCGGCCCGCTGCATCCCGCACCGCATCGCGCAACCCGCGCGGCGCATCCCGCGCCTTGCCCAGGGCGGGCCGCGTCTCGACAAACAGCGCCCGCACCTGCTCCACCGCCGCATCCACAATCGGCGCCAGCGGCAGCCGGATGCCGGTATCAAAGGCCACCGGCCCGGCATCATGGCGATAGAGCACAAAGTAATCGTCGCTGTAGACCCAGAAGGTTTCCCCAACCGAGGTATCCGCCAGGCCCGCCGCCGCGCTGGCATAGCGCCCGACCGTGGCCGCCACGGCCGAGGCCTCGTCCCGCGCCGCCTGCGCCCCGATCAAAGCCGCCTGCGCCGCACCGCTGGCAACGGATGCGGCCTCCCGCTCAGCGGCGGCGGCCCCGGCCTGTTGCGCAGCCTCAGAAACCTTCTGGCTCCCCAAAGCCTCCACTTCCGCCTTGGTCTGATCCGCGAAAGCCAGATTGACGCCCTGGACATCCTCGCCGCCGCGCTGGAGGCGCAGCCGAACGGGCAGACCGCGATCCGGGCCGAAATCACCGACCAGGACAAGGACAAGCCCTATGTCAAACGCCTGCATTTCGCGGGCGATGGCTGGGAACTGACCTCCAAGACCATCGACGGCACCTATCCCGATTACACCCGCGTCATGCCGCCGCTGGCTGACGAAATCACGGCAACCCTCAGCTATGCCGCCCTCAACAGGTTCCCTACCACCGCTTGCGACCGTGCCCTGAAAATCGACCCCGAGGCTGGCATCATGTCCATGCGCATGGTCGATCAGGAAGGCGATTTCACGGTGCCGGTGCAGGGCAAGGGCAAGGCCTTCGGGGTGAACATCCATTACCTGAAAGATTTCGCGCGCCCGGCGGGCATCATCCGGCTGCAGTCCGGCAAGCCGGGCGATCCGCTTTACTGCCTGACTGATGACCCGAACCTGCAGCAGGTCGTCATGCCCATGCGCATCTGATCCTCCGGTGACCGCCCGCGCGCCGGGCGGCATCCCGAGGATCAGACCGGAGAACCCCATGACCACCCCCCACCAAATAGGCAGAGATCCATAATGTCGCGCCTTTCGCACTTCACTCTGCCAGATGGACACGTCCAGATCGCATTCAGCGGCGGGCGCACCAGCGCCTTCATGCTTCACCAAATCCTTGAAGCGAACAGCGGTCTGCCCGAAGACCGCTGCGAGGTGACATTCCAGAATACGGGCCGCGAAATGCCCCAGACCCTCGACTTCGTTGCCGAAGTCGGCCGTCGCTGGGGCGTAATGATTGTGTGGCTAGAGTACCGAGCGGCCAAACCGCTATTTGAGGTAGTCGGGTATCAAGGCGCGAGCAGAAATGGCGAGCCTTTTGATGCCCTCATCATCAAGAAGCAGTCACTACCCAATCTCCACAAGAAATGGTGCAGCGCCGAACTCAAGACCAAGACCGCGAAGCGCTATCTCGTACGCAGTCGCGGTTGGCGCAAATGGACATCGGCTATCGGATTTCGAGCAGATGAAGGGCACCGCGCACCCTACCCAGACAACAGGGCAACACCTTGGCTGCCGCTACGCGCCGCGAATATCAGTCGCGCTGACGTTTCGGCCTTCTGGCGCGCGCAGCCATTTGACCTTGCGCTGCCGGTCGTAAAGGGAAGAACCGTTGGCGGCAATTGCGACGGGTGCTTTCTGAAGTCGGAAGCATTTTTGTCCGCATTCTCCCGGGACATGCCTCTGCGCCATGCCTGGTGGGAAGGCCACGAATTCGCGCGCGGGCATCAGTTCTCTGATCGGTACAGTAGGCGCGAGCTACGGCAATTCATGGAATTGCAGGGAGACTGGGCACTTTCGACCGAAGGCGCACTTTGCCAGTCCAACGACGGGGAGTGCATGGCATGACCGCCGCCCTGCGCATCCTGATTGGCTGCGAAACCTCTGGCGTGATGCGCAGGGCCTTTGCCGCGCGCGGGCATGATGTGTGGTCCTGCGATGTGATGCCCGCCGAGGATGGCAGCAACCGCCATATCCGGGGCGATCTGCGGCTCTATCTGGCCGAGGGCTGGGATCTGCTCTGCGTCATGCACCCGCCCTGCACAAGGCTGTGCAACAGCGGCGTGCGCTGGCTGACAGAACCGCCGAAGAACCCGCCCGAGGATGCCATGGCGACCGAGCGCGCGGCATGGCCGGTCATGGGCCGCGATGCCCGGCTGGCTGTGATGTGGCGGCTGCTGGGCGAAGGTGCCGATCTGTTCGCCGCCTGCTGGGCCGCCCCGGTGGCCCGCGTGGCGGTGGAAAACCCGGTGATGCACAAACACGCCCGCGCCCTGATGCCCGCCGATCTGCCCCGTCCGCAGATCGTGCAGCCCTGGTGGTTCGGTGAACCCTACTTCAAGGCAACCGGCTTCTACCTGCGCCAGCTGCCGCCGCTGCGCGCCACCAACCGCCTCACCGCGCCGCGCAAGGCGACCGAACCCGACCGGCACAAGGCCTGGTCCGCCATCCACCGCGCCAGCCCCGGCCCGGATCGCGCCCGCTTCCGCAGCCGCACCTT
>DOMY01000249.1 GCA_003509785.1 Gemmobacter sp.
AGCGCCACCATCGCCGCCAACGGGTTCCGCTTCCGGGTGCCCTATGGCACGCTGCTGTGCGTGAGCGACAAGCCCTTGCATGGCGAGCTGAAGCTGCCCGGCATGGCCAGCGATTTCTACAAGACCCAGGTGGCGCGGCATCTGCTGATCGGGGTGCGGGCGATGGAATCCCTGCGCGACATGCCGGTGGAACGCATCCACAGCCGCAAGCTGCGCAGTTTCGAGGAAACCGCGTTTCTGTGAAAGGGCCGCCGCGCGGGCGGCCCGTTGCGGAAGGTCGCGCAAAAGGCCGAACAGGGCTTGAACTTTGCGCCGAAAACCTGTGTAGGACGGGGCATATTGCCCCGCCTGCGCGGGGCCGGACGATCCCGCGAGGCAGCGGGCCAGAAGCAAGGAACAGGAAATGTCCAAACCGATGACCAAGACGCAGCTGGTTGCCGCACTGGCGGAAACCATGGGTGCCGACAAGAAGGTGGCCAATGCCGCGCTGGACGCGATCGCCGAAATCGTGGCGCGCGAAGTCGCCACCGGCGGCGCCGTGACCCTGCCGGGCCTTGGCAAAGTGCTGTGCCGCGAGCGCCCCGAGCGTCAGGTCCGCAACCCGGCCACCGGCGAAACCGTGACCAAACCGGCCGACAAACAGGTGAAATTCACCATCGCCAAGGCGCTGAAAGACACCGTGAACGCCTGATTGCAGGCGCCGGTGCGAGAGACAGAGGCCGCCCTTCGGGGCGGCTTTTTTGTTTGGCCCCGGATTTCGGGCTGCCACGGCGCGCGGGTTGTGCCAAGCTGTGCCGCAGCCAAGGGCGAAACGGCAATGCCTAACCATGTTGCCCCGGCACCCCCGTGTGGTGGCAAAACCGGCCCTGCTCCGGGCCTTGCTGGCGAAAGGACAGACCATGGCGCCTGCCAAGAACACCATCTGCCTGTGGTATGATACCGAGGCCGAAGCGGCCGCCCGCTTCTATGCCGAAACGTTCCCCGACAGCGCCGTGCAGGCGGTATTCCATGCGCCGACCGATTACCCTTCGGGTAAGGCGGGCGATGTGCTGACAGTGCAGTTTACCGTTCTGGGCCTGCCCTGCCTGGGTCTGAACGGCGGCCCCGCCTTCCCGCAGAGCGAGGCATTCTCCTTCCAGGTGGCGACCGAGGATCAGGCCGAAACCGACCGCTACTGGAACGCCATCACCGGTAACGGCGGTCAGGAAAGCGCCTGCGGCTGGTGCAAGGACCGCTGGGGGATTTCCTGGCAGATCACCCCTCGCGTACTGACCGAGGCCCTGGCCGCAGGCGGCGCCGAGGCCGCGCGGGCCTTCACCGCGATGATGGAGATGACGAAGATCGACGTGGCGAAAATCGAGGCCGCGCGTAAAGGCTGATGGAGCGCCCCTGACCCATGGCAGCACCTGCCCGAGGGGAAGGCGCGCCAACAAGCGTGGTCGCCGCTTTATGGCGCCAAGTCACCCAGCTATAACACTGCACCATCGTTGCAAAATCGTCAGCCTGTGGGCAGTCGATGCAATAAGTGGACACTCAATACTGTCAGGCTTGATCAGTGATCGCCTTCATTTCTTCTGGGCTACGCCATTATGCCCTTATCTCTTAGGTAGGAGATGCATCCATCAATCGTCTTGTCGCAGATAATCTTGTAGAACATACAAAGTTCTGCAATCTGGGAATTGGAAAAAATGATCTGATGCCCAGCAGGGACATCAAGAACCCGGGATGCAACCCGCAGACTTATCTCTACTTCACCTGAACCCGGTAGAATATTTGTGTCGAGCGGCATTTGAGCGACCACCACTTCTTGACCACTACGACTTGCCACCATATCGAATGCTAGCCATCTTATATTTAGCTCGCTTCGAGAGGCATTATTGCAATCGACCGGAGATCGAACCACACCGGCATGGTGGGCGAGGGCGTTTCGTGCCAAGCTCAGAGAGTTGAGTTCATCAAAGTAGTCTGTAATTCCAAGCTGCTTGGCTACGATTCCTTGTTTGGCAGCAATATTAGTTTTACGCGCGAATGCCTGATCGAACACATGGTCAGATCGCACTTTGGCCCCATGTAACTTACCGACTTCAATCGCAAACCATATTTTATCCAGGAATAGCCCGTAGAATAAATCGAGTTCGCGCAGGCAGGAGCCAACAAGCCAAGCCTGATACTCTTCACGGGCGGCAACCCGATCCAGATCGGAGACTACTTCAGGCCAAAATCGGTAAACTAGACCTGCGGTTAGATTGAAATCACCGCCATCTCTCTCATCCAAATTATCCAACCCAAATCGCACAAATGCACTCACTCGTCGAATTGATATGCTGACAACCTCGCGTATCGCATCAACATCGATTTTGATAGTGTTACTTGTATAGTCAACACTACTCACACCAATAGCCCCTACGCTCTCAACCCCACCACCGCCACGCCCAGCGTCTCCAGCACCTTGGCCTCGATCTGCGGGGCGTTCATGCCGGCCAGGGCATACATCGCCTCGGGGCTGGCCTGATCTATGAAGGTATCGGGCAGCACCATCGACCGGAAGCGCAGCCCGCGGTCGAACACCGCCTCATCGGCCAGCAGCTGTGCCACATGGCTGCCGAAGCCGCCGACGGCGCCTTCTTCCACGGTAATCAGCGCCTCGTGATGGCGGGCCAGCTGCAGGATCAGGTCGCGGTCCAGCGGTTTGGCAAAGCGGGCATCGGCCACGGTGCAGGCAATGCCGCGCGCCGCCAGCGCCTCGGCCGCCACCAGCACCTCGGCCAGACGGGTGCCGAAGGACAGAATCGCCACACGGCTGCCTTCCTGCACCACCCGGCCCCGGCCAATCTGCAGGGGCGTGCCACGTTCCGGCAGTTCCACCCCCACACCATCGCCGCGCGGAAAGCGGAAGGCGCTGGGGCCTTCGTCATAAGCGGCGGCGGTGGCGACCATATGCACCAGCTCTGCCTCATCCGCGGCGGCCATCACCACCATGCCGGGCAGGTTGGCCATGAAGGCCACATCGAAAGACCCGGCATGGGTTGCCCCATCGGCCCCCACCAGCCCGGCGCGATCAATGGCAAAGCGCACCGGCAGCCGCTGGATCGCCACATCATGCACGACCTGATCGTAACCGCGCTGCAGGAAGGTGGAATAGATCGCGCAGAAGGGTTTCAGCCCCCCCGCCGCCAGCCCGGCGCTGAAGGTCACCGCGTGCTGTTCGGCAATGCCCACATCGAAACAGCGGCGCGGAAAGCGTTCGGCAAACAGGTTCAGCCCGGTGCCATCGGGCATGGCCGCCGTGACCGCCACGATCTTGTCATCGCGGCCCGCCTCGGCCATCAGGCTTTGCGCGAAGACCTTGGTATAACTTGGGGCGTTGGATTTGGCCTTCTGCTGTTCGCCGGTCAGCACATCGAACTTGGCGGTGGCATGGCCCTTGTCGCGCGCGGATTCGGCCGGGGCATAGCCCTTGCCCTTTTTCGTGATGACATGAATCAGCATCGGGCCCGTCGCCCGCGCCTTCACCGTGCGCAGCACCGGCAGCAGCTGGTCCAGATCGTGGCCATCCACCGGGCCGATATAGCTGAACCCCAGTTCTTCGAACAGGGTGCCGCCCACCGTCATGCTTTTCAGCATTTCCTTGGCCCGGCGCGCGCCTTCCTGAAACGGTTCCGGCAGCAGGCTGACAGCGCCCTTGGCCGCCGCCTTCAGCTCCTGGAACGGGGCACCGGCATAAAGCCGCGACAGATAAGAGGACAGCGCGCCGACAGGGGGCGCGATGCTCATCTCATTGTCGTTCAGGATGACGAACAGCCGCTTCTTCAGATGGCCTGCGTTGTTCATCGCCTCGAAGGCCATGCCCGCGCTCATGGAGCCATCGCCGATCACCGCAATGGCATCGCCCGGATCGCCGCCCAGATCCGCCGCCACCTTGAACCCCAGCGCGGCCGAGATCGAGGTAGACGAATGCGCCGCCCCGAACGGGTCATAGGGGCTTTCCGACCGCTTGGTGAAGCCCGACAACCCGCCTTCGGTGCGCAGGCTGCGGATGCGGTCGCGCCGCCCGGTGACAATCTTGTGCGGATAGCACTGATGCCCCACATCCCAGATCAGCTTGTCGCGCGGGGTGTCGAAAACGGCGTGCAGCGCCACAGTCAGTTCCACCACGCCCAGCCCGGCGCCCAGATGGCCGCCTGTCACCGACACCGCGCTGATGGTTTCGGCGCGCAGCTCGTCGGCCAGCTGGCGCAGCTCGCGATCACTCAGCGCCTTNNTCATATCGGCGGGGATGCGCACGCGGTCCAGCATCGGGGTCTTCGGTCTGTCGGTCATGGCGCCCCTCCCCGGGGTATCAGCTTTGGCGCGAGATAACGAAGCGCGCGGCTTCGATCAAGGCAGAGGCCCGCGCACCATAGGGGGAAAGCGCGGCTTCCGCTTCGGCAATCAGCTGGGCTGCGCGGGATTTCGCCCCTTCCAGCCCCAGCAGAGACACGAAGGTGGCCTTGCCCGCCTCGGCGTCCTTGCCGACACGCTTGCCGGTGGTGGCTTCGCAGCCTTCCACATCCAGAATGTCATCGGCAATCTGGAAGGCCAGCCCCAGCGCCGTGGCATAGGCGCGCAGCGGCGCCCGGTCGGCCGCGGCCAGAATCGCCCCGGCCTCGGCCGAAAAACAGATCAGCGCGCCGGTCTTGCCCGCCTGCAACCGGGTGATTTCCGGCAGGGTCAGCGGCACGGGGGCGGTTTCGGCGGCAATGTCCAGCGCCTGCCCCAGCACCATGCCCTGCGCCCCGCTGGCCTGCGCCAGCCCTGCCACCAGCGCCAGCCGCCGGTCGGCAGGCCCCAGCGCCGGATCGCAGAGCAGTTCGAACGCCAGCGTCTGCAGTGCATCGCCCGCCAGAACCGCCGTCGCCTCGTCCCATTTCACATGGACGGTGGGCAGGCCGCGGCGCAGGTCGTCGTCATCCATGCAGGGCAGATCGTCATGCACCAGGCTATAGGCATGCAGGGCCTCCACCGCTGCCGCCGCACTCACCGCCGCATCGGGGGCGATGCCATGCAGGCGCGCCGATTCCAGCACCAGAAAGGCGCGCAGCCGCTTGCCGCCCTGCAGCGCATAGCGCATGGCCTGCACCACCGGCACATCCTCCTGCGCCGTCAATGCGGCCTGCAGGCGGGCCTGCACGCGGGCGGCATCCTGCTGCAGCAGATCGGGAAAGCTCACAGCCCCTCTGCCGGGGCGGTGCCGACCGCCCGGCCCTCCTGCGCGCGGATCAGCTCCACCTTCTCTTCCGCCGCCTTCAGCTTGTCGCCGCAATGCGCCTTCAGCGCCGCGCCACGCTCATAAAGCGCAATGCTGGCCTCCAGCGCGACATCGCCGCGCTCCAGCTGGGTCACCACGGCTTCAAGCTGGCCCATCGCCTCTTCAAAGCTCATCTCGGCAATCGGTTTCTCGCTCATCGGCCTCTCCGCAGCAGTTCGTCCACATGGGCAGCCACGCTGGCTGCCAAAGCGGGCAGATCATAGCCGCCCTCCAGCGCAGATACCACCCGCCCGCCACAACAGCCATCCGCCAGATCGCAGATCGCCGCGGTCAGCCAGCGGAAATCCTCCACCTGCCAGGCAAGCCCGGCCAGCGGGTCGTCTTCATGGGCATCGAAACCGGCGCTCACCAGCACCAGCTCGGGCCGGAATGCCGCCACCTGCGCCAGCGCCGGGCCCCAGGCCGCCCGCATCGCCGCCCCACCCGATCCCGGCCGCAGCGGCAGGTTCAGCATCTGCCCCTGCGCGCCCCGCTCTGTCGCGGCCCCGCTGCCCGGATAAAGCGGCATCTGATGGCTGGAGACGAACATCGCCCGCCCCTCCTCCCACAGCAGATCCTGGGTGCCATTGCCGTGATGCACGTCGAAATCCAGCACCGCCACCCGCGACAGCCCGTGGTGATCCAGCGCGCGTTTCGCGGCAATCGCCACGCTGCCGAACAGGCAGAACCCCATGGCCGTCGCCGTTTCGGCATGATGCCCCGGCGGACGGCAGGCGACAAAGGCATTGGCCGCTTCGCCCGCGATCACCGCATCCACCGCCGCACAGGCGCCGCCGACCGCGCGCAGTGCTGCGGTCAAAGATCCGGGCGCCAGATAGGTGTCGCCATCCAGCTGCGCCCAGCCCGCCTGCGGCACCGCCCGTTCCACCCGCGCCAGATAGGCCTCGGGATGGCAGCGCAGCACATCGGCCCGCGCCGCAACAGGTGCCTCGCGCCGGTCCAGATCGAACCCCGCCAGCGCCTTGTCCACCGCCAGCAGCCGCGCCGCCTGTTCCGGATGCCCCGGCGGCTCGCGGTGCAGCAGGCAATCGGGATGCGAAAACAGCAGGGTTCCCATGGCCGGCTCCTTTATCTTGGCAGAAATATCCTCGGGGGGAGGCCGCAGGCCGTGGGGGGCAGACAGCCTCCCGGCGCCGCTGCCGCCCGCTCAATCCGGCTGCAGCATATAGCCCGATCCGCGCACCGTCTGCAGGTAACGCGGCTGTTTCGGATCGGCCTCGATCTTGCGGCGCAGCCGGGTGATCTGCACATCCACCGCACGTTCCTGCGCCTTTTCGCCCGGCTCCACCTCGCCCGGCCCCAGATCACCGACCAGCATTTCGCGGCTCACCGGCTCGCCCGGGCGGGCGGCGAAGATCTTCATCAGCTGCGCCTCGGTCGCGGTCAGCCGCACCGGCTCGGTGCCGCGCCACAATTCGCCGCGCTCCATGTCATAGCGCACCTCGCCCAGATGCAGCACCTTCGGCCCCGCCGCCTCGGGCTTCACGCTGGGCACCCGGCGCAGGATGGCGTTGATGCGCAGCAGCAGCTCCTTCGGCTCGAAGGGTTTCACCAGATAATCATCCGCCCCGGCCTCCAGCCCCTCGATCCGGTTGGCGGTTTCGCCCTTGGCGGTCAGCAGCAGGATGGGCATCGCATATTTCGCCCGCAGATCGCGGGTCAGCGCGATGCCGGTTTCGCCCGGCATCATCACATCCAGCACGATCATGTCGAATTCCAGCCCCGCCAGCAGGCGGCGCGCCTGCGCGGCATCGCGGGCGATGGTCACCAGAAAGCCGTTGCGCATCAGGAACTTCTGCAAAAGTCCCCGGATGCGTTCATCATCATCCACCACCAGAAGATGTGCCTGCTGTTCGCTCATGCGCCCGCCTCCTTCAGGGTCTGGTACTGCCTGCGCAGTTCGGGGTCCATCATCGCCTCCAGCACGGTACGGAAGCCCTGCACCGCCACCGGCCCCGCCGCGCGATAGGCCGCCCGCATCCGGGCGCGCTGCGCATCCGACAGCTGCCGCTCCAGATCCTCGCCCTTGGGGGTCAGCACCAGATGGCGTTCGCGCTTGTCCTGCCGCCCGACCCGGCTTTCCACCAGACCATCCTCGATCAGCGTCCGCAGCACACGGTTCAGGCTTTGCTTCGTCACACCCAGGATCGACAGCAGGTTGTTCACCGTGGTGCCCGGGGCGCGGTGGATGAAATGCAGCGCGCGGTGATGCGCGCGGCCATAATCCATGCCATCCAGAATCCGGTCCGGATCGGCGGTGAAGCCGCGATAGGCGAAGAACATCGCCTCGATCCCCTTGCGCAGCTGTTCGTCGGTCAGAAACAGCAGGCTTTCGCCCCCCGTTCCCGGCCCGGTTCCCGGCTCTGTCATTGCCGCCTCCCTCACTTCGCCGCGAATTTACGTCAGCCTTGTTGACTTTCCAAGTTCCAAATGTTAGCGAAGCCTCGATTTTGCGCAACTTTACGCCCGGATCGGACCTTTCTTGCGCAACATTCGGAAAAGCCGAGGAGGATTTCATGGCTGGATATGACGACCGCGACGGTAAGATCTGGATGGACGGCACGCTTGTCGACTGGCGTGATGCCAAGGTTCACATCCTGACCCACGCGCTGCACTATGCCTCGTCGGTGTTCGAGGGCGAGCGCTGCTACAATGGCAAGATCTTCAAGACCACCGAACATTCGGAACGCCTGCTGAAATCGGGCGAGCTGCTGGACATGCCGATTCCCTATACGGTGGAGCAGATCAACAAGGCCAAGGACGAGGTTCTGGCCGCCAACGGGCTGACCGATGCCTATGTGCGGGCCGTGGCCTTCCGCGGGGCGGGCGATGAAATGGGCGTGGCCTCGCTGGGCAATCCGGTGCGGCTGGCGATCGCCTGCTGGACCTGGGGCGCCTATTATGGCGATGCCAAGATGAAGGGCGCCAAGCTCGACATCGCGAAATGGAAGCGGCCCTCGCCGGAAACCATCCCCACTGCCGCCAAGGCCGCCGGTCTCTACATGATCTGCACCATGTCGAAACACGCCGCCATGGCCAAGGGCTGTTCGGATGCGCTGTTCTTCGACTATCGCGGCTATGTGGCCGAGGCGACCGGGGCGAACATCTTCTTCGTCAAGGACGGCGAAGTGCATACGCCCAACCCCGATGCCATCCTGAACGGCATCACCCGGCAGACCGTGATCGGGATGCTGCGCGCCAAGGGCATCACGGTGCATGAACGCTACATCATGCCGGAAGAGCTGGAAGGGTTCGAACAATGCTGGCTGACCGGCACCGCCGCCGAGGTGACGCCGGTGGGCCAGATCGGCGATTACACCTTTGAAGTGGGCGCCCTGACCCGCGACATCGCGCTGGAATACGAGGCGCTGGTGCGCGCCTGATCCGCCCCCTACCTGCAAACAAAAGGCCCCCGGACCGGGGGCCTTTTCCTATAGATCCAGCACCAGATGCGGCACCCCGTCCGATGTGGCATCGAACGAACGGCCCCCCGGCCCGACAACCTTGGTCACGCGGCTGCGGAAATTGGAAAAGCTGTCGAACGTGACCACATCCACAGCATCGGCCAACTGCAGCGTGATCTCATAGCGCCCCGCAGAAAGCTCTTTCACCCCGATCACCTCGGCCACGAAGCGCTGCTTCAGATAGTGCCCGCCGACAGTCTGCCCTGGCACCACAGGCGCCTGCGGCGCGTTGCCGATCACGGCGCTCAGCGTGTTCCAGTCTTTCAGCCCGTGGCTTTTTGCGATCAGCTCCAGCGCTTCGCCATGGCTGATGTCGCGCCCCCCGGCCTGCATCGCCGCGCGCAACGCCCTGGCTTGTGCCTTTGCCCCGTCCCGTGTCGGCAGAATACCCGTCATCTTGCGTTCCCTTCAGAACCGCCGGGCGTCTGTGCTGGTGCCTGCATTGCCAACGCGTCCCGGCTGCTCAAGGATCAGCGGATGGGTACCAAAGGGGGCTTCACCACGGCCAATGGCCTGCAGACGGCAGGGGCCCCAGCCCCTGCCGCCCGATAGCCCCAAACGGGGCCGTCTGTCAATTGCCGCGCGCCTCAGTCGAGGATCGTCACCACATGCACATTGCCTTTGATGGCGTTGGAATAGGGGCAGATGAAATGGCCACGGTCCACCATGCGCTCGGCCAGGGCCCGATCAACGCCCGGCAGGCTGACCTTCAGGGTCACCGTGATGCCAAAGCCGCCTTCGGCACGCGGACCAATGCCGACCTGTGCCTGCACCGTGGCATCGGCCGGAACCTCGCCGATCTTTTCATTGCTGGCCGCAAAGCGCAGCGCGCCCATGTAACAGGCGGCATAGCCCACGGCGAACAGCTGTTCGGGGTTATTGCCCTTGCCCTCGCCGCCCATTTCCTTCGGCACGCTCAGCGTGACGGCCAGCGCGCCATCCAGCGTGGCGGAGGTGCCATTGCGCCCGCCGCCCTTGGCCTCTGCTGCCGTGCGGTACACTACTTCCTTGACCATGTCGCCTCTCCTATATCGCTTGCGATCATATCGTGCACGATACAATATGCGATGCAGGAGTCAAGCTCTTGCGATAGTATCGCACGCGATATATTCTGCCTGCATGACAGAGAGCCCGGCTTCCCTGGCGCAGAGGCTGTGCTTTGCGCTTTATTCCGCCAATCACGCCATGCAGGCGGCCTATAAGCCATTGCTCGATTCCGTGGGGCTGACCTATCCGCAGTACCTGGTCCTGACCCTGCTCTGGGATCAGGATGACCAGCCCATGAGCCGGATCGGGGCCGCGCTGCAGCTGGAAAGCAATACGCTGACCCCCATGCTCAAACGGATGGAGACTGCGGGCCTGGTGACCCGCAGCCGCGACAGCCGGGATGAACGCCAGCTGCGCCTGAAGCTGACCGCTGCAGGCCAGGCCCTGCGCGAGCAGACTGCGGCTTTCCCGCAGTGCATCGGCGAAAAGACCCGGATGACGGCCGAGGCGCTGTCTGCCCTGCGGCAGAGCGTCAGCGATCTGCGCGACACCCTGCGCGACGCCCCCCGAATCAAGTCTGACATCAGGTCGGACAGCGATCAGACCTGACGGCCCCGCGCGATGCGGGCGAATTCGGCCATGCGACGGCCCGCTGCGGGCTGAGCCGCCATCTGCGCCACGGGGCGGCGGCGGAACTGCTGCCAGAAGGTGCTGGCATCGTCATGCGCCAGGCGCAGGAACTGCTTCAGCCGCGCGCCCTCTGACGGTTTGCGCTTGTCGGCAAGATGTTTGCTCATGGAAACCTCCTCCTTTGCTCCGGGGGGCATCATAGCGCGAATCAGGGTATTTCCCTAATGCCACCGGCCAGATCCAGCCGATCCACCGCCCAGGCCGCCGCCTCGGCTACTACCGGGTCGGCATCGGCGCACNNGGGCGCAGCTGCGGCAAGGCAGAATTCCCGATGGCATAGAGCACATTGCGCACAAAGCGGTCGCGGCCGATGCGCTTGATCGGGCTGCCCGCAAAGCGCGCCCGGAACCCCGCATCATCCAGCGCCGCCAGATCGGCCAGTTCCGGCGCGCCGACGCGGGGCTGATAGCCGATCTCGGTTGCCGCCTGCGCGAACTTGTTCCAGGGGCAGACCGCCAGACAATCATCGCAGCCATAGATCCGGTTGCCCATCAGCGCCCGCAGATCCGGGTCCACCGGGCCTTTGTGTTCGATGGTCAGATAGGAAATGCAGCGCCGCGCATCCAGCTGATAGGGCGCCGGAAAGGCGCCGGTCGGGCAGGCATCCAGACAGGCGCGGCAGCTGCCGCAATGGCTGCGCTCTGCCGCGTCCTTCGGCAGGTCGGCGGTGGTGAAGATGGCGCCCAGAAAGAACCAGCTGCCCAGATCGCGCGACGGCAGATTGGTATGCTTGCCCTGCCAGCCCAGCCCGGCCGCCTGTGCCAGCGGTTTTTCCATCACCGGCGCGGTATCGACAAAGACCTTGATCGCCGCGCCCTCGGGCAGCTGATCCATCAGACAGCGCCCCAGCCGCTTCAACCGCCGCTTCACCAGATCGTGGTAATCCTTGCCCTGGGCATAGACGCTGACCGCTGCGCGATCCGGCTGCGCCAGCACGGCCAGCGGGTCCGTTTCGGGCGTATAGACCTCGGCCAGCATGATGACAGATCGCGCCTCGGGCCAAAGCGCCGCCGCACTGCCACGCCATTCTTCGCGCTCGGCCATCCAGCCCATCTGGCCGTGATGCCCGGCCTCCAGAAAGGCCCGCAGGCGCCCGGCGGTTTCGGGCGTGGCATCGGGCGCACAGATGCCCATGCCGGAGAATCCCTCCTCCTACGCCCGCGCCGCCAGCCGCGCCTTCAGCCCTGCCATCCCGTCTGTCATGTGCCGGTTCTGCGCCAGCTGCCGCCCTGCCGCAAGCCCCGGTATCAGCCGAACAGGAAATCACCCTCGACCAGCGTATCCGCATCGACACCGCGCAACAGCACCTGCATATCGCCCAGCGTCACCAGCGTATGCGCGCCCTGCTGTTTCAGAACCAGATCATCAAAGCCCGCATCGGCATCGAACACCAGCTGATCCGCCCCGGTCCCGAAATCGCGCACCACATCGCGGCCGCTGCGGCCAATCACGAAATCATCGGCCCCCAGCCCGCCGACAAGGATATCCTCGCCCCGGCCACCCTGCAGCACATCATTGCCCCGCCCGCCAAACAGCAGATCGGCCCCGTCGCCCCCCCGCAGCGAGTCATTGCCGCCAAAGCCAAAGATCGTGTCATCGCCCGCGGCGCCCCGCAGCAGATCCCCGGTGGCGCTGCCCATGATCTCGGGGCGGTTCAGCACCGATACCGGCACCCGCAGCTCCTTGCCCCCATCCGCAAAGCTGATGCCATCGCCCAGGGTGATGACGGCGTGCAGCGTTTCATTCCGCTCGCGCAGGTCATCGGCCACGCCTTTCAGCTCGAAGGTCACGATCTCGTCGCGGGTCACGGGTTCGCTCGAATCAAAGCTGAACGACCCGACCGTGCGAATGACATCGCCGCTGCTTGCCGTGCCCTCGCTCACATCGAAAGACGTGTCGCCGGCGTAATGTTCGCCAGTGCCGGTGATGCGCAGCCGGAACAAAAGGGTGCCCCCCTCGGCCACGCTGAAACTGAATCCGCCCAGAAGTTTTGCCGTGAATGCCATGCCACTCTCCCCAGTTCCGGGCAGCTTAGCAGAAAAGCAGAAAAGGCGCGTCAGAAATCCAGATCGGCATAATGGCCCGGCGGCGGGAAGCCCGGCACCTGATCGGCCAGCAGCGCCCGGAACGAGGGCCGCGATTTCAGCTTTACATACCAGTCCTTCACCACGGCATGGCGGTTCCAGTCGACATCGCTGATGTAATCCAGACAGCTCAGATGCGCGGCGGCGGTGAAATCGGCCAGGGTCATGCTGTCACCCGCCAGCCAGCGCCGCTGATCCAGCAGCCAGGCCATGTAATCCAGATGATACTTGATCCGCGTCGCGCCGGATTTGACATTCTTGCTGTCGGGATAGCCCAGCGACATGACCTTCTTGTTCACCCGCTCGTACAGCAGCTTCGATGTGACCTCGGCATGGAACTTGTCATCGAACCAGGAACACAGCCTGCGCACCTCATAGCGCGCCTCGGGGTCACGCGGCATCAGCTGCGGCGCGGGATAGGTGTCTTCCAGCCATTCGCAGATCGCCTGGCTTTCGCTCATCACCTTGCTGTCGATGCGCAGCACCGGCACCTTGCCCGCGGGGTTGCGGCGCAGGAAATCGGGCGATTGTTCCCAATAGCGTTCCTCTACCAGCTCCACCTCGATCCGCTTTTCGGCCAGCGTCAGGCGGACCTTGCGGCAGAAGGGCGAAAGGGGAAAGTGATAAAGACGGATCATCGCAACGCTGACTTTCAGGACGGGGATGATCTTCATTGCCGCGAAGACGGGCCAAGTGCAATGGCTATGGCACGAAAGACGGCAAAACCGGCGGCGGATCACCGCCCGGCAGGGCTCAATCCTCGAAACAGGCGGCCCGACCATCGGCGGCAATGGTTTCCGCCCCCGACAGGATCTGCGCGGCCCGCTTGCGGGTCACCGGCCCCGGCTTCACCGGGCTGCGCTCCTTGGGATCGGGCAGGATCGCCGCCAGCCGCGCCGCCTGCGTGCCCGAAAGATCCGAGGCCGGGATGCCGAAGTAATGCTGCGCCGCCGCCTCCACGCCAAAGATGCCTTCGCCGAATTCCGCGACATTCAGATAGACATGCAGGATGCGCCGCTTGGTCCAGACCAGTTCGACAAAGGGCGTCAGCACGCCCTCCATCGCCTTGCGCGCCCAGATCCGCCCGTGCCACAGGAACACGTTCTTCACCACCTGCTGGCTGATGGTCGAGGCGCCGCGATTGCCGCCTGCCGCCAGCGCCGCCCGGATCGCCACCATGTCAAAACCCCAGTGCAGGCAGAAATTGGCATCCTCTGCCGCCACCACGGCCCGGGCCATCACCGGGGCGATATCCTCCATCGCCACCCATTCCTTTTCGATGCCGCCCAGCCGCCAGCGTTCCTGCAGCTGATAGATGTTCGCGGGCACCGGCACGAAGGCATAGATCAGGATCAGCGCCCCGAAAAAGCCGATGCACAAGGCCAGACCGCGCTGCGCCCACAGCCAGATCCGCCGCCACAGCGGCAGGGGGGGCGGGGCAGGCAGCGGTTCGGGCGGCAGGTCGGCCTGCGCCTTCTTGCGGCTGCGGGGGGCCGCAGGTTTCGCGGCCTTGCTGCCGGTTCTTGGGGTCGGGGTCTGCGCCATAGGCCAGCATAGGCCCGATGCTGCCGCCCGGGTCAAGGCGCGGCCTGCCGCCCGCTTGCCCTCACCCGCAAAATTCCGGTTTCCGTAAAAAATCCGGGCTTCCGCAAAAATTTCGCACTTCTGCGGAATAGGCGGCGCCATGGCGCGTTCTTTCACCACGACCCAACAGCGAAAGGACTGACAGATGACCGATATCTCCCGCCGCGCCCTGCTGACCCGGCTTGGCCTTGCCGCCGGTGCGGCCTATGTCGCGCCCGGCCTGATCGGCTTAGATGCCGCCCATGCCGATGACATCAGCAAGCCCTCGGGCCGCGGCAAGAAAAAGCCCAGCCGCCCGTCGAAACCCAGCCGTCCGAAGCGGGGCAAACCCAGCCGCCCGTCGAAGCCCAGCCGGCCGAAGCGCGGCAAGCACAGCCGCCCGTCGAAACTGACGCGGCCGACGCGCCCCACCCGCCCGTCGAAACCGACACGGCCCACGCGCCCCACCCGGCCCAGCCGCCCCGGCCGTAACCGCGAGGATTGAGCCATGACCCGCCCCGCCCCCTCCATCGGCCCGGCCCGGATCGCACTGCGCTTTGCAGGCCTGCATCAGGATATCGTGCTGCCCGGGCGGGGCGGCCTTGCGGATGCGCTGCACCGCACGCTGCACGGCTGGGCGGCACAGCGCCGCCCGGCCACCACCCGTCAGACGACGCCGCTTGCCGTGGTGACAGAAGGCCGCAATGGCCGCTTCAACCTGACCTCTTCTCATCTCGATGACCCGTTCGAAGATCTGCCGCGCGCCAGCACTGTCTGCGCCCTGATCGCCGATCTGGCCGAGGCGTTCTGCGCGGCCCGCCCGGGGCGCACCGGCCTGCATTGCGGGGCGGTCAGGCTGGGCGATGGCCCGCTGATGCTGCTGACCGGGGCGGCCCGCGCCGGGAAAAGCACGCTGGTGGCGCGGCTGGCGCTGGAACCCGATGCGCAGGTGTTCTGCGATGATATCCTGCCGGTCGAACCCGATGGCACCGCCCTGGCTCTGGGCGCACCGCCGCGCCTGCGCCTGCCCCTGCCGCCCCGTCTGCAGGCCCACGCACCGCAGATCGGGCTGGCCGATGCCGATTACGGCTATCTGGAAACCGCAACCCTCGCGCCGCATGGCACCACGGCCCGCCCCGGCGCGCTGGTGGCGCTGCAGCGCAGGCCCGGCCCGGCCCGGCTGCACCATCTGCCGGCCGACCGGGCGCTGTGGCTGCTGCTGGGCCAGTCGATCACCGGGCATCCCGATGCTGCAAGCGCCTTTGCCCGTGCCCGCGCGCTGTCGGAGGGCCTGCCTGCCCTGACGCTTGCCTATGAGGATCTGGACGAGGCCGTGGCCCTGCTGCGCCATGCCTTTGCCGCCGATGCGACGGAACCGGAACCGGCGCTGCCCGATCCGGCGCCGCATCCCGCCCGGCCGCCGCATCCCGCCCGCCAGCTGCGCCGCAGCCCCGGCACCGCGATCCGCCGCCATGGGGATGGGCTGTTCCTGTGGCAGATCGGCGGCACGCGCCTGTGGCATCTGAACCCGCTGGCCCGCGCCATCTGGCTGCTGCTGGAGGCACCGCAGACCCCCGCCATGCTGACGGCCACGCTGGCCCCGCTGTTTCCAGAGGCCGATCCGCAGCAGGTGGGCGCCGATATCGGCGCCTTTCTGGGCACCGCGCTGGAAGAAGGCCTGCTGGCCTGACGCGCCCCCCGGCATGAAAAAGGCCCCCTTCCGGGGGCCTTTCTGTTTGTTGTTTCAGGCTTATTCCGCCGGAACCGCCGCGCGTTCATCGCTCAGCGGATAGGGCAGATGGATCAGCATTTCCTTCGGGCAGACCTGCAGGAAATTCGCCCGCTCGGCCTCCCAGTTCGACAGGATGCGCTGGCCCTTCTGGCTGCCGGTTTCCGCCACATGACGTTCGATCAGGCCTTTCAGCTGCGCCTCCCAATGCGGATGGCTGACAGCGCAGGTGACCAGGCTTTCCAGGTTCATGAAATCCTCGGCCAGCCCGTTGGGGTCATAGAGATAGGCCATGCCCCCCGTCATCCCCGCACCGAAGTTCGCCCCGATCCGGCCCAGGATCACCGCAACCCCGCCGGTCATGTATTCACAACCGTTGGAGCCACAGCCCTCCACCACCACCGTCGCACCCGAGTTGCGCACGCCAAAGCGCTCGCCCGCCCGGCCTGCGGCAAACAGATAGCCATCCGTCGCGCCATACAGCACGGTATTGCCGATGATCGTGTTTTCGTCCGCCTTCAGCGGCGAAGACATCGTCGGCCGCACCACAATCAGACCGCCGGACAGGCCCTTGCCGACATAGTCGTTGGCATCGCCCTGCACTTCGATCTTCAGCCCGTTCACCGCAAAGGCCCCCAAAGACTGCCCGGCATTGCCGGTCAGCTTCACCGTCAGATGGTCGGGCTGCAGGTTGTTGCGCATCCCGAACCGCCGCACGATATGGCTGGACGACCGCGTGCCGATGGTGCGCAGCGTGTTGCGCACCGCATAGGACAGCTGCATCTTCTCGCCATCTTCAAAGAAGCGCGCGCCATCCTTCACGATTTCGGCGTCCAGCGTATCGGGCACCACATTGCGCGGCTTCGACCGGTCGTAGGTGATCTTCTGCGCCCCATCCACGGTAATGAGCAGCGGGTTCAGGTCCAGATCATCCAGGCTGGCCGACCCACGGCTCACCTGAGTCAGCAGATCGGCGCGGCCGATGATTTCATCCATCGACCGGGCGCCGATGCTGGCCAGGATCTCGCGCACCTCCTGGGCATAGAAGGTGATGAGGTTCACCACCTTGTCCGCCGTGCCGGTGAACTTGGCCCGCAGTTCGGGGTTCTGGGTGCAGACGCCCACCGGGCAGGTATTCGACTGGCACTGACGCACCATGATGCAGCCCATGGCGATCAGCGCGGCAGTGCCGATGCCATATTCCTCGGCCCCCATCATCGCGGCCATCACCACATCGCGGCCCGTGCGCAGCCCGCCATCGGTGCGCAGCGTCACCCGCTCGCGCAGGTTGTTCATCGCCAGAACCTGATGCGCCTCGGTCAGGCCCATTTCCCACGGCAGACCCGCATATTTGATCGAGGTACCGGGGCTGGCCCCGGTGCCACCATTGTGGCCCGAGATCAGGATGGTATCCGCCTTGGCCTTGGCCACACCCGCCGCAATGGTGCCGACACCGCTGGCCGAAACCAGCTTCACCGTCACCTTGCAGCGCGGGTTGATCTGCTTCAGATCGTAGATCAGCTGCGCCAGATCCTCGATCGAATAGATGTCATGGTGCGGCGGCGGCGAAATCAGCGTCACGCCCTTGGTGCTGTGGCGCAGCCGCGCGATCAGATCGGTCACCTTCATGCCCGGAAGCTGGCCGCCCTCGCCGGGCTTGGCGCCCTGGGCCACCTTGATTTCCAGCTCTTCGCAGGCGTTCAGATATTCCGCCGTCACCCCAAACCGGCCCGATGCCACCTGCTTGATCTTGGCGCAGGGGTTGTCACCGTTCGGGAACGGGTGCTGGTGCGCCGGATCTTCGCCGCCCTCGCCGCTGTCGGATTTCGCCCCGATGCGGTTCATCGCGATGTTCAGCGTCATATGCGCTTCCGGGCCAAGGGCACCCAGCGACATACCCGGCGTGACAAACCGCTTGCGGATCGAGGTGATGGATTCCACCTCTTCGATCGGCACCGGCTTGCCCACGGGTTTGATATCCAGAAGGTCACGGATATGGATCGGCGGATTGGCCTTCATCGCCGCCGAATACTGCTTCCAGATGTCATAGCTGGCGCGATCACAGGCCGCCTGCAGCATGTGCATGGTCTGTGCTTCCCAGGCGTGTTTCTCGCCGGACCGCCGTGCCTTGTAGAAGCCGCCGATGGGCAGCACATCGCTGCCACCCCGCCAGCCGCGCACATGGATTTCCTCCAGCTTCTGCTGGATGCCATGCAGGCCGATGCCCGAAATGCGGCTGTGCATCCCCGGGAAATATTCGGCGCACATGGCCCGGCTCAGCCCCACGGCCTCGAAGTTCAGACCCCCGCGATAGGACGAGATGACCGAAATCCCCATCTTCGCCATGATCTTCAGCAGGCCCGCGTCGATGGCATCGCGATAGCGGCGCATTGCATCGGTCAGGCTGCCATCCAGCAGGCCGCGCGCGATGCGGTCTGCAATGCTGTCCTGCGCCAGATAGGGGTTCACCGTCGTGGCGCCACAGCCGATCAGCACGGCAAAGTAATGGGGGTCGATGCACTCGGCCGAGCGCACGTTCAGGCTGGTGAAGGTGCGCAGACCCTTGCGCGTCAGCCAGCTGTGCACGGCGCTGGTGGCAAGGATCATCGGCATCGCCACCTTGTCTTCGCCCTGATGTTCGTCCGACAGCACGATATGGCTGGCGCCCGACCGCACGGCATCTTCGGCTTCGGCGCGGATACGCTCCAGCCCAAGGCGCAACGCCTCCTGATCGGCGCCGGCGGGGAAGGTGCAATCAATCACCGCCACCTGCGTGCCGAACTGGCGCAGCATCACCGCATATTCGGAATTGGCGATGAACGGGCTTTCCAGAACCAGAATTTCCGTCTGCGCGCTGGATTCATCCAGCACGTTCTTCAGGTTGCCGAACCGCGTCTTCAGGCTCATCACCCGGCTTTCGCGCAACGAGTCGATGGGCGGGTTGGTGACCTGGCTGAAGTTCTGGCGGAAGAAATGCGACAGCGGGCGATATTGCTTCGACAGCACTGCCGCCGGCGTATCATCACCCATCGAGGCGATCATTTCCTTGCCGTCTTCGGCCATCGGCGCCAGAACCTGTTCCAGCTCTTCCACCGAATAGCCGGCCGCGATCTGCCGCTTGCGCAGCGCGCCGCCCGTATAGGTCTGTTCTTCCGGCACGTCGCGCAGCATCGAATTCAGGTCGATGACCTTTTCGATCCAGTCGCCATAGGGCTGGCTGCCCGCCAGGCGGTTCTTGATATCGACATCATGATACAGCTTGCCGTCGCGGGTATCGACGGCAATCATCTGCCCCGGCCCCAGCGCGCCCTTTTCGCGGATCGTCGTTTCATCCACCGGCACCATGCCCGCTTCCGACCCGGCGATCAGCAGCCCGTCGCCGGTGACGACATAGCGCATCGGCCGCAGCCCGTTGCGGTCCAGCCCGCCGCAGACCCAGCGGCCATCCGTCATCGCCAGCGCCGCCGGGCCGTCCCACGGCTCCATCACGGCATTGCAATAAGCGTACATATCCGCCCAGGCCTTCGGCATGTCGGTCGTCGTCTTGCTCCAGGCTTCGGGCACCAGCATGGTCTTCGCCATGGGGGCGCTGCGGCCCGACCGCACCAGAACCTCGAACACCGCATCCAGCGCGCCACTGTCCGATGTGCCCGATGGGATGATCGGCTTGATGTCTTCCGCCGCTTCCCCGAAGGCACTGGAGGCCATGCGGATCTCGTGGCTCTTCATCCAGTTGACGTTGCCCTTCAGCGTGTTGATCTCGCCGTT
>DOMY01000096.1 GCA_003509785.1 Gemmobacter sp.
GGGTCATGTATCCCTGTCGCGGGTGTTGATCATCACTTTTGCCTCTTCCCGGGTAAATCTCATCCACCCGACACCCGCACGGCCTTCAAGAGATGGGCGTGCTGCCGTCAAAGGGTCCGCCCCCTCAAGGGCGGCAGGCAAGCTATTTCCGCCGCGGGGGAAGTGCCCCCGCTTTGCATCGCGAAACAAATAGCCTGCCTGCCGCCCTCCTCCACTGCGTTTCGGCCCCGAGGAGGGGGTGAAGGGGCGTCCGCCATGACGGCTCAGAGCTGCCCATGAAGGCCGCGCGGGTTGTCGCGCGGACGAGACAAGCCCGGAGGCAAGAAACCAATGACGATCCACACCCACGACGACGCGTATGAACCCGCCCACACCGCATCCCAGACCGCCCATGCGCTCGACGAGTTGCAGCTTTACGGCTTCCGCCCCTTTGATGAGCCCGATCCGCGCCCGATGCCCGATGGGCAGCGCCTTGCGGTTGCCGTCGCCGACATCTTCGATGCCCTCGTCGCGACTCTGGAAGACACCCGCATGGAACCCGACCTCGAAGAGGTGCTTTGGGGCCAGGTCAACCTCTTCCACCGCGCGACCGCCCGGATCGAACGGTCGCTGGATGACAACGAACAGGTGCAGCGCCGCCTCCAGCGCGAGCAGGACGGCTCCGAGGTGAAATCCACCGAACTCGAGCGCCTGACGGCCGAAGGTGTGACACTGATCGAACGGCGCAACTGCATGGACATGATGCGCGATCACGCTGCGACCGAGTTCGTCCATCACACGGGATCGACCTGGCGCCCCCGCACGGGCTCAATGGTGAACCGCCAGCACATGACCGCAGCGCTGATCGACAGCCGCGACTTCCTGGCCGCCAAGCGTCGTGCGGAGACCGAAGTGATGCTTCCCGCAGGCCCCAAGGTCGCCCTCACCGGCGGGACCGACTTCAACGATAACCGCCTGATCTGGGGCAAGCTCGACCAGGTCCGGACCAAGTATCCCGACATGGTCCTTCTGCATGGTGGCAGCCCGAAGGGCGCAGAACTCATCGCCGCCAAATGGGCNNCCAAGAAGCTCGGCATCCCGGTCATGAAGTTCGAGAAGGGGGCGTGAGCCTCCTTAGCCTTCGCTTTCGACACTTTGCCGGACGTTAGCGGCGTGCGATTTCACCGCAGCCGCATTCCCAGAATGCTGACACTCAGGCCTTCAATTTTCTCATGAGTATTTGTGCCAGCCTGATAGTGGTGGAGGCAGCTTGGCTGCCTCCAAAGTGGTCTGTCAATCGTAGCGCTTGATCTCGCTGTAGGCGCCCGCGACGCGCAGGGTCACTCTGACGGGGGCATCGCCGCGGTTGCGCCAGAACCAGCCGTGGTTGCCGGTGAAGGCGGCGGTAAGTTCGCCCGCGTCGGCGGGAACGGCGCGGCCCTTTTCATAGCTGATGCTGTTGCCGTCGCCATCGCCGTGGGTGTCATAGTTCACGGCCCCCCCCGTGACGACCCAGTCGTATTGGGCAACTGCGCCTTCCTCCATGACCAGCTTGATCTCGGTGCCTTGGCCAGGGTTCAGCGTGAAGGTGATCTCATCTGTCCAGTCGATCGCCTCCGCCGGGGCCTCCTGCGCGTGTGCGGTGCCGACGATGGCGCCGAACACCTGGTCCAGCAGGCCGGGATGGAGTGACGACTGCGGTTCGACCTTGCCTTCCAGCATCAGCCGGTCAGCCTCGGCTTCTTCGGCCAGCTGGGTCTTGATCTCGCCCATCTCGGTCANNAGGATCACCGCCGCCGCCCCGGCTGCAATAGCGGTGGAGCGCCAGAGGCGGCCTGCGGTCGGCAGATCGTCAAGCGTGGGTTTCTGTGCGTTGTACATGGTGTTCGCCTTTCGGTTCAGGAAAGCACCAGCCCGGTGAGCTGGTAGAAGACAAGGAGGAAGCCTGCCGCCATCATCACGACATTGGCGGTATAGGCCTGGCGCCAGAAGCTGGGCGAACGGCGCCAGAAGCCCATGGCGATCAGGATGATCGACAGCGCGATCAGCTGGCCCAGTTCGACGCCGATGTTGAAGGCGATCAGNNGGCCCCCAGATTGTCCAGCGCCTTGTAGACCACCGAAAAGCCGATGATGGCGTCGATGATATAGCTGTTGATCTTGATACCGAACCAGACGCCAGCCAGCATCGTCACCGAATGGCCAATGGCGAAGAGGCTGACGTAAAGGCCGATATCCTTCATCCGGTAAAGGAAGAAGATCACGCCAAAGAGGAACAGGATATGGTCGTATCCTGTCACCATATGCTTGGCGCCCAGATACAGGAACGGGATGGGCAGAAAGCCGGAAACCTCCTGCACGTAACCGGCGTCGCCTTCGGTCACGTTATGGGCCAGCGCGGCCCCTGCCGTCAGAAGGGCAAGCGTCAGCGTGGCAAGAATTATCCAGATGCGTGATGGCATCCGGTCTGATCGGGTCATGATGGTATCCTGTGAGGAAAGTCTCTGCTCTGGCCGTGCGCCTCAGGTCAGGGCGCGGGCCGGTTCAGGTCGTCAGGTCAGTGTCACGCGGTGGGCGGCGCGGGCCGCCGCAGGTCACGCCGGTCATCTGCCGCAATTTAGAGATTTCCACAGGCTCCGCCACCCGAACAAAGGTCTCATCGCGGCTTTCAAGGATCGCAGGTGAGGCGTGGTCATGATCGGACGCGTCATGATGCGTGTGGCCGACTGTCGACTGGTGTTCGCCACGTGCGGCGTGGAAGGCGGCGTGCTCCGCCTCGACTACCAAAGTGCCCGGTCCATGCGTCATAGCATCTGTCACCGGCGACACGGCCAATGACATCAGCAGCACGAGGGCTGCTATCGCCTGCATGATCCTGCCGAATTTCGGCATCTGCCCCTTTCGCACGCGGTGATCCTGTGCGCATCTGCGTCTTGTCTTATCCCCCCCTGGGGGTTAACTCATCCTTATGATAAAACCCCACACCCACGCAAGCCACCCCGC
>DOMY01000033.1 GCA_003509785.1 Gemmobacter sp.
AACGAGGGGTTTTCGGTGGTCGCCCCCACCAGAAGGATGGTGCCATCCTCCATATGTGGCAGAAAACCGTCCTGCTGCGCCTTGTTGAACCGATGGATCTCATCGACGAACAACAAGGTGCCCTGCCCGGTCTGGCGCCGCAGCTTGGCCTGTTCGAACACCTTGCGCAGATCGGGCACACCCGTGAAGATCGCGCTGATCTGCACGAAGGCCAGCCTTGTCTGATCGGCCAGTAGCCGCGCAATGGTGGTCTTGCCCACGCCCGGCGGCCCCCAAAGGATCAGCGAAGACAGGCTACCCGCCGCCAGCATTGCGCCCAACGGCCCATCGGCGCCCAGCACATGATCTTGCCCGATCACATCGGCCAGAACCTGGGGGCGCAGACGATCCGCCAGCGGGCGCGGCGCCTCGCGTTTCGGGATGGGGGAAGCGGTATCGAACAGATCAGCCATGGCCGCAGATTACGCGCTCCCCCGCGCGGCGAAAAGGTCAGATGCGGAAGCGCAGCAACATCGGCTCTCCATCGCGCAAGACTTCCGANNGATCACATCGCCAGGGCGCAGCCCCACACGGGCGGCAAGGCCATCCGCGCCGGTCACAACCACACCATCGCTGCTATCCGGCAGATCCAGCTCTGCCGCCACCGCCGGGTTGATCCGGCTGACCGAAAGCCCGCGCAGCACCCGGTCGCCCTGCAGCGTCATCGCCTCACGCGGGGGGCTGTCGGGCGGAGCGATGAGGGTCAGCTTCGTCTCGGCCTCGTCGCCATCATGCAGGTATTTCACCACGACTTCGCGCCCGATCCCCAGGGCGGCCAGGCGGAACATCACTTCCTGCGGGCTGTCGGTCGCGGCCCCATCCAGCGCAAGGATCACATCGCCCACCGCCAGACCCGCTGCGCGGAACGGGCTATCGGGGTGCAGATCCGAAATCATCACGCCTTCAGGCCGTGAAAGCCCCAAGGCATCGGCCATCGCAGCATCGACCCCCTGCCCCGTCACCCCCGCCNNCCCGCCACGGCCTGATCCACGAAGTTCTGCACCAGATTCGACGGTATGGCGAAACCGATCCCGTTCGACCCGCCCCCCTTGCTGAGGATCGCCGTATTGATCCCCACCAGATCACCATTCACATCGACCAAGGCGCCACCCGAGTTCCCCGGGTTGATCGCGGCATCCGTCTGCACGAAATACCCGCGTCCCGCGCCGATCTGCAGTGTGGACCGCCCAAGCCCCGACACGATACCCGAAGACACCGTCTGGCCCACGCCGAAGGGGTTGCCGATGGCCAGCACCAGCTCCCCCACCTCAAGCGTATCCGAATTGCGCAGGGTCAGGGCCGGCAGATCCTCCGCCCCCTCCAGCTGCAAGATCGCCAGATCCGAATCCTCATCCGCCAGCAACACATGCGCCCTGAACTGGCGCCGGTCTGACAGTTCAACCCGGATATCCGTCGCCTCGCCGACCACATGATAGTTGGAAACCACCAGCCCATCGCTGGCCACGATCACCCCAGACCCCAGCGAGTTTTCCATGCGCGGCGTGCTGCGCCCGTATTGCTGAAAGAACTGTTCAAAGAACGGATCACCCGCAAAGGGATTCTCGCGCCGGTCCACCACCACTGTGGCATAGATGTTCACCACGGCAGGCGCGGTTTCCTTCACCACAGGCGCAAAGCTGAGCGTGATCTGCGCCGGATTGTCAGGCACGATCTGCGCGGGGGCAGCGGTGGCAAGCAGCAGCGCCAGCAGCGGCGCGGTCATCAGGGGCGTCATGCGGATCATGGTCAGCCTTCTTCGATCTTCAGCCGCCCCGATATGGGCCGGGCAATGACAGCCTGCAATGGCTGCCCCCCGAAGTCACGGCCGTGTGACAGAAATGGAAAAGGCCCGCCTCAAGGGGCGGGCCTTTCAAGATCGGCAGGCGAAGCTCAGGCTTCGAATGCTTCTTCTGCTTCCAGACGCGCACGATCCGAGGCGCCTTTGGCAGAGGTGTCACGATCCACGAATTCGATGATCGCCATCGGCGCCATGTCGCCATAGCGGAAGCCGGCTTTCATGATGCGGATATAACCGCCCTGACGCTCTTTGTAGCGCGGGCCGAGGATGGCAAACAGACGCTCCACATGCTTGTCTTCTTTCAGCTGTGCAGCTGCCAGACGACGCGAATGCAGATCGCCACGCTTGGCCAGCGTGATGAGCTTTTCGACGATCGGACGCAGTTCCTTCGCTTTCGGAAGGGTGGTCTTGATCTGCTCGTGCTCGATCAGAGCGCCGGACATGTTGGCGAACAGCGCCTTGCGGTGTTCGTGGGTGCGGTTCAGACGGCGGTAGCCGCGAGCGTGACGCATGATGATCTCCTAGCGTTTTGCTTTGTCTTGCAGCCCTGCGTTGGGGCCACTTCGTTGGGGCGGAATTGCCCAGGGGTTCCCCGCCATTGCGGGCATTCGGGGGGCGTAACCGCCCCCCTTAAACTTAGAACTGGTCTTCGAAGCGCTTGGCCAGATCTTCGATGTTTTCCGGCGGCCAGTCTTCGACATCCATCCCGAGATGCAGACCCATGCCCGAAAGCACTTCCTTGATCTCGTTCAGCGACTTGCGGCCGAAGTTCGGGGTGCGCAGCATCTCTGCTTCGGTTTTCTGGATCAGATCGCCGATGTACACGATGTTATCGTTCTTCAGGCAGTTGGCCGAACGGACAGAAAGTTCCAGCTCGTCGACTTTCTTGAGCAGCAGCGGGTTGAACTCCAACCCGGTTTCCAGCTCTGCCTTGGTGGCCGATTCCGGTTCGTCGAAGTTGACGAAGATGGCCAGCTGATCCTGCAGGATGCGCGCGGCATAGGCCACGGCATCATCCGGCGTCAGCGCGCCATTGGTTTCGATCTTCATGGTGAGCTTGTCATAATCCAGCACCTGACCTTCGCGGGTCGGGGTGACTTCGTAAGACACTTTTTTCACCGGCGAGAAGATGGCGTCGATGGCGATCAGGCCGATCGGTGCATCTTCCGGCTTGTTCTTGTCCGCTGCGACATAGCCCTTGCCGGTATTCACCGTCAGTTCCATGTACAGATCGGCCCCATCGTCGAGGTGGCAGATCACGTGATCCTTGTTCAGGATCTCGATGCCATTCGATTCAGAGATTTCGCCCGCCGTCACAACGCCGGGGCCTTTTGCCGAAATCGACAGGCGCTTCGGCCCTTCGACTTCCATCTTCAGCGAGACGCCTTTCAGGTTCAGCACGATGTCGGTGACATCTTCGCGCACACCAGAGACGCTGGAAAATTCGTGCAGGACGTTGTCGATCTGCACGGAGGTGATAGCCCCACCCTGCAGCGACGACATCAGAACGCGACGCAGCGCGTTGCCAAGGGTCAGACCAAAGCCGCGCTCCAGCGGTTCAGCGATAACCGTGGCGGTGCGTGCTGCATCCGGCCCCGGTTTCACAACCAGCTGCGTCGGCTTGATCAGCTCAGCCCAGTTCTTGTGGATCATGCTTTCGCCTCCATACCTGTTCTCCACCCATGACCGTTAAGCGGAAAACGCCCGAGGATCAGAAATAGGAAACCGGGCCGCGCAACGAAGGCGCGGCCCGATTGAATGTTGGTCGTCAGACTAGACGACGCTTCGGCGGACGGCAGCCGTTATGCGCCAGCGGCGTCACGTCGCGGATCGAGGTGATGGTCAGGCCAACCGCAGCCAGCGCACGAAGCGCCGATTCGCGGCCCGAACCCGGACCTTGCACTTCGACTTCGACAGTCTTCATGCCGTGTTCCTGAGCCTTTTTGGCAGCGTCCTCGGCAGCCATCTGGGCGGCATAGGGCGTCGACTTACGCGAACCCTTGAAGCCCATGGTGCCCGAAGACGACCAGGAGATGGCGTTGCCCTGAACGTCGGAGATCAGGATCTTGGTGTTGTTGAACGAAGAGTTCACATGAACGACGCCAGCGGCGATGTTCTTGCGCTCTTTGCGCTTCATACGGGTCTTGTCGCGAGCCATGTGCTACCCTCCCCTTACTTCTTCTTGCCGGCAATGGCCTTAGCGGGGCCTTTGCGGGTGCGAGCGTTGGTGTGGGTGCGCTGGCCACGAACCGGAAGGTTCCGGCGGTGACGCAGGCCGCGGTAGCAGCCAAGGTCCATCAGACGCTTGACGTTCATCGACACTTCACGGCGCAGGTCGCCCTCGACGGTGAAGTTGGCATCGATGTATTCGCGAATGGCCAGAACTTCGGCATCCGACAGATCGTTCACGCGACGTGCGCGGTCGATGCTGAGGGCTTCGCAGATCTGTTCGGCGAAATGGGCGCCGATGCCATGGATGTACTGAAGCGCGATTTCAACGCGCTTGTTGGTCGGGATGTTGACGCCAGCAATACGGGCCACGAAATTCTCCAGATACGCGTTAGTCAGACGCAACAAACGCTCCGGTTAACAAACCAGGAGCGTGGCGCCCTTCGCGGGAAGGCGCCCTTATACAGATGATTCACATCGCGTCAACGCCTGGGTGGATCGAAGACAAGCGAAGGCCGCTGCGACTTGAATGCCCGGCGTGCGTGCGGACGTCAACGCGGCCGATTGCCGAAGTCGATTCCCACCACCAGCCTCTGGCCCTCCACCGGACGGCCGCCCTCTGTCGGGGGCAGGACGCGGAACTGATCGACCAGGCGCAGGGCCGCCTCGCCGAAGCCCAGACCCGCCGGCGTCTCGCTGATCACCCGGCAGTCTTCCAGCCGCTGGTCCAGGCGAACGACACAGGACAGGGCCGCATTGCCGTATCGGCTGCGCGCCGCCCGGGGGTGGTTGGCGCGGATTTCCGACACGGGCGGAGAGCGGAGCACCCGCGCCCGGGTGGAGCCGGCGCCCGGCCCTGAGCCCGATCCTACCCCGGATCCGCTGCCGCTCCCCTGCCCGCCCTGGCCAAAACCGGCCGCCGGCGAAGCCGCGGGCGCGACGCCGACGACCGGGGCCGGCTCAGGCGCCTGTTTGGGCGGGGCGGGCAGTTCGACAGGACGTGGCTGCTTCAGCGGCGGGGGCGTGTGGATGCGCGACGGCGCGGCTGGGGCGCCTCCCCCGATCTCCGGCGCAGGCGGCTCAAGCGAGATCGGCGGCGGCGGCTCATAGAGCAGGACTTCGACCGGGCGGGGCTGCGTCCCCAAGGTCTCCGGCGCCCTGCCCTTCACCTGGCCCAGCAGCAGGGCGAGGCCCAGCTCGGCGCCGGCCACTCCGACGAAAACGACGAAGGCGCGCCAGCGTCTGCGGGCGCGCCTTCTTTCATGAGGGGTCTTGGCGTCAGGCATCGGTCGTCTAACGCCCGACGCCCGGTTTGGTCACGCCAGAGCTTCGTCGATCGCCTTGGCGACGGAGTCGATGGAGCCCATGCCGTCCGCTTCGGTCAGCTTGCCCTGGGCTTCATAATAGGGAAGCAGCGGGGCGGTGTTGCGGTTGTAGGCGTCCAGACGCACCACGAAGGTGTCGGGATTGTCGTCAGGACGGCCCTGTTCGGCATAGCGTTTGGCGATCCGCTCCAGCAGGGCGGAATCATCGACCTTCAGCCGCACCACGGCGTCGATCTGGGCGCCGCGCTTGGCCAGCATGGCGTCCAGGGCCTCGGCCTGGGCCACGGTGCGGGGGAAGCCGTCGAAGATGGCGCCGCCGGCGGCCTCGGCCTCGGGCAGGCGATCCTCGATCAGGGCGATGACGATCTCGTCCGTCACCAGATCGCCGCGCGCCAGCACGTCCTTGACCTTGAGCCCCAGTTCCGAGCCCGAGGCGATGGCGGCCCGCAGCATGTCGCCGGTCGAGAGCTGGACCATGCCCCGCTCTTCGACCAGCCGCTTGGCCTGTGTCCCCTTGCCCGCCGCCGGCGGTCCGAACAGGATCAAGTTCACGCGTAGGCCCTCCCCAGGCTTCTTGTAGTCAACTCAGCGCCGCACCGGAGTGGGCGCGCCACGACCGCCGCGACCGCGCAGCTTGGCCTTCTTGATCAGGCCCTCGTACTGGTGCGCCAGCAGTTGGGACTGGATCTGGGCCACAGTGTCCATCGTGACCGACACGACAATCAAGATAGACGTTCCGCCGAAGTAGAGGCTGTTGCCCATCTGGGCGACCAGGAACTCGGGCAGCAGACAGACGGCGGTGATATAGGCCGCGCCGATCACCGTCAGACGGGTCAGGACATAGTCCAGATACTCTGCCGTGCGCTTGCCCGGACGGATTCCCGGCAGGAAGCCGCCGTATTTGCGCAGGTTCTCGGCCGTGTCCTCCGGGTTGAAGGTGATCGAGGTGTAGAAGAAGCAGAAGAAGATGATCAGGGCCGCGTACAGGGCCATGAACAGCGGCTGGCCGTGCGTCAGCTGCGACGTGACCAGCGGCAGCCAGCCCAGATAGTCGGGCAGGTCCGCATTGGCGGTCAGGCTGGCCACCGTGGTCGGCAGCATCAGCAGGGACGAGGCGAAGATCGGCGGGATGACCCCGGCGGTGTTGACCTTCAGCGGCAGGAACGAGCGTTCGCCACCGGCCATCCGGTTGCCTTCCTGGCGCTTCGGATACTGGATCAACAGACGGCGCTGGGCGCGTTCCATGAAGACGATGAAGACCACGGTCGCCACGGCCAGAACGGCGATGAACAACAGGGCGAAGGCGGACATCTGACCCTGCTGGGCCAGGCCCAGCATGCGGGCGATGGTGGACGGCAGGACCGCCACGATGCCGGCGAAGATGATCAGCGAGATGCCGTTGCCGACGCCGCGCGCCGTCACCTGCTCACCCAGCCACATCAGGAACATGGTGCCGCCCGTCAGGGTCACGACGGTCGAGACCAGGAAGAAGATCCCCGGATTGTCGACCAGGCCGGGCTGGGCGTTCAGGCCCGCGGCGATGCCGAGGGACTGGGCCAGGGCCAGGAACACCGTCAGATAACGGGTGTACTGGTTCAGCTGCTTGCGGCCGCTCTCGCCGCCTTCCTTCTTCAGCTTCTCCCAGGGCGGATACACGGTGCCCATCAGCTGCACGATGATCGACGCCGAGATATAGGGCGCGACGTTCAGCGCGAAGATGGCCATCCGCTCGACCGCGCCGCCCGAGAACATGTTGAACATGTCCAGGATGCCGCGCTGACCCGAAGGGTCCTGGAAGAACTGCAGGAAGGCCTGCGAATTGATGCCCGGGATCGGAACGTAAGTCCCGATGCGATAAACCAGCAGCGCGCCCAGCGTGAACAGCAGGCGCTTGTGCAGCTCGGTCGCTTTCGCGAACGAGCCCATGTTCATATTGGCGGCGAGTTGTTCTGCGGCCGAAGCCATTATGCGTCCCCACGACTGACTGAGTCGTCAGATAGGCGGAAAGCGGCCCTCATGCGAGGGCCGATTCCGTTGTTTCGTCGTCGCAGGTGTAATCAGGCCACGGCCTAGTCCAGCCGCGACGACGCGTTTGCTTTAAGCCTTGGCCGCGGCGCGCTTGGTGCGGGCCGAGATCTTGTTCTCGTCGCCGCGCGGGGCCTTCGGAGCCGGAGCCTTGCCCTTGGCGGCGTTGCGCTTCTCGACGCGCGCAGCGGCCTTGGCTTCGGCTTCGATACGTTGTTCCAGCACGGTGCCGCCAGCGGCTTCGATGGCCTTCTTGGCGCCGGCGGTGGCCGACCAGACGACCAGGTTCAGGGCTTGCTTGACTTCACCGGTGCCGAGCAGACGCACGCCGTCCTTCACGCGACGGATCACGCCGGCGGCGACCAGGGCGTCGCCCTTCAGTTCCGACTTGGCGTCCAGCTTGCCGGCGTCGATGGCGTCTTGCAGGCGCCACAGGTTCACTTCGGCCAGCTTCAGGGCGTTCGGGTTGTTGAAGCCGCGCTTGGGCATACGCATGTACAGCGGCATCTGGCCGCCTTCGAAGCCCAGCAGGCTGACGCCGGTACGCGACTTCTGACCCTTGACGCCGCGGCCCGAGGTCTTGCCCTTGCCCGAACCGGGGCCACGGCCGACACGCATGCGCTTCTTGTGCGCGCCTTCGTTGTCGCGGATTTCGTTCAGTTTCATATGCCTGATCCTTTCGGGTGCTAGCGCCCGGACATCGTCCGGACTCGGCGTTCAAAGTCTATCGTCTCCCTCCCCCTCGGGG
>DOMY01000068.1 GCA_003509785.1 Gemmobacter sp.
CTGCCGCTGCCCGCCCGAAAGCTCGTGGATGCGGCGGTTTTCAAACCCTGCCAGCTCCACCATCTCCAGCGCCGATTGCAGCTTCGCACCCCAGCCCGCCTTGGGCAGCCGCCGCGCCCGCAGCGGGAAGGTGATGTTTTCCCCCACGCTCATATGCGGAAACAGCGCGTAATTCTGGAACACGATGCCGATATCGCGCTTGTGCGGTGGCTCGAATGTAATGTCACGATCGCCCAGCCAGATCGACCCGGAACTGGGCTGCACAAATCCGCCCAACAGCCCCAGCAAGGTGGTCTTGCCTGATCCCGACGGGCCAAGGATCGACACGAATTCTCCGGCGGCCACCTCAAGGCTCACATCATCCAGGGCGCGGAACGTGCCATAGCTTTTGCCGGCACCCCGCACCGATACGCCTGTCCTGTTCTGGTTCTTGTGTTCAGACATCGGATTCCACAGCAGAAATTTGCAATCTGGGCGGCAGGACAACACACCCCGCCCAAGGGCGAAGACTTGCGCAGAACCCCTGCGAAAGCGGCAACTTGCCAATGACCTGATGTTTCACCCTGTTCGGCGCTGAAGGTCTGATGCCTTCGTTACGGATCAGGAAATCAAAGAAAACCGTGATCGGCAATTGAAAAAAAGTTCGGCATGCTGTTACATCATGTAATGCAAACCCTGCGCCGCGCCCTGCCCTCGATGAACGGGCTGTTCACCTTCGAAGCCGCCGCCCGCTGCGGCAGCTTTTCCCGCGCCGCGGAAGAGCTGAACGTAACCCCCGCCGCCGTCAGCCGGATGATCGCCCGGCTGGAAGATCATCTGGAAACCACGCTGTTCCTGCGCCAACCCGGCGGCACACAGCTGACGGAAAACGGCACCCTGCTGTTCGATGCGCTGGCCCGCGGCTTTGCCGGGATCGAGGCGGCGCTGCGCGAAATCCGCGACCGGCGCGATGGCACCGAAACCGTCTCGCTTTCGGTCTCCACCGGCTTCACCACCCATTGGCTGATGCCGCGCATGGCCGATTTCAAGAAGGCCTTCCCCAAGGTGGATCTGCGGTTTCAGCTGGTCACCGGCGCACTGTCCGGGCCGGTGAATGATGTCGATCTGGGGATGCGCTTTCTGACCGCGCCGGATGACCGGCTGGATGCCACCTTCATCATGCCGGAAATCCTGCTGCCGATCTGCAGCCCCGCCTATCTGCGCGAGGAACTGGCCGAAAAGGGCAGCCTGCAGCCGCTGCCGCGCACCATGATCAACCTCAGCGATACCGCGCAGCTGAACCCCGCCAATCCCTTCAGCGCCTTCTTTCAGGCCAGGGACCGCGATAGCTCAAACTCGCTGATCTTTTCCGATTATGCGGTGGTGGTGCAGGCCGCCCTTCTGGGGCAGGGCGTGGCTCTGGGCTGGCTGAATGTGGTCAGCCACTGGATGCGCATGAAATCCCTGGTGCCCGCCAGCGATCATGTGCTGAAAACCGAACGGCAATGCCATCTGGTGCGCCTGCGCGACCGGCCGCTGCGCCCGATCATCAGCCAGATCCGCGACTGGCTGATTGCCGAACTGGACAGCGATCTGCGCGCCGTCGGCGCGCTTTATCCCCATCTTCATCTGAAATGACGCCCCNNTGCCCTCAGCGCAGCGCCTGCACCGCGCTGCCAAAGCTTTCCATCCATTCCGCCCCGATGGCGGCGCTGTTGGCATCCACCACCGGCTGCAGCCGTTCGGCCAGACGCTGCTGTTCTTCGGGCGAAACCTCGTTCACCTCCATCCCGTCCTCGGCCAGCTTGGCCAGCAGACCCTCGGCCTGTTTCCGCGTCAGATCACGCTGAAAATCGCGGGCCTCCGCCGCGGCGGCGCGGATGATCTGCATCTCTTCGTCATTCAGCTTGTCGAAGGACGGCTGACCCATCAGCAGCACGACGGCATTATAGGAATGGCCGGTCAGGCTCAGATATGTCTGCACTTCCTGAAACTTGTTGGCGTCGATGGCGGTCAGGCTGTTTTCATGCCCGTCGATGGCGCGGGTTTCCATCGCGGTGTACACCTCGTTGATCGTCATCGGCACCGCATTGGCGCCCAGCTGGTTGAACATGTCGATATACAGCGCCGAAGGCTGCACCCGGATCTTCAGCCCGTCGAAATCTTCCCATTTGGTGATCGGGCGAGTGCTGTTGGTGGTGTGACGAAAGCCCTGCTCCATATAGGCCAGCCCGATCAGGCCCTTGGGCGCCAGCTTGTCAAACAGCTGCGTGCCGATGGCGCCATCCAGCACGGCATCCGCTTCGGCGGTGGTGCGGAACTGATAGGGCATGTCGATGGCCGAAAACTCCGGCACCATGCCCGCCAGCGTCGTGGTCGTGCCGATCGAAAAATCCTGCGTGCCGCCCTGCAGCGCCGATTGCATCTGCAATTCATTGCCCAGCGTCGATCCGGGATAAACCTTCACCTCGATCTTGCCGCCGGATTTTTCCGCCACAAGCTCGGCAAATTTCACCGCCGCCTGCGAGATCGGATGCGCATCCGGCAGCGGCGTGCCCAGACGCAGCACATGGTTGCCCACCTCGGCCCAGGCCGCGCCTGCGCTCAGCACCGTTGCCGCCAGAAGCGTGCAGAGTTTGGTCATCTTGATCATCGAATGGCTCCTCCCATTTCCGATTTTTCATCTGCGTCCTGCGGCAGGGGGCGATAGATCCCCACCGCATTGTCATGAAACAGCGCCAGCCGGGCCGCATCGGGCAGGCCCTGGGTCGCTGCATAGAACCCGTTGAAGATGGTGGCAAAACTGCCCACCAGACTGTCCACCGGGAAATTGCTGGCAAACATGCAGCGCTGCCAGCCGAAGATGGCGATGGCATCGCGGATCACCGGCCCGTTATCGGCCAGAAGCCAGGGCCGGCCCGGCAGCCCGATGCCCGAAATCTTCACCGCCACATTCGGATGCCGCGCCAGCCGCGCCATATGGCGCCGCCAGCCTTCCAGCCCTTCGGGGCTGCGGTCGGCGGGCAGGCCTGCATGGTTCAGCACGATGGTCGTCGCCGGAAAATCCGCCGCCAGATCGGCCGCCGCATCCAGCTCCCACCAGGGGGCCTGCAGATCGAACATCAGCCCATGGCGGTGCAGCTGGGCAAAACCGTCGCGCCAGCGTGGATCATCCATGCCGCCGGTCCGGCCGCGCCGCGCCTCGGCCAGGCTGGGCGCCGCGGCGGGCTTGTGCCGCACGCTGCGCACCAGCGGAAAGGCCGCCTGCTGCGCGATCAGGCTGGCCGCTTCTGGATGGTTCAGCCAGGCCTGCGCCACCACCGCATTGGGAAAGCCATGCCGCGCCGCGATCTGGTGAATATAGCGCGTCTCGCCGATGGGATCGGCCGGGTTCCATTCGGTTTCCACATAGACGCTGCCCACCACCCGGATCGGATGCGCGGCGGCCAGATAATCCGGCGGCAGGAACCGGCGCCGGATCGGCCCGTAATCGCCGTAGCGGAACGGGATCATCGGCTCGTCCGACAGCCAGGGGTGATAGTTTTCCTGCGGATCCCAGAAATGCTGATGCGCATCGAACACCGGAAACTCCGAAGGAATGATCTGTTCGGTCATCGCGCCCTCACATGAACCAGGTCATCGGCACCAGCACCAGCGACGGAAACAGCGTCAGCAGCGCCAGCAGCAGGATATGCGCCAGAAGAAAGGGCCAGATGCCGCGCACCACATCATCCATGCTGATGCGGCTGACCCCGCAGATCACGTTCAGCACCGTGCCAACCGGCGGTGTAATCAGCCCGATGGCATTGTTCATGATGAACAGAACCCCGAAATACACCGGATCAATGCCCGCCTGCGTGATGACCGGCATCAGCACCGGCGTCAGGATCAGGATCGTCGGCACCAGATCCAGCGCCGTGCCCACGATGACCACGATAACCATGATGACCACCATCAACAGGATCGGCTGGTCGATCAGCGGCTCCAGAATCCCGATCACCGTCTGCGGCAGATCCGCGATGGTGATCAGCCAGGCCGCAACACCCGCCGCCGCCACCAGAAACATCACCACCGCCGTCGTGCGCCCCGCCGCCAGCAGCAGCGGATACAGCTGCGCAGGCTTCAGCTCGCGGTAGACGAACATCCCCACGAACAGCGCATAGACCGCCGCCACCACCCCGGCCTCGGTCGGGGTAAAGATGCCCTCCTTGATACCCACGATGATCAGAACCGGGATCATCAGCGCCCAGATGCCATCCACCAGCCGCTTTCCGATCACCCGCAGCGGCTGGCGCGGGGCCACCGGCACCGGATCATGGCGCGTCACCAGCCACCAGGCCGCCACCAGAAANNCCCCGCCATGAACAGCTTCTTGACCGATCCCCCCGCCGTGACACCAAAGATGATGAACGGGATCGAGGGCGGAATGATCGGCGCAATGATGCCCCCCGCCGCGATCAACCCGGAAGAGCGGTTCACGTCATAGCCCGCCTTGCGCATCATCGGGATCAGCATCGCGCCCACCGCCGCCGTATCGGCCACCGCAGAGCGCGACATGCTGGCCATCACGATGGCCGCCAGAATCGCCACATAGCCCAGCCCGCCGCGGAAATGCCCCACCAGCGCCGTCGCCAGATCGACAATCCGGCGCGACAGCCCGCCCGCATTCATGAACTCGCCCGCCACCAGAAAGAACGGGATCGCCAGCAGCTGAAAACTGTCGGCACCGCTGACCAGGTTCTGCGAAATGATCTGCGCGTCGAACATGCCCAGATACAGCATCAGCGCCACGCCGCAGACGATCAGCGAAAAGGCGATCGGCACGCCGATGGCCATCGAGCCCAGCAGCGACCCCAGAAAGATCATAACGGTCATCGTCCTGCCTCCGGCCGGATGTCGGCGTTCGGATTGGGGGCCAGATCCTCGCTGTCCACCACCTGCACCAGATCGGCGCCGCTGGCCCGCCCGGTCAGGATGCGCAGCAGATGCGCCCCGATCACCAGGATCAGCCCGATGCTGCATACAAAGGCCGCCAGATGCGTCAGCCCGATGGGCAGGCCGGAAACCGGCGCCGCATTGTCCCAGTTGATGACCACCTGTTTCCAGCTGCCGATCATCAAAAGGCCCGCGCAGAACAGCATCAGCGCATCGCACAGGATGGCGCAGGCCACCTGCCCGCCGCGCGGCATCCGCCGCACCAGACTGTCCACCCCCAGATGGCCATGGTCATACATCGCCAGAACCGCGCCGGTGAAGCTCAGCCAGACGAACAGCGTCCGCGACAGCTCTTCCGAAATGCTGATCCCCGAATTGAAGCCGTAGCGCAGCACGACATTCAGAAATACCAGCACGATCATGGCTGTCATTGCCGCCACGATGAACATGCGCAGCAGCAGCAGGGCCAGCTTGCCCAGTCTCTCCATCCCCTCATCCTCCTCCGATGATGCCCGATAGGACGCCAGCACAGTGATAGCTGTCAATTTGCTTTGCGCTATGTCATGATAACCCATGGTTATTGATTCACAGGTTCCCCCGCTTTTCTCGCTGCTGGGCAGGCTGCGCCTGCGCCAGCTTGCGCTGGTCGTCGCCATTGACGAACTGAACAGCCTGCGCAAGGCCGCCGACCGGATCGGGGTCAGCCAGCCCGCCGCCACCAAGATGCTTTCCGAACTGGAACAGGCACTTGGCCTGCTGCTGTTCGAACGCGGCCGCCGGGGGATGATCGCCACGGTCTATGGCGCGGCGCTGATCCGCCATGCCCATCTCATCATCTCCGATGTCGATGCCATGCGGGAAGAGCTGGCAGGCCTGGCCGCCGGCGCCTCGGGGCGACTGTCCATCGGCATGATCACCGCCGCCGCCGCAGGCCCGCTGTCCATTGCCATCGCCCGGCTGAAAGACCGCCGCCCCCGGCTGGATATCACCATCACCGTCGATACCAGCGATGTGCTGATCCCCCTGCTGGAACAGGGCCGGCTGGATGTGGTCTTTGGCCGCCCGGTGTCTTCGGATCATGCGCAGGATATCGTCTTCACCCAGATCGGCCCCGAACGCCTGTCCATCGTCTGCGGCGCGCAAAATCCGCTGCGCCTGCGGCAGGATCTGGCCCTCTCCAGCCTCGCCGGTGCCGCCTGGATCCTGCAACCCCGGTCAAGCCCGCTGCGACAGGTGGTCGAGGCATCGTTCCGCGATGCCCGCATGGAAACACCCGCCAATCTGGTGGAAACCGCCTCGATCCTTACGGCAACCACGCTGCTGCAGCACAGCGACATGATCGCCGTCGTGCCCCATTCAGTGGCGCTGCATTATGTGGCCAGCGGCATGATGGCCATCCTGCCGGTGCTGCTGACGCGGCAGCTGGATCCCTATGGCGCGCTTACCCGCAAGACCCGCGCCGCCATCCCCGCCCTGGCAGAACTGATGGCGCTGATCTCGCATGAACCGGCAAGCCAGGGCTGACCCCATCCCGCTATTCGGCGTCGCCCTGCCGCTGGCCCGCCGCATCCCGCCACCAGCAGATCACCCGGCCTTCGGCCCGCAGCCGCGCATCCTCGGCAGGGTCCGGCCGGCTCAGTTCCCGGTGGCAGGCGATGCCCGCAATCTGAAACGTGCCATAGGCGCCATGGCCATGCTGCGCCGAAACCACCTTGTCGATCAGATAGGCGCTCAGCTCGTCGGGGCGGGCGCAGGCCGGATCGGCGATGATCTCGGCCAGCCGCAGCCTTTTGGCCTCGTCGGCCGCCACGGCGCGGGCCACCTCGGCGCGAAAGGCAGGCTCCGTCGCGATATAGGCCTCCAGCGCGGGCAAGGATTTCTGTGGTGGTTTCTTCAGCCGCAGCTGCCCGCCCTGATACAGCATCAGCAGCACCCGCGCCCCGATGGGCGAGGTCAGCGGCACCTGCGCATCATGAAACGCCAGCTCGCGCTCTTCCGCCCCCATGCGGAAGGTCGCGGGCCGCCCCTCCAGCACCGCGCGCCGCAGCATCGCCAGCGCCGGGGTGCGATGCACCTGC
This sequence comes from Gemmobacter sp., assembly GCA_003509785.1. GTDB lineage: Bacteria > Pseudomonadota > Alphaproteobacteria > Rhodobacterales > Rhodobacteraceae > Gemmobacter. The sequence continues at coordinate 6,993 of DOMY01000068.1, forward strand.
GGGATCAGGTCGATGATCGACAGGGCCGGCTTCATGTGCGCCCGGATATCCCATAGCATGATGATGGCCCTGTGTTGCGGCGCGGCAGATCGCGCCCTCCCCCCNNCCCGCCCCGCCCCCCGCCTTCAGCCGAAGAGGAAATCCTCCGCCCCCAGGCTGCCCGCATCCACCCCCAGCAGCAGCAGGCTGGTGCCGCTGCCCAGGGTGATGCGCGCATCCGCGCCATTGTTCACCGCCGTGATCTGCACATCCGCCATCGACCCGCCGCTCAGCACGATCCTGTCTGCCCCGGCGCCGAAATCGCGCAGGATATCCGCGCCCTCATGCCGCGTCCGGTCATAGACAAAGCGGTCATCCCCCAGCCCGCCGGTCAGATCATCATT
>DOMY01000070.1 GCA_003509785.1 Gemmobacter sp.
GCGGGCAGCTGCCGCAGGTAGGAGGCCGGAGCGCCGACGATGCTGGCAAGCTGGCCAAACGCCCAATGCGTGGGCGCCACCGGTTCATGCGCTTTCGGCAGGACCAAATTCAACCGCTCTGGGTTATCGCGCGCGGCCTCGACCCGGATGTCCGCCGTCTGCACGACACGGCTGCGGCTGCGCTCGGACCGACCCTTCACATTGGCCCAGAGATCGTCGAGCGACAGATACCGCTCATCATCGGGCCGATTGAACCACTCGGACGACACCCGCCCGTTCCGCTCCCCCCGGCTCACATCCACCTTCCAGCCGCCAGCCTTCGTCGGCCGCACCGGGTCCAGAACTTCAACAACGCCCATCGGCTATCTCCCACGACAGGCGCCGGGAGCCACTCTCCCGAGCCTAAACCCGTCACCCGGAAAACCTACAAATCTCGAACTCTCTGGTCTGAGGGCCAGCCTGTAGGGCTTGGCACCCCCTGGCATCTTGAAACAACCTTCCTGACAGGTACTTCCCTAGCCACTTTGTTCTGTTAATGTTCTCCAGCATTCCTACTTGCCCGATTCTGGATCCTCCGATGTGCAACCTCTATTCCCAGACCAAAAGCCAGGATGCGATGCGGCATGTCTTTGACGACATGGTCGATGGCGATGAGGTCTTTGAGGATCTGGTGGGCAACCTGCCACCCATGGCGGACATTTTTCCCGATTACGCTGCGCCGATCATCCGGCTTAGGGCGAACGCGGGCTGGCAGTTGACCAAGGCCCGCTGGGGAATGCCAACGCCGCAGGTGTTTCTTGAAGGCAAGCGCACCGATCCCGGCGTGACCAACATCCGCAATGTCGCGTCCCCGCATTGGAAACGCTGGCTTGGGGTTCAGAACCGCTGCCTTGTGCCCTTTACCAGCTTTTCCGAGATTGACAGCCGCCCCGCTGCGCCGCGCAATCACCCGGTCTGGTTCGCGCTTGGCGCGGATCGGCCCTTGGCATTTTTCGCAGGGATCCGCACCGAATGGACATCAGTGCGCAAGCTGAAAGAGGGCGCGGTGACGGCAGAGCTGTTTGCGTTTCTGACCTGCCCGCCGAATGCCGAGGTGGCCCCGGTCCATCCCAAAGCCATGCCGGTGATCCTGACCAAACCCGAGGAATGGCGGAGCTGGTTGACGGCTCCCGCCGCAGATGCGCTGGGGTTGCAACGCCCCCTGCCGGACGGACTGCTGCAGATCGTGGCAGAAGGTGCGCGCGAAGATGCGGTTTGACCCCGCCCCGGCCGATCCGCTGACCTTGCTGCGCCAGCGCGTGCATGAGGCCGAGGGTCGTGGCCGCCGCGCCTTTGCGCTGTTTCAGGCGGCGCGGCATCCGGGGCCTTTGGTGTGGATTATCCCCAGTCACGCACCCGAACTGCCTATGCTGCGCGGCTTGCCGCAAGGCGTCGGCGAACGGCTGCACATCTTGCGCCCGGTGGGCGAAACCGATCTTTTGTGGTGCGTCGAAGAGGCCCTGCGCGCGGCCCCGGTGGGTCTGGTGATTGCCGAACCGTCCAGCCCGATGTCGCTGACCGTGGGCCGCCGGTTTCAACTGGCCGCCGAGGCCGGGCGCACCACCGGCCTGATGCTGATCCGGCAGGATGCGGGCAGCAATGCCACCGAAACCCGCTGGCTGTGCGAACCGCGCCCTGCAACGGCAGCGGACTCGACTCTGCATCATTGGTCCCTTACTAAGAACAAAAAGGGAACAATTAACGATTGGATTGTAGACTGGAATGGCGCGACGGCTGCTGTCCATATGGTTTCCCAGGCTCGCCAGCGACTCGAGCCTGCGGCTGCGCCCCGTTGAGGGGCCGTTTGCGCTGACCCATCGGTCCGGCAATGCCGATCATCTGCACTGCGTCAATCCGGCGGCCATCGCGCGGGGTTTGCGGCGCGGCATGGCCTTGGCCGATGCCCGCGCAATCTGTCCCGATCTGGCCACCCGCGCGGCGGATCTTGCGCGCGAGGCGGCGGCGCTGGCGTCGTNNCGGCACCGATGGGCTGATGGCCGATATTTCGGGCGTCCCACATCTGTTTGGCGGCGAGGCTGATCTGCGCGACGATCTGCAAGCAAGGCTGGACCGCGCGGGCCTCGCCTCGGTCAGCGCCATTGCCGGCACCCGTGGCGCGGCCCATGCGCTGGCGCGTCACGGCGGCGGCATCGTGCCCGACGGGCGGCTGGTGGACGGCATCGGGCATTTGCCTGTCACCGCGCTGCGGGTGGACCATGACACCGCCGAAGGCCTGTCGCGCATGGGCCTGATGCGGATCGCCGATCTGATCCCGCTGCCACGCGCGCCCTTGGTGCGGCGCTTTGGCAGCGGTTTGATGCTGCGGCTGGATCAGGCTTTGGGCGCGCAGTCCGAACCCGTGGGCGGCGAACCCGATGCGCCGCATTTTGGTGTACGGATGACGCTGCCGGAACCGATTGGCAAGCAAGACGACGTGATGGCGGGCCTTGCGCGCCTGCTGGACCGGCTGTGCGCCAAGCTGGCCGCGACCCATATGGGCGCGCGGCGGGTGCGGCTGGAACTGCGCCGGGTGGATCGCGGCACGGTCACGGTGGAAATCGGCCTCGCCCGCCCGATGCGCGACCCGCTGCGCATCGCGGCCCTGTTTGCCAAGGGTGTGGACGAGGTGGACTCCGGCTACGGCATCGACGCGCTGCGCCTGTCCGCACCGCTGACCGAGGCGATGGCCCCGGAACAGATCGGCGGACAGCATGGCGGCGGCGCGACGATCCGGCACGAAGACGCGCTGGCCGATCTGCTCTCGTCCCTCGGCAACCGCATCGGCTTTGACCGGGTGCAGCGCCTGCTGCCCGCCGACAGCCTGATCCCCGAACGCAGCTTTGTGCTGGCCCCCGCCGCCTATGCCCCGCCAGAAACAGCGCCCTCCCACGCTGGCCCCTCCCGCCCGATCACCCTGTTCCCTCCCGAACCTGTCACCGCCGCCACTGGCACCCCGCCCGCGTCCTTCCTCTGGCGGCGCATGCGCTTCACCACCCTGCGCGCCACCGGACCCGAACGCATCACGCCAGAATGGTGGTTCGATGACCCGGCCTGGCGTTCTGGTCTGCGCGACTATTGGCGGATCGAGACGCAGCAAGGCCCGCGCCTGTGGCTGTTCACCACGCCGCAGACACGCGACTGGTATATGCAGGGCGAGTTCGCATGACCCCGCAGCTTCATCTTGGCTCAAATACTCCGGGGGGTGAATTGCCCAAAGGGCAAGGGGGGGGCAGCGCCCCCTCGCCTTCGGCCAACCCCTCCTATGCCGAACTTTGCGTCACCTCGAACTTCACCTTCCTGACCGGGGCCTCGCACCCCGAAGAACTGGTGACGCGCGCCGCCGAACTGGGTCTGGCGGCCATCGCCATCACCGACCGCAATTCACTGGCAGGCGTGGTGCGGGCCTATTCGGCATTGAAGGAACTGGCGCGCATGCAGACCGAGGCGGCAGCGGATGGCCCGAAAATCCGCTCGCAGCAGGTCACCGACCATTCCAGCCGCCAGACCGTGCCGCATTTTTCGGGCGACACCGACGCGCCCACCCTGCCCAACGCGGCTCTGCCGAAACTGATCGCGGGGGCGCGGTTGGTGCTGACCGACAGTCCGGTCGAATGGCTGGCCCTGCCCACCGATCTGCCCGCATGGTCGCGGCTGACCCGGCTGCTGAGCATCGGCAAACGTCGCGCGCCCAAGGGGGAGTGCCATCTGCAGCGCGCCGATCTGCTGGAATGGGGGCAAGGCATGATCCTGATCGCCCTGCCGCCCGACCCGCTGGAACAGTCCAAACCCACCCGCGCCGATCTGCTGGCGGTGGTGCGCCGCTTTCCGGGCCAGTGTTTTCTGGGGGCGGCCCCCCGCTATGATGGCCGCGATCAGGCGCGGCTGGACCGGCTGGCGCTGCTGGCGCAAGGCGCGAATCTGCCGATGGTGGCGGTGGGGGATGTGCTGATGCACCGTTCGGCTCGCAGGCCTTTGGCCGATGTGCTGACCTGCCTGCGCTTGGGATGCACGATTGACAACATCGGCACGCAGCGGCTGGCCAATGGCGAACGCCGCCTGAAATCGGGCGCGGAAATGGCGCGGCTGTTCCACCGCCACCCGGCCGCCCTGCGCCGTACCGTGGAAATCGCCGACCGCTGCGCCTTTCGGCTGAACGACCTGCGCTATCAATACCCCGATGAGGCACAA
>DOMY01000195.1:0-249 GCA_003509785.1 Gemmobacter sp.
GGGCCCGCTTCGGTTTACACCGAAGGCGCGCCGATGCCGCCTGCGGGGGTGTTTGATCTGGGTGTGCCGATCCTTGGCATCTGCTATGGCCAGCAGGTGATGATGCACTGCCTTGGCGGTCATGTCGAAGGCGGCCACGGCACGGCAGAATTCGGCCGCGCCTTCGTGACGCCGACCACGGACCGTCTGCCCATTCTGGATGGCTGGTTCGATGCGGGCAACGAACAGGTCTGGATGAGCCACGGCGAT
>DOMY01000195.1:341-8565 GCA_003509785.1 Gemmobacter sp.
AACACCCCGAGGTGCACCACACCCCCAAGGGCGCGAAACTGTACGAGAATTTCGTGAAACTGGCGGGCTTCACCGGCGACTGGACAATGCTGTCCTACCGCGAGGATGCGATTGCCCGCATCCGCGAACAGGTGGGTGACAAGCAGGTGATCTGCGCCCTGTCCGGCGGCGTGGANNACCTGCGTGTTCGTCGATCATGGGTTGCTGCGCAAGAACGAGGCGGAACAGGTGGTCGCGATGTTCCGCGACAATTACAACCTGAACCTGATCCATGCCGATGAATCCGATCTGTTCCTGGGTGCGCTGGAAGGGGTTTCCGATCCCGAGGTCAAGCGCAAGACCATCGGGCGGCTGTTCATCGACGTGTTCCAGAAATACGCCAACGAAATCGAGGGCGCAGAATTCCTGGCGCAGGGCACGCTGTATCCTGACGTGATCGAAAGCGTGTCGTTCAGCGGTGGGCCTTCGGTCACCATCAAATCGCACCATAATGTCGGTGGCCTGCCCGAAAAGATGGGGCTGAAGCTGATCGAACCGCTGCGCGAGCTGTTCAAGGACGAGGTCCGCGCCCTGGGGCGCGAGCTTGGCCTGCCTGCCAGCTTCATTGGCCGCCACCCCTTCCCCGGCCCGGGCCTTGCCATCCGCTGCCCGGGTGAAATCACACGCGAAAAGCTGGCGATCCTGCGTGAAGCCGATGCCGTCTATATCGACCAGATCCGCAAGCATGGTCTCTATGATGACATCTGGCAGGCCTTTGCCGCCATCCTGCCGATGAAAACGGTGGGCGTGATGGGCGACGGGCGCACCTATGATTACGCCGTCGCGATCCGCGCTGTGACCTCGGTTGATGGGATGACAGCCGATACCTATCCCTTCACCAATGATTTCCTGGGCGAGACGATGACCCGCATCATCAACGAAGTGAAGGGCGTGAACCGCGTCTTCTACGATCTGACCTCGAAACCGCCTGGCACGATCGAACTCGAATGATCCGCCCCCGATGATCCGCCTCCGTGTCCAGCTGATCTGCGCAACCGCCGAAGATTGTTCGGCGGTTGCTGCACATCTGGCCGACCATGTCGCGCTGACCCGGGCGGAACCCGGCTGCCTGTCCTTCGACATTGCTGCAACCGATGATCCCTTCACCTTCGAGGTGATGGAATCCTTCCGCGACCGCGCGGCTTTTGATGCCCATCAGCAGCGCACCCGCGACAGCGCGTGGTTTGCCGCCACACGCCACATCCTGCGCGATTTCCGTATCGAGGAAATCGGCGACTGATCTGGCTGGACAGGCCAACGACGCCGCGCCACAAGTGGCGCATGACACCCGCAGCCCTTGCCCCCCCGATCCATCGCCCCATCGCTGCCGCCCTTTGGATGGTGGGCTCCATCATGTCCTTCACGGCCATGGCGGTGGCAGGCCGTGCCATTGCCGGGCAGCATGATACATTTGAAATCATGCTCTGGCGTTCGGTCGTGGGTTTCCTGCTTGTTCTGGCCGTTGCCGGGGCGGCCGGGCGGCTGGGCGAGATACAGACTGCCCGGCTGGGGCAACATGGCCTGCGCAATATCGTGCATTTTAGCGGGCAGAACCTGTGGTTCTGGTCACTGACGCAGATCCCGCTCGCCCAATTGTTCGCGCTGGAATTCACATCGCCGATCTGGGTCTTGCTGCTGTCGCCGCTGGTGCTGGGCGAACGGCTGACCCTGATGCGGGTCTTTGCCGCCGCCCTGGGCTTTACCGGGGCAATGATCGTGGCCCGGCCGGATTTCTCTGATCCCAATCCGGCGATTGTGCCGGCTGCCGCTTCGGCGATCTGTTTTGCCGGTTCGGTGATGATGACCAAAAAACTGACGCGGGGCGAAAGCCTTGTGTCGATCCTCTTCTGGCTGACGCTGATGCAGACCGGGCTTGGCCTGCTGGCCGCAGGCCATGATGGCCGCATCGCCCTGCCGACGCTGACAAGCCTGCCATGGCTTTGCGTGATCGGCGCCGGTGGGCTGGTGGCGCATCTGTGCCTGACCAAGGCGCTGTCGCTGGCCTCGGCCAGTGTGGTGGTGCCGATTGACTTCGTTCGCCTGCCATTGATCGCCGTTGTGGGCATGTTGTTCTATGGCGAAGGCTTCGATATCTGGGTTCTGATCGGCGGCGCCGTCATCTTCCTGGGCAACGGGCTGAACATCCGCAGTGAAAACCGTCGCCATGCAATCGCGCGTAACGTCACAAAATCGTGACGTCGCGTCAATGATTGACCGGTTCACGGGCCAAGGTAACTCTGCCTTTCAACCGGCAGCCAATGGCCGGGATGCACCAACTGACTTTCGGGGATGGAGATCATGAAAAATCTGGTGGCGCTGTGTGGCGCCTTGACGACCGTGGCCGCAGCGGCGCACGGCGGTGGTATCGACCGCTCGGGGCAACCCATCGGCATCCTGTTTGAACAGGGCAATTATGTCGAACTCAGCTATGGCATGATCAGCCCTTCTGTTTCGGGCAAGGATCTGGCGATCTATGGCGGATCACCCAGTGGCGAGGTGGCGGGCAATCACACCCTGCCCGGCTTTGCCCTGAAATATCAGTTCACCGAACAGCTTTCCGGCGCGGTGATCTACGATCACGCCTATGGCGCGGATATTGATTACACCAGCTTCACAGGCTTCGGCGGCACCGGGTCGTACATGCTGGGCGATACGCTGGCACAGGTGGATAGCGAGGGCCTGACCGGCCTGCTGCGCTACAAGTTCAACGACAATTTCTCGATGCACGGCGGCTTGCGTGTCGCCAAGGCTTCGGGGCAGGTGCGGCTGGGCGGGCAGGCCTACGGGCCAGAATTCAATCCGGCAGATCCGGCCACCTATGCTACCGTCAATGGCTACAGCGCCGATCTGGCAAGCAGCTGGGGCACCGGCTATGTGATTGGCGCCGCCTATGAAAAGCCGGAAATCGCGCTGCGCGTGGCCTTGACCTATTTCTCGAAGATCAGCCATGATTTCGATACGGTCGAAACCCTGCCCAGCGGCGCCACGCTGGATGCCAATACGCCCGTCGATACGCCGCAGGCTGTCAATCTTGATGTTCAAAGCGGCATCATGAAGGATACGCTGCTGTTTGGTTCGGTCCGCTGGGTGGACTGGAGCGAATTCAAGATCGCGCCCGATCAGTTCTTTGGCCCCAATGTCGGCAGCCTGACCAATCTGGATGACACGATCACCTATACCCTGGGCCTGGGCCGCAAGTTCAACGACAACTGGTCCGGTTCGGTTTTCGCCACATGGGAGCCGGGCACCGGCAAGCTGGTCTCGCCGCTGGCACCGACCAATGGCTACAAGGGCCTGGGGATCGCCGCAGTCTATACCCGCGACAACATGAAGATCACCACCGGGGTGCGCTATCTCTGGCTGGGCGATGCCGATCCTGAAACCGGCACCCCCGACGTGGCCCGCGCCGAATTCCGCGATAATACGGCAGTGGCTGTGGGCGTGAAGGTCGGGTTCACGTTCTGAGGAAAGCTGTGAGAGAGCAAGGGAAGGCCCCGCTGAGAGCGGGGCTTTTTCGTTTGGGGGAGAGGGGGGCATGTCAGATTTCGGCGCAAAAGAGACTTTCGCCGAACGCGTGAATGCTGCGGCACAACATCCTATTACTTGCCGTTTATTGTGCTCCCGATGCACGTAGTATACCGCTATCAGTGATTTTTCGGTTCGCTCGATATGGATGGTAAGGCACTGTGACCGCTCCGCCGCTGATCCTTTACCTCGACACGCAAGATTACATCCGGCTTTTCAACGAACCGGATGGTGGGCCTTCCCATTCGATCCTCGACCAGCTCCTCGTATATCGGGATCGTGGCGATATCGTGATCGGCTACTCGTGGGCGATCATGCTTGAGTTTATCACACGGCCGACTGACGAGTTCCGTGAAGAACGTGTCCGTAGGGGACAGTTGGTGAAGGATATCTGCGGGCGCAATGCCTTCCCCTTTTTTTCGGACTTGAAACATGGAGCGCGCTTCCCGAACAACGGCATTTGGATTACAGGCCGCAATGGCAAATTTATAACGGCCAAGTGGTTTCGGCATCAGATGGAGAAGCAATATCTCGAAACCCTTGCGGAACAGCAAGGCCTCAACCGCGCTCAGCGCCGACGATTGCAAACGCCATCAGCAATGCGCCAACTGTTACGCGAGAATACTTCGACATGGGGCACAAAACGGGAAGACTTCAACGGGTTTCCGGTATCGGATGAACTTATCGAAAGTGGCGTTCTGACGCGCTTTCTGAAAGGTCAATGTTCGGACGCCGAGTTCGAGGAACGGGTCAACCGCTGGCTCTTGGATCCAGCCGAGTTCAGTCGGATCGCCTACGACTACGCTGACAAACCTAACCTGTTGGATGAGTTCTTCGGCACAAGCCTCAACAAGATGGAAGTCGCACTAAGGAAGATGCAAGAAGCCTGTCGCAACTTTGACGACTTGGAGAAGACTATCCGAGGGAAACGCCAGAACCTTATCGATATGGGTTTCGATAAGCGCATGGCTAGACAGCTCACTACACCAGTCCAGCGACCAACGCTGGACCCATCAGATGTGGTCTGCAAGATTGAAGATTACATTGGTGAGGGGCGCGCAGGTCATATTGGGCACTACATGCTCAGGGCGTCCCACAAGAACTACGGTTTCAAGCGCTCTGATTTTATGGACATCATGCAGATGTGCTACGTGTCAGAATGCGACCTTTTCCGATGCGACAAAGCTATGGCTGATCTTTATCGGGATTACGAACCCTTCGCAGGGAAGCTGGTCGCGAAGTTCACAGACCTACCTGCGCGGATTGAGGCGCAATTGTGCAAACGCGAGGAATGACTGTTTTCTGCCCTTTGCAGCCGTTCCTCATGAATGCAGTACACACTCCCTTGCCGCCCCACTCCCCCCATTTTCCGCGTGACCCCTCCGCCATCTCACGCTAACAGAGGGCGCAACTGAAACGGGGCGCAGTGATGATCTACCAGACCGCCGCAGACTGGACTGCCGCATCGCGCAAGCGGGTGCTGCTGTTCGGCATGTCCGGTCTGGGCAAGACGCATCTCGCCTCGATGCTGCGCGGCACCGGGGGCTGGTTTCACTACTCGGTCGATTACCGTATCGGCACCCGCTACATGGGCGAATACATCGCCGACAATTTCAAGCGCGAGGCGATGAAGGTGCCGTTCCTGCGGGAACTGCTGCTGACCGATTCGGTCTATATCGCGTCGAACATCACCTTCGACAACCTCGCGCCCTTGTCCACCTACATGGGCAAGCCCGGCAATCCCGCGCAGGGCGGGCTGAGCTTTGCCGAATACCTGCGCCGTCAGGATCAGCACCGCGCATCGGAAATTGCGGCGTTGCAGGATACGACGCGCTTCATCGACCGTGCCTCCGATATCTATGGCTATGATAATTTTGTCTGCGATTCCGGTGGCTCGATCTGCGAAGTGGTGGATCCGGCCAACCCCGAAGATCCGGTGCTGCGGGAGCTGTCGCAGAATCTGCTGATGGTCTGGATCAAGGGATCGGATGCCCATACGGCCGAGCTGATCCGCCGCTTCGACCGGGCGCCGAAGCCGATGTATTACCAGCCGCATTTTCTGGAACGAATGTGGGGCTCATACCGCGCCGATACGGGGCTTTCGGCAGATCAGGTCAACCCGGATACCTTTGTCCGCTGGACCTATGCCCAGGCCCTTGCGCATCGCCAGCCGCGCTATGCCGCCATGGCCGAATGGGGTGTGACGATCACCGCCGAAGAGGTTGCGCAGGTGCGCGACGTGGCGGGTTTCAATGATCTGATCGCCCGCGCCATTGAAGAAAAGCAAGCGCAGGCTTAATTCCCTCCGCTGAACGGAGACCGAGATGCCGATTACCCTGCCCGAAAACCTGCCCGCCTTCGACGTGCTGAACCGCGAAGGCGTTTCCGTGATGTCGCCCGAACGCGCCAGCCGTCAGGATATCCGCCCGCTGCGCATCGCGCTGCTGAACCTGATGCCCAAGAAGATCCAGACCGAAAACCAGTTTGCCCGGCTGATCGGTGCCACGCCCCTGCAGATCGACCTGTCGCTGATCCGCATGAGCGAGCATCAGACCCGGAACACCGCCGCCGAACATATGGAAACCTTCTATCGCCCCTTCGCCGAAGTGGCCGACAGCGGCGAAAAGTTCGACGGGCTCATCATCACCGGCGCCCCCATCGAACATCTGCCCTTCGAGGAGGTGACCTATTGGGACGAGCTGTGCCAGGTCTTCGACTGGACCCAAGGCCATGTGCAATCCACCTTCGGCGTCTGCTGGGGTGGCATGGCGATGATCAACCATTTTCACGGCGTGCAGAAACATATCCTGGATCACAAGGCCTTCGGCTGTTTCCGCCACCGCAATCTCTGCCCCACCTCGCCTTACCTGCGCGGCTTTTCCGATGATTTCGTGATCCCTGTCAGCCGCTGGACCGAGATGAAACAGGCCGAGATCGACACGAATCCCGGGCTGCGTACCCTCTTGGGGTCTGATGAGGTCGGCCCCTGTCTGGTCGAAGATGCAGGCCATCGCGCGCTCTATATCTTCAACCATTTCGAATATGACAGCGACACGCTGAAACAGGAATATGATCGCGATGTGGCCAATGGCACGCCGATCAACGTGCCGATGAACTACTACCCAGATGACAATCCCGCGATGCCGCCGCTGAATCGCTGGAGAAGCCATGCTCACCTTCTATATGGCAACTGGATCAACGAAATGTATCAGTCCACGCCCTATGATCTGCAGGAAATTGGCCGCTAGCCTCATCATCGGAACGCTTGTGCTTGCAGGCTGCGCGACGGCCGTGGACCGTCGTGCAACCGCACGCGAGGCTGCGGCCGAAGCCGCCTATCCGCCGCCGGGGCAGTTTGTCACCGTCGATGGCATCCGCCTTCATGCCGAGGTGCGGGGCAGCGGCCCGGATCTGGTGCTGATCCACGGCGCCAGTGGCAACACCCGGGATTTCAGCTTTGCCTTGATGGACAGGCTTGCGCCACATTATCGGGTCATCGCCGTTGACCGGCCCGGCATGGGCTATTCCGATGCGCTGGACGGGCGCGAGATCAGCCCGCTGGTGCAGGGTGATCTGCTGCGCCGGGCGGCGCTGCAGCTGGGCGCTGAAAAACCGCTGGTTCTGGGACACAGCTATGGCGGTGCCGTGGCTCTGGGCTGGGCGCTGACCGCACCAGAACCGCCCGCCGGGCTGGTGCTGCTCTCAGCCGCGACCATGCCCTGGCCGGGTGGGCTTGGCGCCTGGTATGCGGTCAGCGGCAGCAAGCTGGGGGCTGCGACCGTCTTGCCGCTGGTGACCGCCTTTGCCCCGCCGGGCGTGGTGCAATCGGCGGTGACGGGCATCTTCGCCCCGGATCCCGTGCCCCCCGGCTATACCGAATATGTCGGCGCCCCCCTGACCCTGCGGCGCGACAGCCTGAGGGTCAATGCCGCCCAGATCACGCGCCTGCGCCCGCATGTGGTTGAAATGGCAAAGAACTACCCCCGCCTTGCCCTGCCGNNACCTGCCGGTAGAGCTGGTGCACGGCGATGCCGATACCGTGGTGCCGCTGCATATCCATTCCCGGCCGCTGGCAGACCTGCTGCCCGATGCACAGCTGACGGTGATCCCCGGTGGCGGCCACATGCCGCATCATGCACAACCCGATCAGGTGATTGCCGCCATCCACCGCGCAGCTGTCCGCGCCGGATTGCGCTAGCCCCCGCAATCGCCATACTGGCCCAAACCGGGAGAGACGCATGGAAAAGCCATTCAACGGCGCAATCAGCCGCTATTTCACCGATGCGGCGCCAAAGCCCGTCCGCAAGGCGATTGAACAGGGTGGCAAGGATGACATCCTCTCGCAGGGCTACGCTTATCGTGAAATGATCGGCAAAAAGGCCTATGAAGCGCAGATGGATGCGCTGCAGGTGCAGCTGGTCCGGATGCAGGCCGGGATAAAGGCCAGCGGCCAGCGGATGGTGATCGTGTTCGAAGGCCGCGATGCCGCAGGCAAGGGCGGCACCATCGGCGCGCTGACCGAAAACCTCAACCCGCGTGGCTGTCAGGTGGTGGCGCTGTCCAAACCCTCGGACCGCGAGGCGACGCAATGGTACTTCCAGCGCTATGTCGACTGGCTGCCCGCTGCCGGGGAAATGGTGCTGTTTGACCGCAGCTGGTA
>DOMY01000315.1 GCA_003509785.1 Gemmobacter sp.
TAGCCCATGCCGATCTGCTTGCCAAACGCCACCGAATACCCGCCCGAGGTCAGACGGCCGACCTTGACGCCGTCTTTCAGCAGCGCCTCCTTGCCCCAGGGATCGGTATCCGACGGCCCGTCGATCAGCACCGTTACGCATTTGCTGCGGATGCCGATATCCAGCATGGCCTGCTTGCCACGGAAGTCTTTCGACAGATCCACAAAGCGGTCCAGCGCGGCTTCCAGCGGGGTCGCATCGCGGCCCAGTTCGTTGCCGAAGGCGCGGTAAGATTTCTCCTGCCGCAGCCAGTTCTGCGCCCGTGCACCCACACCCTTCAGCCCGTGCTTTTCACCCACCGACCAGATCAGATCCCACAGGTAGCGGCCAAATTCGATCGGGTAATGCAGTTCCCAGCCCAGCTCGCCGGTATAGGCCACGCGCACTGCGCGCACCGGGCACATGCCCAGCTCGATGTCGCGATACGACAGCCAGGGGAAGCGCTTGTTCGACAGCACGGTGGCCGGATCGGCATCCTTGACGATTTCGTTCAGCAGGGCGCGGGCATTGGGGCCTGCCAGCGCATAGACACCCCATTGCGTGGTCACATCATGGATGTCGATATAGCCGCCGCCCGCCGCCATGAAATCTTCGGCGGCCTTCATCAGGAAATCGGCGTCATAGGCCGTCCAGGCCCCGGCAGAGATCAGATAGTATTCATGCTCTTTCAGCCGCACGATGGTATATTCGGTGCGGGTGGTGCCCGCCTCGGTCAGCGCATAGGTCAGGTTGATNNAAAGGCCGATGCGTCGATGATGCCCACGGTATTGCGCACGGCCTCGGCCTCGGCCTTGGCATATTGCCACCAGGCGCCACGGCGGAAGCTGCGGCTGTCATGGTCAAACGATGCAGGCGCATCCTTCGGGCCATAGTAGTTCGGGCGTTCCCAGCCGTTCACCTGGCCCATCTGCGCGCCCATCTCGATCTGGCGGTCATAGGCGGGGGCGGTGCGCAGCGGGCGGCAGGCCTCACGCTCTTCATCCGGGTGGTGCAGGATGAAGACATGCTCATAGCATTCCTCATTCTTGCGCGCGGCATATTCGGTGGTCATCCAGTTGCCATAGCGCTTGGGATCAAGGCTCGCCATGTCGATCTCGGCTTCGCCATTCACCATCATCTGCGCCAGATAATAGCCGGTGCCACCGGCGGCGGTGATGCCAAAGCTGAACCCTTCGGCGATCCACATGTTGCGCAGACCCGGCACCGGGCCGACCAGCGGGTTGCCATCGGGGGTATAGCAGATCGGGCCGTTGAAATCGTCTTTCAGGCCGACGGTTTCCGACGAGGGCAGGCGGTGGATCATCGACATGTATTCCGTCTCGATCCGTTCCAGATCCAGCGGGAACAGGTCGGCGCGGAACGATTCCGGCACGTCATACAGGAAGCGCGCCGGGGCGCCCGCCTCATAGGGGCCAAGGATCCAGCCGCCGCGCTCTTCACGCACATACCATTTGGCATCGGCGTCGCGCAGCACCGGGTGTTCGGGGTTGTTCTTGCGGTATTCCTGCAGCATCGGGTCCGGTTCGGTCACGATGAACTGGTGTTCCACCGGAATAGCCGGGATCTTCACGCCCAGCAGACGCGCGGTGCGCTGCGCATGGTTGCCGGTCGCCGTCACCACATGCTCGGCCACGATCTCGAACTTTTCTTCGCCCGCGATCAGCATGCCGCCTTTTTCGATCATGCGGGTGCAGGACACGATCCATTCGCTGCCGGTCCAGCGGTAGCCATCCACCTGCACCTTGCGCTCGATGGTGGCGCCGTGCTGGCGGGCGCCCTTGGCCATGGCCTGGGTCACATCCGCCGGGTTGATATAGCCATCCTGCGGGTGATACAGCGCGCCGATCAGATCTTCGGTGTTCAGCAGCGGCCAACGCTCTTTCATCTGGGCGGGCGTCAGGAATTCATGATGCACGCCCGCGGTTTCCGCGACCGAGGAATACAGCATGTATTCATCCATGCGTTCCTGGCGCTGCGCCATCCGCAGGTTGCCCACCACCGCGAAACCGGCGTTCAGGCCGGTTTCGGCCTCCAGCGACTTGTAGAAATCGACCGAATATTTGTGAATATGCGTGGTCGCATAGCTCATGTTGAACAGCGGCAGCAGGCCTGCGGCGTGCCAGGTCGAGCCGGAGGTGAGCTCGTCGCGTTCGACAAGCATGGTATCCCAGCCGGCCTTGGCAAGGTGATAGGCAATGCCGTTGCCGACGGCACCGCCGCCGACGACCAGAGCTTTGACATGGGTTTTCATCGGGCGACTCCGTGGCGCTGGAAATTTTCCTCATAGATGCCAGAGGCTGCGGCAAACTGTCATGACGGTCCGACCTGTTCTGGCAGAAAACNNGACCCTGCGCTATGACCGTCCGCATGGCCTGCCAGCATCGTCTTGCCCGCCTCATCGGCTTTGTGCTGGTGCTGCCTTTCGTGCTGCTTGCCGTCATCGCGCCGGGCTACATGCCGGTGCGCGGGGCGGATGGGGCCATCACCATGGTGATCTGCGCCGATGGCATGGCGGTCGAGGTGGCGATAGATCCGGCCACCGGCGAGCCTGTCCCGCATGAACCCGCCCCCGAAGACGG
>DOMY01000283.1 GCA_003509785.1 Gemmobacter sp.
TCCAGCGCCATGGCGACATCATCTTCGCGCAGAAAGGCCAGATCGGCGCGGCGCGCGGCGGCGGTTTCCAGCTTTGCCGGATCAGCCACCACCACACGGCCCGAAAAGGCGCCCTGATAAAACGCCTCGGCCCCCGGGTTGGCCTTCACGAAACACGAGCCATTGCGGGTGTTGTAGGTGAAATGCGTGCAGGCGTTATCTGCGGTGCAGGCGCGTTCGCAGGCCTCCAGCGTGGTGTCGAACAGGGTGGCGCGGTCGCCCCCCGGCAGATCGGCATCGGCGCTGACAACGAATCGCTTGGGCGGCACACTGTCCTGCCCCTGTGCGACGGCTGCACCTGCGCAGAAAACACCGGCAAGAATGATCCGGGCAATGGCACGCATCTGAAATCCCCCCTCAAGAGTTGGGCGGATGCTGCCACCAAAGCCCCTGCGGCGCAATCGCGCTGCGGGCGTTAAGGCTTGTTTCATCTTGTTCCGCCAGCCTCCGGTTCAGGCGGCCCAAGTGGCGGATGAACGGGAATCGCATGGATCTTTCGGAACGNNGGCGGGCGCGGCTGGCCGCCGAACGGCTGCTGGAACACAAAAGCCGCGAATTGCAGGCCGCCAATGAAAAGCTGGCGCTGCACGCCCGCGCGCTGTCGGATCAGATCGTGGAACAGCGGCAGGTCATGCGCTCTGCCCTTTCAGAGGCAGAGGCGCTGAAGGGCCAGAACCTGCGTTTCCTGTCGGATCTGGAGCGGGCGCATACCACGGCGGTGATGGCGGAACGGCGGCTGTGGGATTCGGTCAACACCATTCCCGACGGGTTTGCCGTATTCGATTCGGGCCTGCGGCTGGTGACAGCGAACCGCGCCTGGCTGGCCGCCTTTGATGGCGAGGATTTCGCGCCGGGCACGCCCTATGCCACCATCCTGCGCCGGGTGGCGGAAACCGGGCTGATCGACATCGGGGAGGCCAGCGCCGAGGATTGGTGCGCCGGTATGCTCGCCCGGTGGGAGGCCGACCCGATCCCAGCGGTAGAGCTGCAGTTTTCCGGGGGCAGCTGGGTGCGGCTGACCGACCGGCGGGCGCGGGATGGCGACATGGTCAGCCTGGCGCTGGATATCACCGATCACAAGCGCATCTGGGCCGCGATCGAGGCGATCCCCGATGGTTTCGTGCTGTTCGACAGGGAGGACAGGCTGATGACCTGCAACCAGCGTTACCGCGAGCTTTACCCCGAAAGCGCCCCCGCCATGCTTGCGGGGGCAAGCTTTGAATCCATCCTGCGCTTCGGCCTGACACATGGCCAATATGCCGATGCGCTGGGGCGCGAAGATGACTGGATCGCAGACCGGCTGCGCCTGCGGGAAGAACCGGGCGCCGATTTCGAACAGGAGCTGTNNAGGAGCTGACGGGGGGCCGCTGGCTGCGGGTGATCGACCAGGAAACCCCGGATGGTGGCCGCGTCGGCCTGCGGGTGGATATCACGCGGGCGCGGGAACAGCAGGCGGCGCTGGAAGCCGCCCGCGAAACGGCCGAGGCGGCGGTGCGCGCGAAATCAGCTTTCCTCGCGAATATGAGCCACGAAATCCGCACCCCGATGAATGGCGTGGTGGGGATGGCCGAACTGCTGTGCGACACGCCGCTGACCGAGGAACAGCGGCTGTTTGCCGATACCATCCGGTCATCGGGCGAGGCGTTGCTGGTCATCATCAATGACATTCTGGATTATTCGAAGATCGAGGCCGAAAGGTTGACCCTGAACCCTGAACCCTTTGATCTGGAACGGGTGATCCATGAGGTGGCGATGCTGCTGCAACCGCAGGCCCGGGCCAAGGGCGTGGATCTGATGATTGATTTCGACATGTTCCTGCCCACCCGCTATGTCGGCGATCCGGGGCGGCTGCGGCAGGTGCTGACCAATCTGGTGGGCAATGCGGTGAAATTCACGGCCCTCGGGCATGTGCTGATCCGCGTGGTGGGGATTGCCGCCGAACCGGGGGCGCAGCAGCTGCATGTGACGGTGGAAGATACCGGCATCGGCATTGCCGCCGAAAATCTGGATCTGATCTTTGGCGAGTTCAATCAGGTGGATAATGCGGCGAACCGCCGGTTCGAGGGCACGGGGCTGGGGCTGGCCATTACCCGGCGGCTGGTGGAACGGATGGGCGGCGCCGTCTGGGTGGACAGCGAGCCGGGCCGCGGGTCGTGCTTTGGCTTTCGCCTGTCGCTGCCGGTGGCGGAAGATGCCGGGGGGCATCCGGCCACGGTGACGCTGAAACGCGGGCTGGTGGTGGATGATCAATATATCAACCGCACTATTCTGGACCGGCAGCTGCAGACCTGCGGGATGCAGGCTGTGCTGTGCCGGTCCGGCGCAGAGGCGCTGGCGCTGTTGCAGGGCGATGCGGATTTTGACGTGATTCTGGTGGATCATGACATGCCGGAGATGGACGGGCTGGCCTTTGTGCAGGCGCTGCGCGGGGCGGGGGTGGTGGCGCCGGTTCTGCTGATGTCGTCCAGCCCGGTCACGGCGCGGGAACTGCCGGGGGCCGATGCAGTGCAGGCCCTGTTGCAGACACCGCTGCTGCGCGCCGATCTGTACCGGCGGTTGCAGGATCTGGCGCCGGGCACAGCAACCCTGCCCGCCCCCGCCCGGCGCCTGCGGGTGCTGGCGGCAGAGGACAACCGGACCAATCAGCTGGTGTTCCGCAAGATGGTGCGCGATCTGGATCTGGATCTGGTTTTTGCGGGCAACGGGCGCGAGGCGGTGGCGCTGTTTTCCAGCTTTGCCCCCGATCTGATCTTCATGGATATTTCCATGCCCGAAATGGACGGGCGTGCGGCGACCCAGGCCATCCGCGCGCTGGAGGCGGGAGCGGGGCATCCGGGCGGCGGCCATGTGCCGATCATAGCGCTGACCGCCCATACGATCGAAGACGACGGGGCCGAGCTTCTGGCCATCGGGATGGACCGCTATCTGACGAAACCGCTGCGCAAATCGGCGATCTGCGAGGTGCTGGAGACCTATGCGCCGGGCAGGTTGCTCGGCACATCACAGGTGCAGGGCAATGCCGCGTGACAGATCACAGGCTGCGGCGGAACAGCCAGCGGTCGCCCTGCGCCTCGCTGAAGCGGTAGCCGCCGATATCAAAATCGCGGATCGCCTGCGGATCGGTCAGCCGGTGATCGGCGATAAAGCGGGCCATGGCGCCGCGGGCCTTCTTGGCCCAGAAGCTGATCACCTTTTCGGTGCCGTCCTTTTCATCCAGAAACACCGGGGTGATGACCCGCAGCTTCAGCGCCGCCAGATCCACCGCGCCGAAATATTCACTAGAGGCACAGTTCACCAGCACTTCGGCCCCGGTCTCTGCCCCCGCCGCGTTCAGCGCCTGCGCGATGCGGTCGCCCCAGAAGGCGTAAAGATCGCCGCCGCGCGGATTGGCGAGGCGCGAGCCCATTTCCAGCCGGTAGGGCTCGATCACATCGGTGGGGCGCAACAGGCCGTAAAGGCCGGACAGGATGCGCAGATGGCGCGCGGCCCAGAGCCAGGCGTCGGCCTCCATGGTTTTTGCCTCCAGCCCGGAATAGGTATCGCCCGCAAACAGCAGACCCGCCGGTGCGGCGGGCTGGGTGCCGAAGGCGGCGAAGCGATCGGCGTTCAGCTGCGCCAGCGCGGGCGAGATATCCATCAGCTTGCGCAGATCGGCGGCCGTCAGCCCGCGCGCGGTTTCCACAAGCAGGCCGGTATCGGCGGGAAAGGCCGGGGCGGTGGGATGGATGCCTTCGGGCAGGGCGCGGGGCGCGGGTTCCAGCCGTTTGGCGGGGGAAATCACGGTCAGCATGGCAGTCTCCTTCCCGGCCTAGCTATAGGTCCGGGCGGCGAAGGCAAGATCAGTCGCCGCGACAGATTGCCAGAAAGGCTTCGCCAAATCGTTCCAGCTTGGCGGGGCCAAGATCGCCCGCGCGATCCAGATCGGACAGGGTGGTGGGCCGCGCCTCGGCGATCTTGCGCAGGGCGGATTGCGACAGCGACAGCGGCTTGCCGATGCCGTCTTCGCCCCGCATCAGCCGCAGCTGGGCTTCGGCCAGCCGATCAAAAACCTCGCCCGCCGGGCGGCCAGCAAGGCGCATCCGCTGCGGATGCAGGCTTTCGGCCGCGCCGGTGATGACGGCAAGGAAGGCCGCGCCATAGCTTTCCAGCTTCTTGGCCCCCACGCCCGACACCTGCGCCATCTGATCCAGCGAAGCCGGGCGGCGTTCGGCCATTTCGATCAGCGTGCGGTCGGGGAAGATCACATAGGCGGGCACGCGCGCGGCTTCGGCCAGGGCGCGGCGCTTGGCTTTCAGGGCGGACAGCAGCGGCGCATCCTCTTCCGCCACCAGCGCCTTGACCACCGGGCGCCCGGCGGTCTGGATCGTGTCGCGCCGGAGCGTGATGCTTTCCTCGCCCCGCAGGATCGGGCGGGCGGCATCCGTCATGCGCAGGGCGCCGAAACGATCAGGATCAGGGCGGAACAGATCGCGGCCCATCATCTGGCGGAAGACCGCGCCCCAGCCGGTTTTCGACAGGTCACGCCCGACGCCGAAGGTGGGAAGCTGGTCATGGCCCTTTTCGCGCACCTTGGCGGTGGCATTTCCGGTGAGGATATCAATCAGATGCCCCGCCCCGAACCATTCGCCGGTGCGCAAGGCGGCAGACAGTGCCTTGCGCACGGCATCGGTGGCATCGAAGAGCTGCGCCGGGCGGTCGCAGAGATCGCAGTTGCCGCAGGGTTCCGACGCCTCGCCGAAATAGCCCAGCAGCACCTGACGGCGGCAGGCCACAGCCTCGGCCAGACCCAGCAGCGCGTTCAGCCGGGCGTGATCGGCCTGTTTGCGTTCCACCGGCGCGGCGCCTTCGTCGATCTGGCTGCGACGCAGGCGGATATCGTCGGGGCCATAGAGCGTGAGTGTTTCGGCAGGCGCGCCATCGCGGCCGGCGCGGCCGATTTCCTGGTAATAGGCCTCGATGCTTTTTGACAGATCGGCATGGGCGACCCAGCGGATGTCGGGCTTGTCGATCCCCATGCCGAAGGCGATGGTGGCACAGACGATCAGCCCGTCTTCCTGTTGAAACCGCACCTCGACATCGCGGCGATCCCCGGCCTCCATCCCGCCGTGGTAGTGGCAGGCGGAATGGCCCGCATCGCGCAGGGCCTGGGCCAGCACCTCGGTTTTAGAGCGGGTGCCGCAATAGACGATACCGGACTGGCCTTTGCGGGCGCCTGCAAAATCCAGGATCTGGCGGCGCGGGTTGTCCTTGACGGCAAAGGCGAGGTGGATGTTCGGCCGGTCGAAGCCGCGCAGGAAGGTGGCAGGCTCCACCCCCTCGAACAGGCGGGTGACGATTTCGGCGCGGGTTTCTTCATCCGCCGTGGCGGTAAAGGCGGCCAGCGGCACGCCCAGGGCGCGTTTCAGCTCACCGATGCGAAGGTAATCGGGGCGGAAATCATGGCCCCACTGGCTGATGCAATGCGCCTCGTCCACGGCGATGAGATTGGTGTTGATCCGCCGCAGCAGGGCGGTGGTATTGCCCGAGGCCAGCCGTTCCGGCGCCATATACAGCAGTTTCAGGCGGCCTTCGTCCAGCGCCTGAAACACCGCCTCGGTTTCTTCATCGGTATTGCCGGAGGTCAGCGCCCCGGCCTCTACCCCCGCTTCGCGCAAGGACCGCACCTGATCGCGCATCAGGGCGATGAGCGGCGAGATCACCACCGTCACGCCATCGCGGCACAAGGCAGGCAGCTGGAAGCACAGGGATTTGCCACCGCCCGTGGGCATGATGGCCAACGTGTCGCGCCCGGCCAGCACGGCCTCCACGATCTCTTCCTGGCCGGGGCGGAAAGCGCCATAGCCGAAGACCGAGGCCAGAAGCGCGCGGGGATGCTGCATCGGTCAGTAGAACATCGGCATGTTGTTCACGATCAGGATGCGCAGGGCATAGATCGCCAGCAGGGCCACCAGCGGCGCCAGATCAATGCCACCCAGATTGGGCAGGACAGAGCGCAGGCGGCCGTAGACCGGCTCCAGCAGGCGGTTGATGCCATCCCAGATCTGGGCCACCAGCGGCTGGCGCAGGTTCAGCACCTGAAAGTTGATGAGCCAGCTGAGGATGATATGGGCGATGATGATGAACTGCGCGACGCTGAGCAGCATCAGCAGGATTTGCAGGATCGAGATCATGGAGCCCTCATTTTCGGTTATGTTTCAGGTAGCGCGACGGCCCCAAAAGCACAACCGTTTCCGCAGCGTTTTGCTTGACGGCCCGGGCAGGCAACGGCAGCGAAGGGGCCGGAGGTGCCGCCATGTATCCTTATGCCCGGCTGATGAAAGAAATCCTGAATGCCCGCCGCGCCCCGCAGCTGGGGCTGTTCGATACGCATGTGAGCCAGCACATCTGCTGGCCCTGGGATATCGACCCCTGGATGGAGCTGAACAACGGCCGCACCCTGACGCTGTATGATCTGGGCCGGGTGCCGCTGGGGATCCGCACCGGGCTTGCGGCCACGGTGCAGCGGATGGGCTGGGGCATGGCGATTGCCGGGAATTCGACGCGCTATCGCAAGCGGGTCACGGCCTTTCAGCGGTTCGAGATGCGGTCGCGCTGCATCGGCTGGGATGCGCGGTTCATCTATATCGACCAGACGATGTGGCGGGATGGCGACTGCAGCAGCCAGATGCTGGCGCGGTCTGCCGTCACCTCGCGCCAGGGGATCGTGCCGCCGGACCGGGTGATGGCGGCGATGGGGCAGAATGTGGAAAGCCCGGCGCTGCCCGATTGGGTGCAGGGCTGGATCGACGCCGATGCCGGGCGGATCTGGCCGCCCGCACGGTAAAGCGGCGCTTGCACCTGCAGCATGTTTCGGGCTTCATCACCCGGAACAGGAGGGCTGCGCATGGATCGCAAACGCATCTGGGGCTGGTATTTCTTCGATTGGGCCAGCCAGCCCTACAATACCCTGCTGCTGACCTTCATCTTCGGCCCCTATTTTGCCGAGGTGGCGCGGGCGCATTACGCCAGCCTTGGCATGGCGCCCGATGCGGCGGCGGCGCAGGCACAGGCGACCTGGGGCTATGGCCAGACGCTGGCCGGGATCGCCATCGCGGTGCTGGCGCCGATCCTGGGCGCGATTGCCGATGGATCGGGGCGGCGCATGGTGTGGATCTGGGCGTTTTCGGCCTGTTATGTGATCGGCGCCTTCGGTCTGTGGTATCTGCTGCCCACCGCGCTCAATCTGACGCTGGCGATGCTGTGTTTCGGGATCGGGCTGATCGGGATGGAATTCGCCACGATCTTTACCAATTCGCTGATGCCCTCGCTGGCCGGGGCCGAGCAGATGGGCAAGATTTCCGGTTCGGGTTTCGCCTTTGGCTATACCGGCGGGATCGTGTCGCTGGTGGTGATGCTGCTGCTGTTTGCCGAAAGCGGGGTGACGGGCAAGACGCTGATCGGGATCGAGCCGANNCCGATCCTGGGGCTTGACCCGGATCTGCGCGAAGGCACGCGGGCGGTGGGGCCGTTTACCGCGATCTGGTATGCGCTGTTCATGGTGCCGTTCTTCCTGTGGGTGAAGGAACCCCGCGGCATGGGCACCGGGCTGAAGCTGGGGCCTGCGCTGGCCGATCTGGGGCGGTTGCTGAAATCGCTGCCCACACGGCAAAGCCTGTTCGCCTATCTGATGTCTTCGATGTTCTACCGCGATTCGCTGAATGCGCTTTACGGGTTCGGCGGCGTCTATGCCTCGGGCGTTCTGGGGTGGAGCGTGACGCAGATCGGCATCTTCGGGATCATCGGTGCGATATCGGCGGCGCTGGCCACCTGGATCGGCGGCAAGATGGATGCGGCGCGCGGACCGAAGCCCGTTATCAAAGGGTCGATCTGGGTGTTGATCGCGGTATCTGCCGTGATCGTGGGCATGTCGCGCGAGGGGATCTTTGGCATTCCCTTTGCCGCAGGATCGGGGGCGCCGGATATCATCATGTATCTGTGCGGCATCCTGATCGGGGCGGCGGGCGGCACGGTGCAGGCAGCCTCGCGCACCATGATGGTGTATCACACCACCCCCGAACGCGCGACCGAGGCCTTTGGCCTGTTCGCCCTTTCGGGCAAGGCCACAGCCTTCATCGCGCCTTTTGCCATCGCCGTGGCATCGGACATCAGCGGATCACAGCGCATCGGCGTGGCGCCGCTGATCGGGCTGTTTCTCGTCGGGCTTGTTCTGCTAATCTGGGTCAAACCCTATGGAGAGCAGGACATCCGATGATGCGCGCGCTGACCCTTGCCGCAGCCCTTGTGCTGACCGCCCTGCCCGCCNNGCCCGAAACCCGCGCAAACGCGCTGTTCGGGGCGTTTGACGTGGCCTCGCAACAGGCGCCGATGCCGATCGGATCCTATGCCAAGGGCTGTGCTGCCGGGCTGGTGCAGCTGCCGGAAACCGGGCCGACCTGGCAGGCCATGCGCCTGTCGCGCAACCGCAACTGGGGTCAGCCGGAAATGGTGCAGTTTCTGACCGAACTTTCGGTTGCGGCCACCAAGGTGGGCTGGGCCGGGCTGTATATTGGCGATATCAGCCAGCCGCGCGGCGGGCCGATGACCTCGGGCCATGCCAGCCATCAGATCGGGCTGGATGCCGATATCTGGATGCTGCCCCCTGCCCGGGTGAACCTGACGCGGAGCGAGCGCGAAAATATCTCTTCCATCCCGGTGCGGTCTGCGGATCAGCGCAGCGTCACGAAGAACTGGACCGCGTCGCATCATGCCCTGCTGCGGGCGGCGGCATCGGACCCGCGGGTGGATCGCATCTTCGTGGCGGNNGCCTCGGATGCGCGGGTGGACCGCATCTTCGTCGCCGCCGCCGTGAAGATCGAGATGTGCAAGACCGCCAAGCGCCGCGATACCGCCTGGCTGCAGAAGATCCGCCCCGTGGCCGGGCATGACACGCATTTTCATGTGCGGCTGAAATGCCCGAGGGGTGCCAGCGCCTGCCAGACCCAGACGCCGACGGTGGATGAGCTGTCGAAGGGCGGCAATGGCTGTGACGATACGCTGGCCTGGTGGGTGACCGATTACCTGAACCCGCCCAAAGCCACCAAGAAGCCGAAAGATCCGGCGCCCCGTGTGCGCGGCCCGCGGGAATACACGATGGCCGATCTGCCGAAGCAATGTGCTGCCGTTCTGGCAGCCCCCTGACAGTTGACAGACCGCCGCAGGGCGCGTAATGCCGCGCCCTGCCTGCCGGAGCCATGAGGGTTTCCGGCCAAGTCTCCGCGACCTTGTAAAAAACGGAATGCAAATGTCGAAATCTCTTCTGCCTGGCATCCTTGCCATGGCGGCCACTGTTGTGGCTTCCAACATCCTTGTGCAATACCTGCTTGGCCCCTGGCTGACCTGGGGTGCACTGACCTATCCCATCGCGTTTCTGGTGACCGATCTGACCAACCGCCTGCAGGGTGCCGCTGCTGCGCGCCGGGTTGTGCTGGTGGGCTTTGCGGTGGGCATCGCCTGTTCGCTGATCGGCACGCAGATCATGGGCGAATTCGGCCCGCTGGTGACGCTGCGGGTGGCGCTGGCCTCGGGCCTGGCCTTCCTCTGCGCCCAGATGGCCGATATCGCCGTGTTCGACCGGCTGCGCGCCGGCAGCTGGTGGAAGGCACCGCTGGTATCCACCCTTGTCGGGTCTTCGCTGGATACGGCGCTGTTCTTCAGCATCGCCTTTTCCGCCAGCCTGATCTGGATCGAACCGGGCAATGACGTCAGCTGGGCCAATGAAGTATTGCCGCTGCTGGGCTTTGGCCCGATGGCGCCGCTTTGGGTTTCGCTGGGCCTTGCCGACTGGCTGGTGAAGCTGGCGTTGGCCGCTGTTGCACTTGTGCCATTCCGCCTGATTGTCGGAAAATTTACCGCTGCANNCCTGATTGCCGCAAAGTTTACCGCAGCACTGGCGTAAAAACTTTTGACAAACACAATATCTGTGTCACCTTACCCTTATCGGCAACACATTGAAAGGAGGTGATCCAGTGTCTAGAGTGATATTGGAGAGAGGTGTCGGGACAGTCAGGAGGCGCGATATCTAAGGGCAACCCCTTGGAAATCAATACTCTGATTGGGCTTGAAACCTAACTGGCCCATCTCCTTGGAACTCGGAAAGGGTTGCCGCTTTGCGGCAACCCTTTCTCGTTTGTGAATGGTGGATGGTTTGTGAATGGCGCCCTTAAAACATTGTCGGAACTGCGCTTAAAATATGAACAGTTTATGAATACCTGATCTTGCTGCGCTTTCTCTGCCCCATTTCCTCTGGCTGCGGTTCACGGTAATGTCTGCCTATGCTGCGTATTTCCGATACTGTCATCCTCGCCGACTGGGAACTGTCTGAAAACTTCTCGCGTTCTTCGGGGCCGGGCGGGCAGAATGTGAACAAGGTGGAAACGGCCGTCGAACTGCGGTTCGAGGCCGAACGTTCGCCGCATCTGACACCTGCGGTAAAGGCCCGGCTGAAGAAGCTGGCCGGGCGGCGCTGGACCACCGAGGGCGCGATCGTCATTCGGGCCGAGGAAACCCGCAGTCAGGCGCGCAACCGCGAACTGGCGGAACAGCGGCTGGTGGAGATGATCCAGCAGGCGCTGATCGCCCCCAAGCGGCGCATCGCCACCAAGCCGACGCTGGGCAGCCAGCGGCGCAGGTTGGCCGCAAAAACCCAGCGCGGCGAGGTGAAATCGCTGCGCGGCAAGGTGGATGACGAATGACCGAAGCAACCGAGGCCGCGGGCCTGTGGGGTGCCACCGTGCTGGCCGAACTGCGCAACCGCGAGAATGCGGTTTACGCCATCGGCCTGCCGGATGGCGCGAAGGCGGCGCTGCGGCTGCACCGGCTGGGCTATCAGACCGAGGCGGCGATCCGGTCTGAACTGTGGTGGTGCGGGGCGCTGGCTGCACAGGGATTGCCGGTGCCCGCCCCGGTGCCCACGGCGGATGGCGATCTGCTGCCTGCACTGTCCAGCAGGCGCCGCGCTTCTGTCGTGGGTTGGGTGGCCGGCGATCCGCTGGGCGAGGCCGGGGTGCCGCTACCGGGCACGCCGGCAGAACAGCAAGCCCGGCACCGCGCCTTGGGGCGGCTGCTGGCAGAGGTGCACGAGGCGACGGACCGGCTGGCGCTGCCTGCGGATTTCAGCCGCCCGCGCTGGGATATTGCGGGGCTGGTGGGCGAGACGCCATTCTGGGGCCGGTTCTGGGATCATCCGCTGCTGGATGCCGAAGCTGCCGCCACGCTGCGCCAGGCCCGCGATTTTCTGCGCGAACGGCTGGCGGATCATGCGCGCGGCGCGGCTCTGGGGCTGGTTCATGCCGATGTGCTGCGGGAAAACGTGCTGGTCGCGCCGGGCGGCCTGTCGCTGATCGACTTTGACGACAGCGGTTTCGGCTTCCGCCTGTATGATCTGGGCACGGTGCTGAGCCAGGATCTGTATGAGCCGCAGCGCCCGGCCTTGCAGGCGGCGCTGATAGAGGGCTACGCCAGCCTGCGCCCGCTGGATGCCGCCATGGTGCCGGTGTTCACGCTGGCGCGGGTGCTGGCCTCGGTTGGCTGGGCGGCGCCCCGGCTGCCGCCCGATCATCCGGTGCATCGCAGCCACATTGCCCGCGCCCTGATGTGGGCGCGGCATGTGATGGCCGGCGGCGGCTGATTACACGATCACCTCGGCCGCCTGCTGGGCGCCCACGCCAAAGACACGCTTGTAGCGCGCCACCTCATCCGCCGGGCCCATGGCCTTGTTCGGATTGTCGGAAAGTTTGACCGTGGGCCGGCCATTGGCGCTGACGGCCTTGCAGACCAGACTGAACGGCGCCAGCCGGTTGCCGGCCAGACCGTGGAAATCATTGGTCAGCAGCGTGCCCCAGCCGAAGGAGACCTTGACCCGGCCCGCGAACCGGGCGTGCAATTCCTCGATCTTGGCCACGTCCAGCCCGTCGGAAAAGATCACCAGCTTGCGCGCCGGATCTTCGCCCTTGTCGCGCCACCAGCGGATCGCATCTTCGGCCGCCGTCGCCGGATCGCCCGAATCAATGCGCATCCCGGTCCAGCTGGCCAGCCAGTCGGGCGCGTTGCGCAGAAAGCCCGCACTGCCATAGGTATCGGGCAGGATGATGCGCAGATTGCCGTCATGTTCTTCGTGCCAGTCGGCCAGCACGCGGTAGGGCGCCTGCTCCAGCTCGGCATCGCTGTCGGCCAGGGCGGCATAGACCATCGGCAGTTCATGGGCATTGGTGCCAATGGCCTCGATGTCGCGTTTCATGGCGATGCGACAGTTCGAGGTGCCGGTGAAAGCCTCGCCCAGACCTTCCTGCATCGCCTGCACGCACCAGTCCTGCCAGAGAAAGCTGTGGCGGCGGCGGGTGCCGAAATCTGCGATCTTCAGCCCGTCGATCTGGCGCAGGCGTTCGATCTTTTCCCAGATCCGGGTCATGGCGCGGGCATAAAGCACCTGCAGTTCGAACTTGCCCATGCCCTTGAGCACGGCGCGCGAGCGCAGCTCCATCAGTACGGCCAGCGCCGGGATTTCCCACAGCATCACCTCTGGCCAGCGGCCTTCGAAGGTCAGTTCATATTGCCCATCGACCTTTTCCAGGTGGTAGGGCGGCAGGCGCAGGCCTTCGAACCATTCCATGAAATCGGGGCGGAACATCTGGCGCTTGCCATAGAACATATTGCCGCGCAGCCAGGTGCTTTCACCGCGGCTGAGGCTGAGACTGCGCACATGATCGAGCTGTTCGCGCAGCTCGCCCTCGTCGATCAGATCGGCCAGCCGCACGGATTTCGTGCGGTTGATCAGGCTGAACACCACGTTGGTTTCCGGCTTGTTGCGGAAAATCGACTGGCACATCAGCAGCTTGTAAAAGTCGGTGTCGATCAGCGACCGGACGATCGGATCGATCCTCCAATTGTGATTATGCACCCGCGTCGCAATATCGACCATGGTGGCGCCTCCCTGTTCCGCCCCTGTCTAGGGCAGAATGTCGATCAAGGTCAAAACGGTTTACGAAACTGTCACACGGCTTCTGAGAGTGTCACACCGGCGGCGCGCATCTGATCGCAGGCGGTGGCCAGTGTGCCGCCCATGTCGATGCCGCGGCACAGATCCATCCGCACCGTCACCGCAAAACCCAGCCGGGCCGCATCCAGCGCCGAATAGGCCACGCAGAAATCGGTGGCGAGCCCGGCCAGCACCAGCGCCGTCACGCCGCGGTTGCGCAGATAGCCCTCCAGCCCGGTGGGGGTGCTGCGGTCATTTTCGAAGAAGGCGGAGTAACTGTCGATGCCCGGGCGAAAGCCCTTGCGGATCACCAGATCGGCGGCATCGGCGTTCAGATCCGGGTGGAAAGCGGCACCCTGGCTGCCGATCACGCAATGGGTGGGCCACAGAACCTGCGGGCCATAGGGCATGTCTACCTGCGAAAACGGCGCGGCGCCGGGATGGTTGGCGGCAAAGCTGGCATGGCTGGCGGGGTGCCAATCCTGTGTCAGCACCCGCACCGGGGCCGTGCGCAGCAGGGCGTTGATGCCGGGGATGATGGCATCGCCTTCGGCCACGGCCAGCGCGCCGCCGGGGCAGAAATCATTCTGCATNNCGATCACGATCAGGGCTTCGGTCATGGCAGGCTCCATTCCAGTTGCCGCTTGGGTCAGGTTCCCCATCGGTAGCAGGCAGAGGCCCCGCGTCAATGCCGCGCTTGCATTTCGCGCGGACGCGCGGCAGATGGCGGCATGTTCACCATCGCCGCACTTTACCACTTCACCCGCTTTCCCGATCCGGCCGCGCTGCGTGCGCCGTTGCAGCAACTTGCCGAGGCGCAGGGCGTGAAAGGCTCGCTTCTGCTGGCGCAGGAGGGGATCAATGGCACCATTGCCGGGCCGCGTGCGGGCATTGATGCCATGCTGGCCCATATCCGCGCNNAAGCGCGAGATCGTGACCATGGGCCAGCCCGATATCGACCCGCGCGCCCGTGTCGGCCATTATGTGGCCCCGGCAGACTGGAACGCGCTGATTTCGGCGCCCGATGTGGCGGTGATCGACACGCGGAATGATTACGAGGTGCAGATCGGCACGTTTCAGGGCGCGGTGGATCCTGGCACCGCCTCGTTCCGCGAATTTCCGGCCTGGTGGGAGGCGAACAAGGAGCGGTTTCACAACAAGCGCATCGCCATGTTCTGCACCGGCGGCATCCGCTGCGAGAAATCGACGAATTTCCTGCTGGGTCAGGGGATTTCAGAGGTTTACCACCTGCAGGGCGGCATCCTGAAATATCTGGAAGAGGTGCCCGAGCGCGAAAGCCTGTGGGATGGCCAGTGCTATGTCTTTGACCAGCGGGTCAGCGTCGGCCATGGGCTGCAGCCCGGCGATTACGGCAGCTGCCACGCCTGCCGCCGCCCGGTGAGCGCCGAAGACCGCCAGCGCCCGGAATACGAGGATGGCGTGCAGTGCCATCGCTGCGTGGACGAATACAGCGACGCCGATCGGGCCCGGTTCCGCGAACGCAGGCATCAGATGCAACTGGCCGAACAGCGCGGGCAGCGGCATCTGGGCGCCGAACCGCGCGAGCCCTGAGCCGGGCGGGCCCGCGGGTGGCGGGCAAAAGTTTTTGAAAACTTTGCAAATTCCTTCGAAGGAATTTGGCATCAGCCGCTTCGCCCGATGGCAAGCCTGAGGGCGGCACCAAAGCTCAGCCCCGGATCAAAGCGCCCGGTCCGCAGGAACAGCAGGGTCTGCGCAATCACCTGCGGGTCCATCATCATGAACGTATGGGTCACGGGCAGGGTGATGTGATCGGCCATCCCGGCCACGCGGGTGGATTGCACGGTCACCTTGCCATCATCCGCACCCGGCAGGATCGCGGAATAGACCGGGTTCAGCGACCGGGCGCCTGCGATCACGCCCAGTTCGAAATCGGGCAGCGGCAGGGCCAGTGGCACAGATCCGGCGCCGGTGCCCAGCTGCACCCCTGCCGGGCCGTTGATCCATTCAAAGGCGCCCAGATGCCCGAAGGCATCCACGATTTCCGATCCGTGGTTGGGCGGCCCCAGCATCACCACACGGCCCGCCGCGCCCGGATGATCCGCCAGCCACAGCCGCAGCAGGATGCCGCCCATCGAATGGGTCACGAAATGCACCGGCCCGGGCGGGCATTGCGCCACGCCCTGCCCCACCACATCCACCAGATCGCGGATTGGTGCCTGGGTCGAGGGATAGCCCTGATTGACCACGGTATAGCCCTGCCGCCCCAGCGCCAGTTCCATCACCACCAGCGAGGTTTCGCTGCGGGCCAGCCCGTGCAGCAGCACCACGCAACCGGCCTGCGCGGCCAGAGGGGCGAAAGCGAAAATCAGGAAAGCGGCAAGGATTTTCCACATGGGGCCAGTCTGCCGCCTTCGCGCCCCATGGACAAGCGCGCGCCATTGCGACAGCCTTGCGGCATGAAACCTCAAAGCCCCCGCCTGGCCACCCGCGCGCTGATCCTGCAGGACGACCGCCTGCTGCTGGTCAATGCCTTTCCCATCGGCAAATCCGATCTTTGGTGCGCGCCCGGCGGCGGGGTGGAGCGGGGCCGGGGCCTGCCCGCCAATCTGGCCCGCGAGGTGTTCGAGGAAACCGGGCTGACGGTGGCCGTGGGGGAGCCGGCGCTGATCAATGAATTTCATGATCCGCATGGCACCTTTCATCAGGTGGATATCTATTTCCGCTGCACCATCACCGCAGGGCAGCTGCGCGACGACTGGCGTGACCCCGAAGGCATCGTGACCGAGCGGCGGTTCTTCAGCCGGGCGGAACTGGGCCACATCCGGTTCAAGCCCGACAGCCTGCCCGCCGCCGCCTGGGGCGAGGGCATCCTGTATGACCCGTTGGAGCCGATCGTGCGATGAGCCGGGCCTTCGTCAAGGAAGATGGCACGGATCTGGCGCCACTGCCCGACCTGCCGGTGTCGCCGCATCCGAACTATGTTACCCCGCGCGGGCTGGCGACGCTGCAGGCGCGGTTGCTGGCGGTGCAGGGGGAACTGGCCGCTTTGCGCGCCCGGCCGGACCGGCTGGACAAGCAGCCAGAGGCGGCGGCAGAGCGCGATATCCGCTATCTGGAGGCGCGGCTGCGGTCCGCCATCGCCATTGATCCGGCCAGCCACAGCGGCGATGCCGTGGCCTTTGGCCATCGGGTGACCGTGGCGGATGAAGAGGGGCGGCAGGCCCGGTACGAAATCACCGGCGAGGATGAGGCCGATGCAGGCCTGGGCCGCATTGCCCCACATGCACCGCTGGCCCGCGCGCTGATCGGGGCCGAGGTGGGGGATCAGGTGATCTGGCGCCGCCCATCCGGGGCCGTGAGACTGGATATTCTGGACATAGGCCTGCCCGATGATCCGCGATCTTGATCCCCAGGCCGACCGCGCGGCGGTCGAGTCGCTGTTTCTGGCGGCCGCCGACTACATCGCGCTGGAAACCGGCCTGCCGGTGGATGGCACGCAAGCGGATGATTTCTTTGCCGATGCCCCGCCGGGGATCGACCCGGCCACCAGCCTGCGGCTGGGGTTGTTCGGCCCTGCGGGGCTGGAAGGGCTGGCCGAGGTGGCCTTCGGCTTTCCCGATCCGCAGGATGCCTATATCGGCCTCATGCTGTTTGGGGCCATGGCGCGCGGCAATGGTGGCGGTGCGCGCCTGCTGCGAGGGATCGAAAGCCGGGCCCGGCAGCGGGGGGCCACCCGCCTGCTGCTGGCGGTGCTGGAGGCCAACCCCAAGGGCCGTGCCTTCTGGCAGCGCGAGGGGTTTGCAGTGGAGCAGAGCTTCCCCGAGACGGATATGGGGCTGCGCCGCCATATCCGCCACCGGATGCTGAAGGCGCTTTAGCCCGCCGCTGCCTCTGCACCACAGCGGGTCCAGACCCAGCCGCAAGGCGCCAGCGTCAGCGTGCCTGCGGCCAGTGTCGCGCCGTCTTGTGGGCCATCCAGTGCCGTCAGGCCCGCAACCGGCACCTCCTGCGCCTTGTCGGACAGGTTGAACAGGCACAGAACAGATCCTTCTGCCGTATCGCGCCGGAAGGCCAGCAGCGGTTCCGGCACATCGAAGAAGGTGCTGCGGCCCACGCGCAGCGCAGATCCCTGGCGCCAGGCCAGCAGCGCGCGATAGGTTTCCAGCACCGATCCCGCCACGCCCTCCTGCGCCATCACATTGCGCGCCAGTTGCGGCGCCTTCACCGGCAACCAGGGCGTGCCGCCGGTAAAGCCGCCCTGCGCCGTGCCATCCCAGACCATCGGGGTACGGCAGCCATCGCGGCCCTTGTAATCAGGCCAGAACTTGAAGCCGGGCGGATCGGTCAGCTCGTGAAACTCGATGTCGGTTTCGGTCTGGCCCAGTTCCTCGCCCTGATAGAGGCAGATCGAGCCTTCAAAGCTCAGCAGCAGCGCCGCCGCCAGCCGGGCCACGGCATCGGTGCTGCCATAGTTTTCCCACCGCGTCGCATGGCGGATCACATCGTGGTTGGAAAAAGCCCACATCGGCCAGCCCTCGGGCGCGGCCTTGAAGAAGCCCTCCACCCGACTGCGGAAATGGCTCTGGCTGAATTTTGGCCCCAGCAGATCAAAGCTGTAGGCCATGTGAAGGCGGCCATCGCTGGTATATTCTTCCATGATCTTCAGGGCGCGGCGCGGATTGTCGCCCACCTCGCCCACCATGGTGCGATTGTCGTATTCATCCAGCAGGACGCGCATCCGGGCCAGGAAATCCAGATTTTCCGGCCGGGTCTTGGAATATTCGTGGTCCTGCATTTCGTAGGGGTTCACCGCCGGAAGATTGTCTTCCGTCGGTTCCGGCCCGTTGTCGCGCAGCTTCGGATCGTGGAAATAGTAATTCACCGTATCCAGCCGGAAGCCATCCACCCCGCGATCCAGCCAGAAGCGCAGCACCGAAAGCGCCCAATCCTGCACCTCGGGGTTGTGAAAGTTCAGATCGGGCTGCGAAGGCAGGAAGTTGTGCAGGTAATACTGCCGCCGCCTTGTATCCCATTCCCAGGCGCTGCCCCCAAAGACCGACAGCCAGTTGTTGGGCGGGCTGCCATCGGGTTTGGCATCGGCCCAGACATACCAATCGGCCTTGGCACTGTCGCGCGCGCGGCGGCTGTCGGCAAAGAACGGGTGCTGATCCGAGGAATGGCTGATGACCTGATCAATAATGACCTTCAGCCCCAGATCATGCGCCCGCGCCACCAGCGTGTCAAAATCCTCCAGCGTGCCGAACAGCGGGTCGATGTCGCAGTAATCGGACACGTCATAGCCCATATCGGCCATCGGGCTGCGAAACACCGGCGAAAGCCAGATCGCATCGGCACCTAGCCGGGCCACATGATCCAGCCGGTGGGTGATGCCCTTCAGATCACCGATGCCGTCATCATCCGAATCCTGAAACGACCGGGGGTAGATCTGATAAACCACCGCACCCCGCCACCAGTCACCACCCATGCCGTCCTCCGCCTGTCTGCCCTGAAATGTTTGCGGTAACGATGAGCCGGATCGTCAGCTGCCGCAAGGCAGGTTGGCGCAGTTCACAAAGCTTTTGCAATGGGCCGCCGGGATGGTGGCAGGCGCGGATATGGGCGGGGCAGGCGCGGCGGCCAAGGGTGCCAAAGCATGGGCATAAATTCATGGTCCTGCATCACGTTTCGGCATTGTGCGCATCACAATAATCACATTGACCCCGCCCGGCCGCCGCCGCACCCTGCGCCATAACCCGGAGCGCGCATCATGACCAAGGCCCCCCTTTTCACCCCGATCCTGATCGCGGGTTGTGCCATTCTGCTGCTGAACTTTGCCCTGAGGGCGAGCTTTGGTGTGTTCCAGATCCCGATCGGGGAAGAATTCGGCTGGCCGCGCGCCGAATTCTCGCTGGCGATTGCCATCCAGAATCTGGCCTGGGGCATCGGGCAGCCACTGTTCGGCGCCATTGCCGAACGGTTTGGCGACCGGCGGGCGATCGTTGCAGGTGCGGTGCTGTATGCGCTGGGGCTGGTGCTGTCGGCCTATGCGATGACACCGCTGGAGATGCAGATGTATGAGGTGCTGGTGGGCTTTGGCATCGCGGGCACCGGCTTTGGCGTGGTTCTGGCCGTGGTGGGCCGGGCTGCGGCGCCGGAACACCGATCCTTGACGCTGGGCATCGCCACCGCCGCCGGTTCGGCCGGGCAGGTGATCGGCGCGCCGCTGGCGGAACTGCTGCTGCAAAGCTATCCGTGGCAGACGGTGTTCGTGATCTTTGCCTGCATCATCATGGCCACGCTGCTGGCGCTGCCCTTCCTCGGGTCGTCGCAGCTGGCCAGCAAGCAGGAGCTGGAGGAAAGCCTGGGTTCGGTGCTGAACAAGGCGTTCCGCGACCCGTCTTTCATCATGATCTTCCTGGGCTTCTTTTCCTGCGGCTATCAGCTGGCCTTCATCACCGCGCATTTCCCGGCCTTTGTGACCGAGATGTGCGGCCCGATCGACCCGAACGGGCCACTGGCGGCGCTTGGCATTTCCAGCACATCGGCGCTGGGGGCGGTGGCCATTGCGGTGATCGGGCTGGCCAATATCGCGGGCACCATCACGGCCGGGATGCTGGGCAAGAAATACACCAAGAAATACCTGCTGGCGGGGATCTATACCGCGCGCACCATCGTGGCCGCGCTGTTCATCCTGCTACCGATGACGCCGACCACCGTGCTGCTGTTCTCGCTGGCCATGGGGTCGTTGTGGCTGGCCACCGTGCCGCTGACCTCTGGCCTTGTCGCGCATATCTACGGGCTGCGCTACATGGGCACGCTGTATGGCTTTGTCTTCCTGTCGCACCAGATCGGCGGTTTTCTGGGCGTCTGGCTGGGTGGCAAGATGTATGACATCACCGGGGATTACACGCTGGTCTGGTGGATCGGCGTTGGCGTCGGCGCGTTTTCCGCCATCGTCCACCTGCCGATCCGCGAGGCCCCCTGGGCTGCGAAACCGCAGGCCGCCTGATGAAAACGGGCATTGCCTGCCTGGTGGCCGCCTATGTGCTGAGCCAGTTCTACCGCGCGTTTCTGGCCGTGCTGGCCCCGGTGCTGAAAGCCGATCTGGGCGTGGGGGCCGAAGATCTGGCAACGGCCTCGGGCGTCTGGTTTCTGGCTTTTGCGGCGGCGCAGCTGCCGGTCGGCTGGGCGCTGGACCGGGTGGGGCCAAGGTTGACCGCTGTTGCACTGCTGGCCTGTGGCGGCGCGGGCGGGGCGGCGGTCTTTGCCATGGCGCAGACGCCGGGCGCCATCACCTTTGCCATGGCGCTGATCGGGGTTGGTTGTGCGCCGGTGCTGATGGCGGCCTATTACATCTTTGCCCGCCAGTTTCCACCTGCAGTCTTTGCCACGCTGGCCTCTGTCACCGTGGGGATCGGCAGCCTGGGCAATATCGCCGGAAGCCTGCCGCTGGCCCGCGCGGTCGAGCTGTTCGGCTGGCGTGAAACGCTGTGGGCCATGGCGGCAATCACCCTGGCGGTGGCGGCGCTGGTGCTGATCTTCACCCGCGATCCGGTTCGGATGACCGGCGGGGCCAAGGGATCGTTGCTGGATCTGCTGCGGCTGCGCGCGCTTTGGCCGGTGTTTGCCATGATGGCGGTCTGCTATCTGGCGGCAGGCGCGCTGCGCGGGCTGTGGGTCGGGCCTTACTATGCCGATGTGTTTGGCGCCGATACCGAAACGGTGGGCCGCGCCACATTGGTGATGGGGCTGGCGATGGTGGCGGGCAATTTCGCCTATGGCCCGCTGGACCGCCTGTTCCACACCCGGAAATGGGTGATCTTCTGGGGCAATGTGCTGTCGGCCCTTGCCCTGCTGGCGCTTGCCCTGCGGCCCGAAGCGGGCGGTTGGATCACGCTTGGCCTGCTGTCGGCGGTGGGCTTCTTTGGTGCCACCTTTGCCATGGTCATCGCCCATGGCCGCGCCTTCATCCCGCCGCATCTGGTGGGGCGTGGCGTCACGCTGCTCAACCTGTTCGGCATCGGGGCGGTGGGCATAGCGCAGTTCCTGACCGGGCGCCTGCACGCGGCCCTGCCCGCCGATCCGCCCGCCACGCCCTATGCGGCGCTGTTTCTGGTGTTCGGCCTGGTGATCCTGCTGGGGTGCCTGATCTATCTGCGCGCAGAAGACCGGGTGGATTGATCCACCACTTCCGCGTCTTTCCCTTGGCCACCCTTGCCCCTATCTTGCGGCACAGAAAGGCAGGCCGATGATCCTTTTCCCCGCCGAATACAATGCCCGCAAGGCTGCGGTCTTTGCCGCCCTGGCAGAGGCCGAGGGCAGCGCCCGTCGCCTGCCGGTGATCCCGCTCAGCTTTCGGGACTGGCCGGAAACGTCTGCCCGTGTGACCACCGCCCTGACCCGGGC
This sequence comes from Gemmobacter sp., assembly GCA_003509785.1. GTDB lineage: Bacteria > Pseudomonadota > Alphaproteobacteria > Rhodobacterales > Rhodobacteraceae > Gemmobacter. Next base: position 21,440 of record DOMY01000283.1, read on the forward strand.
GAAACGCCAGCCGAAAGGCGCGCTGGCGCGCTGGCTGAAACGGCAGCTGCTGCGCGGGCAGTATAACTGGGCGCGGGCCTATTTCACCCGCCATCCCGATCATCTGGCACTGGCCTGGAACGGGCTGACCGGCTCGCGCATGTGTTTCATGCAGGGCGCGCGGGATGCCGGAGCGCCCAGGCTTTACGCCGAACTGGCCCCCCTGCCCGGCCGCATCACGCTGGACCCCGCGGGGGTGAATGGGGAGGGGTCGGTGCCGCAAGACCCGGCGTTCTTTCGCCACTATGCCACAACCACCGATACCACCGGCTGGCGCGCCATCGGCGCCGGGCTGGTGGCGCGGGAGTCGCGCCGCGCGGATGTGGGGCAAGGCACCGGCGCACTGCCCGATGCGCCGTTCCTGTTCTGCCCGTTGCAGGTGCCCGATGACAGCCAGCTGACGCTGTTTGCCGGCTGGTGCGGTGGCATGGCAGGCTTTCTCGCCGCCTTGACCGAGGCTGCCCGGCATCTGCCCGAAGGCTGGCATCTGCGGCTGAAGGAACATCCCTCGGCCCGGACAAGCCTCGCCCCGCTGCTGGCCCCCCTGCTTGCCACCGGGCGCGCCGTGCTGGACAATGGCACCGACAGTTTCGCCCAGATCGCGGCCAGCCGTGGCGTTGTCACCGTCAATTCCTCGATGGGGCTGCAAAGCTTCTTTCACGACAGGCCGGTGATCACCCTTGGCCGGGCCTTCTTTGCGCTGCCCGGCCTTGTCACCCCCGCCGCCGACCAGCAGGCGCTGAACAGCCTTTTTGCCAGCCCCGGCGCATTGGCCTATGATGCGGCATTGCGCGCGGCTTTTCTCACCTGGCTGGACCATGTCTATTACCCGCGGTTCGACACCCCGGCAGATGCCCCGCCCCGGCATGACCGTGACGCTTTCGCCGCAAAGCTGGCCCTTGCGCGCGACTTTGCGAAATCGGCCAAGGAAACCCTTCCCCCCGCCCCCCCTATGCGCTAATTGGCCTCGTCGCTTTTGACACTCTCAGGAGGAAAACCGATGGGCTACAAGGTCGTCGTCGTCGGCGCCACGGGCAACGTGGGCAAAGAAATGCTGAACATTCTCGCCGAGCGCGAGTTTCCGGTGGATGAAATCGTGGCGCTGGCGTCGCGCAATTCTCTGGGCACTGAAGTCAGCTTTGGCGACAAGACTTTGAAGACCAAGGATCTGGCCGATTTCGATTTCACCGGCTGGGATATCGCCTTCTT
>DOMY01000148.1 GCA_003509785.1 Gemmobacter sp.
CGCGGGCCGCGATCAGCCGCGCCTTGCAGCGGGAAAATTCGGCATAGGCTTCGGCCATTTTCAGGCCGAAAGTAACCGGTTCGGCATGGATGCCATGGCTGCGCCCGATCCGCACGGTATCCTTGTGTTCATGGGCGCGGGTTTTCAGCGCGGCCAGAACCCGGTCCATCCCGGCCAGCAGCAGATCTGCGGCGCGCACCAGCTGGATGTTCAGCGTAGTGTCCAGCACATCCGACGAGGTCATGCCCTGATGCACGAAGCGCGCATCGTCAGACCCGATATGTTCGGCCAGATGGGTGAGGAAGGCGATGACATCATGCTTGGTGACGGCTTCGATCTCGTCGATGCGGGCCACGTCAAACTGCACATCCTTCGCCCGCCACACCGCTTGGGCATTGGCCCGCGGGATCACGCCCAGATCGGCCTGCGCATCGCNNCAAATACCCCCGCCGGAGGCACGGCGCCCGGGCGGCGGCGCAGGCCGCTGCCCGGGCTTGTGTCTTGCGCCGCAGGCGCACTGCATATCTAGCCCGGGTGGCGCTACAGGCTGTTGCGGCCCCGGTAGAGCTGCCATTCCTCGACCACGGTGCCATCTTTCAGGTGGCAATACCCGGCCTCGCCTGCCTGTTCCTGCCGCAGTTCCAGCCGCCCGCCCAGATCGGCACAATATCGTGCTGCCGGGTTTGACATCGAGGCCCAGTTGCCCTGTCGTGCCGCGCCCCCGCCGGAGGAACCGCCGCAGGCAGACAGCAGGGCAAGACAGGCAAAGGGCAACAGCAGGGAACGGCGCATGACAATGATCCTTGGACAAATCCAGGGCCAGAATGGGGCAGGTGGCGCCGCGCTGCAAGGGTGGTGCTGCAATGCGGGGCGCTGTCGCCTCTGGCAGGCCGGAAAAGCCGCAGCTATGATTGCAGCATGATGCCGCCGATCCTGCAATCCCGCCTGCCGTTTGCCCCCTGGATGGACCCGCGCACCGCGCGCCTGCCCGGGATCCTGCCCGCCGCGCCGGAAGACTGGTTGCGCGTCGATGATGCCTTTGCGGGCCAGATGGCCGAGCGTGACGCACGTATCCGCGATCAACTGCCGCTGGTGCATGGCCTTTTGCCCGGCGCCATTCCGGCCGCGGCAGAGCTGTTGGAAAAGGTTCTGGCGCGTCTGGCGCAGACCGAGGGGTATCACATCGGCCCAGCGGCTGTGCGGCGGCCCGATGGCATCAGCGTGCCGATCGACCGGGCGCAGCCGCTGGTCACCGCCGGGCGTCTGGTGCAGGAGGATCTGTGCCTGCTGGAACGTATGGGGGATGAACATCTGCTGACCGGCGCGATCCTGTGCTTTCCGGCCAGCTGGACATTGTCGCAAAAGCTGGGCCAGCCGATGACCCGCATCCATGTGCCCGTTGATCATTACACCGATGATCTGGCGCGGCGGGTGCAGCGGCTGTTCGATGCGATCCGGCCGGATCAGGTGCTGTGCCGGATGAATGCGCTGGTCTACGAGGATGCGGCGCTGTTCCAGCCCCGGCGCGAGGGCGAACCGCGCCCGCACCCGGAGCAGCGGCTTTACATGCGGAGCGAGCGGCAATGCCTGCTGCGTCTGCCCGAAAGCCGGGCGGTGGTTTTTTCCATCCATACCTATCTTGTGCGGCTGGAGGATCTGGCGCCGGAAGACCGGGCCGGGCTGGAGGCCGCCGGTCTTTAGGCAAGGCAGCCGCCGGGGATTGCCCGGCGGTGCAGAAATTACAGCAGTGCGCTGACGCGGTCACCCAGACCCGATTGCAGGAAGACCATGGCTGCACCGGTCAGCGCCATGGCGCGGGCGCTGAGGCCGATGTTTTCGCCGCGCAGCAGGCTGTAGGTCATCACGGCCGCGCCCACCGGCAGATTGACGGCCAGCAAAGTGCAGTTCATCGCATGGCTGGCCAGCCGCAGCTGGATCGAGTCGCGCGGGGTGTCGTCTTCCGACGGATCATAAAGCGCTGAACGGATATTGCGCAGCCGGTCCATATCGGGCGAGGTGGTTTCACCTTTGCCTGCCGCAACGGGCGCCGGATCGACCTTGGCGATTTCATCCAGCTCGGCGCGCGGCGGCACCAGTTCCACCAGCGCATCCACCAGTTCGGCATCCAGCGGCGCCGTGCTTTCCTGCCAGACGATGGTATCGGTGGGATAATGGCGCAACATGCTGTCGACCAGCTGGGCACAAAGCTTGCGCGGATCGGCCGCGATACAGCCGGCGCTGGGGGCAAAGCGGGCATAGGGGGCAGGGCCCGCCGCCACGGTCAGGCAGGCGGCATAGCCTTCGGGCGCGGGTTCGGCCCGGGCCAGCAGGATGCGGCGATTGCCGATATCGAACCATGCCACCTCGTCGCTGTCCCAACCCAGGCGATGGCTGCCGTTGCAGTGGCGGGCCAGATGCAGGTCGATCTCGCCCACGAGGCGGGCAAAGTTCAGATAGGTTTCGTCTGCATACAGCAGCTGGGCAATCACACTGTTCGGCAAGGCTCGCATGGCTACACACTCCGACAGACTTCATTAACCTTACATTCGCCCCGGAATGTGCTCGCAAGGTGGGGGGAAAATGGTCAATTCTAGGTAATTCTGCCGGGTTTGGCCCCCTTGCTGCCGCAATCGTTAACAAATGGTTAACGTGAGAGGTTCGAGCTGTGCGCAATAGAAAAGGGCGCCCGAAGGCGCCCTTTCCAACCATCCCTTGCGGGGTGATTACATCATGCCGTCCATGCCGCCCATGCCGCCCATGCCGCCGCCGCCGGCAGCTTTTTCGGAAGGCTTGTCAGCGATCATGGCTTCGGTGGTGATCAGCAGCGAGGCAACCGAAGCTGCATCTTCCAGCGCGGTGCGGGTCACTTTGGCCGGGTCGATCACGCCGAAGGCGAACATGTCACCATATTCTTCGGTCTGCGCATTGAAGCCGAAGGACAGATCCGACGATTCACGCACTTTGCCAGCCACGACAGCGCCATCGACGCCAGCGTTTTCAGCGATCTGACGCAGCGGAGCTTCCAGGGCGCGGCGCACGATGGCGATACCGGCGTTCTGGTCGGAGTTTGCACCCGTCAGGCCGTCCAGCGATTTGCCGGCCTGAACCAGCGCCACGCCGCCGCCAACCACGATGCCTTCTTGCACGGCAGCGCGGGTTGCGTTCAGCGCGTCATCGACGCGGTCCTTGCGCTCTTTCACTTCGACTTCGGTCATGCCGCCAACCTTGATGACAGCAACGCCGCCCGCCAGTTTGGCCACACGCTCTTGCAGCTTTTCGCGGTCGTAGTCCGAAGAGGTTTCTTCGATCTGCGCGCGGATCTGGGACACGCGGGCTGCGATTTCAGCCTTGTCGCCAGCGCCATCAACGATGGTGGTGTTGTCTTTGGTGATCGACACTTTCTTGGCGCGGCCGAGCATGTCGATGGTGACATTCTCCAGCTTCATGCCCAGATCGTCAGAAATCACCTGGCCGCCGGTCAGGATCGCGATGTCCTGCAGCATGGCCTTGCGACGATCACCGAAGCCCGGTGCCTTGACGGCAGCGATCTTCAGGCCGCCACGCAGCTTGTTGACGACGAGCGTGGCCAGAGCCTCGCCTTCCACGTCTTCCGAGATGATGATCAGCGGCTTTTGCGACTGGATCACGGCTTCCAGCAGCGGGACCATCGGCTGCAGCGACGAAAGTTTCTTTTCGTGCAGCAGGATCAGGGCGTCTTCCAGATCCGCGATCATCTTGTCGGGATTGGTGACGAAGTAGGGCGACAGGTAGCCGCGGTCGAACTGCATGCCTTCGACAACTTCGGTCTCGGTTTCGAGGCCTTTGTTCTCTTCGACGGTGATGACGCCTTCGTTGCCGACTTTCTGCATCGCATCAGCGATCTGACGGCCGATTTCGGCTTCGCCATTGGCAGAGATGGTGCCGACCTGGGCGACTTCGGCGCTGTCCTTGACGGGGCGCGAGGCGGCCTTGATGGCGGCAACAACCTTGATCACGGCCATGTCGATGCCGCGCTTCAGGTCCATCGGGTTCATGCCGGCGGCCACGGCTTTCAGGCCGTCCTTGATGATCGCCTGCGCCAGAACGGTGGCGGTGGTGGTGCCGTCGCCCGCTTCGTCATTGGTGCGGGAAGCGACTTCCTTCACCATCTGGGCGCCCATGTTTTCGAACTTGTCGGACAGTTCGATTTCCTTGGCAACCGTCACACCGTCCTTGGTGATGCGCGGCGAGCCGAAGGATTTGTCGATCACGACGTTGCGGCCTTTCGGGCCCAGGGTCACCTTCACCGCATCGGCGAGGATGTTCACGCCGCGCAGCATGCGGTCGCGGGCATCGGTATCAAACTTGACGTCTTTAGCAGCCATGTGCTTGCTCCAGTGTCTGTGATTTCAGGAAAAGGTCAGCGAGCCGGGGGTGCGCAGATCGCGCACCGCCCCCGGGTCCTCAGGCGATGATGCCGAGAATGTCGCTTTCCTTCATGATGAGCAGTTCCTGCCCGTCGAGCGTGACTTCGGTGCCCGACCATTTGCCGAACAGAACGCGATCGCCCGCCTTGACGCTCGGCGCGATCAGTTCGCCCGAGTCCTTGCGTGCGCCTTCACCCACAGCGACGATTTCGCCTTCTGCGGGTTTTTCCTTTGCGGTGTCGGGGATGATCAGACCGCCCTTGGTTTTTTCGTCGCTCTGGACGCGCTTGACCAGAACACGGTCATGAAGCGGTTTGAATGCCATCTGGTAACACTCCCTAGGTTAGGGTTGAATTCAGGTTAGCACTCACTTGATGCGAGTGCCAACGAGGGGAGAGTTAGGCAAGGTTTGTGCGCCTGTCAACGCTCATCGCCGAAAAATCCGCAGCATCCCGCGCTTCGGCGGAACCCGGCCCAGTTCTGGCCGCGCACCTGTTGCCCGGGCCTTGCCGACCTCGGGCGGGACGCTCTGCAAGCTGTGATCCTGCGGTACTTCCCCTTGCGCCGGTCACATGCCAAGCTGGGGGAAAGAAGGAATGTCCGATGACCCGCATCTTCCGCCGCCCCGTTTTGCGGGTAGCCGCCTTTATTGCCGCTGTCGCCCTGGGCGGTGCCACGGCGGCGCAGGCGGCCTGCNNGTTTGGCACCCTGCCCGCCGCAGACCGGCAGGCGCTGGATGCGGCCACGGCGGCGCAGCCCTTTGCGCAGGGCAATCTGTGGCGGGCCACGAAGGATGGCGCGACCCTACATCTTCTGGGCACCTATCACCTGCCCGACCCGCGCCATGCCGCGACACTGGAGCGGGTAGAGCCGATCCTGCAGGCAGCGCAGACCCTGCTGGTCGAGGCTGGCCCCGAAGAGGAACGGGCATTGAAGGCCGATCTGGCCCGCGATCCGGGGCTTCTGTTCCTGCAGGACGGACCGAGCCTGATGGAACGGATGCCGCCCGAAGACTGGCAGACGCTGTCGGCGGCGATGACGCGGCGCAATATTCCCGCCGTGATGGCCGCCAAGATGCGGCCCTGGTATCTGGCGGTCAGCCTGGCCATGCCGCCCTGCAGCCTGCCCGGCGCCACAACCGGCAGCGGGCTGGATCAGACGCTTGCCAGCCGTGCCAAAGCGAAAGGCATCGCCATCCGCGCGCTGGAGCCGCATACAACCGTGTTCCGCATCTTCGAACAAATCTCGGAAGCCGATCAGATCGCCATGATCCGCACCACGCTGCTGATGGAAGACCGCGTCGATGATTATGCGGTGACCATGGCCGACAGCTATTTCGCGCAGGACAGCCGCCGCCTGTGGGAGCTGCTGCGCCACGAATCGGCGACGATGCCCGGCTATACGCCCGAAAAGGCCGATGCCGAATATGCCCGGCTGGAGGCCGCGATGATGACCGGCCGCAACCGCGCCTGGATTGCGGTGATCGAGGATGCCGCCGCCCGGGGGCCGACGCTGGCCGCCTTTGGCGCGCTGCACCTTTCGGGGCATGGCGGGGTGCTGCAGCTGCTGGCAGAGCGCGGCTGGGTGATCGAGCGNNTTCCTTCGAAGGAATTTGCAAAAATCTTGCAAGATTTTTGCGTGCTGCGCTGCGGCAAGATGCCGCCTTCCGTGGGGATGCGTGACAAGCGCGCAGCGCCGCCCTATAACGCGGCCGACCGTTCTCAGCCTAGGGACCATCAGAATGATCAAGGTTTTCGGCCACAAATCCCCCGACACCGATTCCACCGGCTCTCCCATTATCTGGGCCTGGTATCTGACCGAGGTGAAAGGCACCCCCGCCACCGCCGTTCTGCTGGGCGAACCCAATACCGAAGCGGCCTTTGTGCTGCGCCATTGGGATCTGCCGAAGCCCGAAATCATCACGACCGTTGCAGCGGGCGAAGAGGTGGTTGTGGTGGATACCAACAACCCTGCCGAACTGCCCGAAGGCATCAACGACACCAAGCTGCTGGCCATCATCGACCATCACATGCTGGTGGGCGGCCTGAAGACCAAGACCCCGATCGACATCACGATCCGTCCGCTGGCCTGCACCGCCACACTGATGCATGACCTGATGGGCGAAGATCTGGCGCGCGCCCCGCGCGGCATCAAGGGCGCCATGCTGTCCTGCATCCTGTCGGATACGCTGGAATTCCGCAGCCCCACCACCACCGCGCATGACCGCGCGGTGGCTGAAAAGCTGGCTGCCGATCTTGGCGTGGCGATCCCTGACCTGGCCGCCGCGATGTTTGCCGCGAAATCCGATGTTTCGGCGTTTTCGGATGCGGAACTGCTGCGCATGGATTCCAAGGAATATAACGTGGCGGGCAAGGAGCTGCGGGTTTCCGTACTGGAAACCACGGCGCCGCAGGTTCTGCTGGACCGCAAGGCCAGCCTGATGGAGTCGATGGTGACTGTTGCGCAGGAAGACGGCGCCGATCAGGTGCTGCTGTTCGTGATCGACATCCTGCGCGAAGAAGCCACGCTGCTGGTGCCCAATGATCTGGTCAAGGCCCTGGCCGAAGCCTCGTTCGGCTGCAAGGTGGAGGGCGATACCGTCGTTCTGCCGGGCGTGATGAGCCGCAAGAAACAGATCATCCCCTCGCTGAAATTCTGAGGGCTGCGCCCGGCCCCCGATGGGGCCGGGCCACCCATCCTTCTGCCCTTCCTGCCTTTCCCCCCCGGCCCGGCTCGCGTAAACATGGTTGTGACACGCGGCCGCTATGCCCTGCCCATCTGCATCGCGGTGCCGCAGCCCAGAGGAAAGGCCAAAGATGACCCAGTTGATTTCCGCCCTGTCCGAGATTTCGCGCGATTACCGCGCGGTGTTCTGCGATCTTTGGGGCTGCCTGCACAATGGCAAGACCGTTTTCCCCGAGGCTGTCGCTGCATTGCAGAAATTCCGGGCCGAAGGCGGGGCCGTGGTGCTGCTGACCAATGCGCCGCGTCCGGCAAGTTCGGTTCTGGCACAGCTGGACCGGCTGGGGGCGCCGAAAGATTGCTATGATCTGGTGGTGTCTTCGGGCGATGCCGCACAATATGCTCTGTTCAGCGGCGCGGTGGGCTATCGCATCCACCATATCGGCGCGGAGAAGGACATGCCCTTCTTCACCGATCTGGCCCCCGAACTGCAAGCCCTGGCCGAGGGCAAGCCTGCCATCGAATTCGTTGGCCTGGACGAGGCCGAGGGCATCGTCTGCACCGGGCTGAAAGACGATCTGACCGAAACGCCAGAGGATTACCGCGCCGCTTTGCTGCATGGCAAGACGCGGGGCCTGCCCATGCTGTGCGCCAACCCCGATATCGTGGTGGATATGGGCCATACGCGGGTCTATTGCGCCGGTGCGCTGGCACAGGCCTATGAAGAGATGGGCGGCGCCACGCTGTATTTCGGCAAGCCGCATCCGCCGATCTATGATCTGGCGCGGCGCAAGCTGGCCGAACCCCATGGCCAGATCGACAATGCCGAAATCCTGTGCATCGGCGACGGACCCTGGACCGACGTGCTGGGTGGCCAGAACGAGGCGATCGACACGCTGTTCATCACGGGAGGCATTGTCGCACAGCAGTTCGGCACCGATGCCGCGAACCCCGATCCGGCGCTGCTGGAGACCTGGCTGGCCACCGAAAAGCTGGCGCCGACCTATGCGCGGGGCCATCTTGGCTGACGCAACCGCAACAATGTTGCGGCTTTAGTCGAATCTGCGCCAAATTATTTCTCTCCGGATTGCGCTGCAGCGCAGCATATGCTAGACTGCAGCGCAATAACGGGAGGAATAGCAGGATGCTCGACAACATGCCCCGCGGGACGATCTGCATCGAAGACATCGAAATCGGCATGATCCGCCACCTGCGGAAAACCGTGACCGACCGCGATATCGAACTGTTTGCCGAAGTTTNNCCCAGGATACGATCTTTCAGGGCCGCATCGCCCATGGGATGCTGACCGCCGGGCTGATTTCGGCGGTGATCGGGGAGCAGCTGCCCGGGCATGGCACCGTTTATCTGGGCCAGTCGTTGAAGTTCATGGCCCCCGTGCGCCCCGGCGATACCGTCTATGCCGAGGTGAAGGTGACGGCGATCGACCATGCGAAGCGCCGGGTGACCCTTGAAACCCATTGCGCTGTGGGTAATACCGTTGTCCTGAAGGGTGAAGCGCTGGTTCTGGCGCCAAGCCGCAAGTTCGACTGAGGGCCGCGCCCTCGCACGCCGGGGACGCATGAAGGTTATCCAGCACTGGCAGGGTCTTGCGCCCGAAGATCGCGGGGCGTCGGTTGCCATGGGCAATTTCGACGGGGTTCATCTGGGCCACCGCTCTGTCATCGACGAGGCCGGGCGGCATGGGCCGCTGGGCGTTTTGACCTTCGAACCGCATCCGCGGGAATATTTTGCCCCCGATGCCCCGCCTTTCCGGCTGATGAATTCGGAAGCGCGGGCCAATCGTCTGGCCAAGCTGGGTGTGACGCATCTGTACGAACTGCCGTTTGGCAGCGAGATGGCGACGCTGACCCCCGAAGATTTTGCGACCGAAGTGCTGGCCCGCGGTCTGGGCGTGGCCCATGTGACGGTTGGCACCGATTTCTGCTTTGGCCGGGGCCGCAAGGGCACCGTGGCCGATCTGCAGAAGATGGGCGAGGCCCTGGGCTTTGGCGTGACCATCGCGCCGCTGCTGCGGGCGGGCGGCAAGGAAGTGTCTTCGACCGCCATCCGCAATGCGCTGTCGGAAGGGCGGCCACGGGACGCGGCCTCGATGCTGGGGCACCTGCACCGGATCGAAGGCGCGGTGATCCATGGCGAAAAGCGCGGCCGCGAACTGGGCTATCCCACGGCGAACATGAGCGTGGCGGGGCTGCACCTGCCGCGGCTGGGGGTTTATGCGGTGAAGGTCGATGTGCTGACCGGGCTGCAGGCGGGCAGCTATAGCGGCGCCGCCAGCCTGGGGGTGCGCCCGATGTTCGGGGAGAACACGCCAAACCTTGAAACCTTCCTGTTCGATTTCAAGGGCGATCTGTACGGCCATCACCTGTCGGTCGCGCTGGTGGATTATCTGCGCCCCGAGATGCGGTTTGACGGGTTGCCCGGCCTGATCGCGCAGATGGATGCCGATTGCACCCGCGCCCGCGAGATCCTTTCCGCAGCGTGACGCGCAATTTTCTTCGAAGAAAATTGCAAAAATCTTCGAAGATTTTTGTCCCCGGCCCTGCCGGTCTGCTGCCCCCCTTCCCTTTTGCCGCGCCCCGGCGCAGATTGTCCCCATGTCCAAGCTGCGCCCCCGGTTCTGGGAAACTGTTCCCCTGAAGAAGATGACCCCCGAAGAATGGGAGTCCTTGTGTGATGGCTGCGGCAAATGCTGCCTGAACAAGATCGAATTCGAAGATACCGGCGAGGTGGCCTTTACCCGCGTCGCCTGTCGGCTGCTGGATGGCGAAAGCTGTCGCTGCACCCAATATCCGATCCGCAAGCAGTTTGTGCCGGATTGCGTGCAGCTGACCCCCAAGGCACTGCCGAATATCGCCTATTGGATGCCGCAGACCTGTGCCTACCGGCTGCTGCATGAAGGCAAGCCGCTGCCGGAATGGCATCCGTTGCTGACCGGCGATCCTGACAGCGTGCACAAGGCGGGCGCATCGGTCCGGGGCTGGACCGTGCCGGAGTTTGAGGTGACGGAAGATGACTGGGAAGATTATATCATCGACGAGACGCCCTGATGTTTTTCGCCTCTGACAATGCCGCCCCCGTTCCGCCCGAAGTCATGGCCGCGCTGGCCGAGGCCAATACCGGCTTTCCGCCCAGCTACGGCACCGATCCGCTGAGCGATCGCGCCCGCGATCTGCTGCGCGAAGTGCTGGAGGCGCCCGAGGCTTCGGTGCAATTTGTGACCACCGGGACGGCGGCCAATGCGCTGGCGCTGGCGGCGCTGTGCCCGCCCTGGGGCGCGGTGATCTGCCATCGCCACGCCCATATTGCCGAAGATGAATGTGGTGCGCCGGAGTTCTTCAGCCATGGGGCCAAGCTGGTGCTGGCCGAGGGCGCCCATGGCCGGATGACGCCAGAAACACTGTCGGCGGTTCTGGCCCAGACCGGGGAAAGCGGTGTGCATGGTGTGCAGCGCGGCGCCCTGTCGCTGACCAATGTAACCGAGGCGGGCACGGTTTACAGCGCCGCGCAGACCGCCGCGCTGGCGGGGCTGGCCCGTGCCAAGGGGATGCCCGTGCATCTGGATGGCGCCCGCTTTGCCAATGCCGTGGCGGCCACCGGGGCGGCGCCTGCGGATCTGACCTGGCGGGCCGGGGTGGATGCGTTGTCCTTCGGCGGCACCAAGGTGGGGCTGATGGGNNCGAGGCGGTGGTGATGTTCGATCCCGCCCGCGATTGGGAGCTGCAGCTGCGCCGCAAGCGGGCCGGGCATCTGGTATCGAAATCGCGCTATCTGGCGGCGCAGATCGTGGCCATGCTGGATGGCGGGCGCTGGCTGCATTGGGCGGCCCATGCCAATGCCATGGCGGCGCGTCTGGCCGAGGGGCTGGTGGCGCGTGGTGCGGGCCTCACCCATCCGGTTGAGGCGAATATCCTGTTTCCGCATTGGGCGCCCGGCACATCGGCCCGGCTGCGTGACGCAGGGGCACGGTTCTATGACATGCCCGCGCCTGCGGGGCAGGAGGGCGCGCGGCTGGTCACCAGCTGGGCCACCACCGAGGCTGATGTGGATGGCTTCCTGTCACTGATCTGACGGCGGGGTTACGCCGGGTGGGTTACGCCGGGCAGGAGCTTTCTGCCCAGAAGGCCACAACCTGCGCGGCCACCTTTGCCGCATGGGTGACGGGCAGCATATGGGCCGCCCCGGCGATGATCTGCCGCCGGGCATGGGGCAGCCGTGCCGCCAGAACCTGCTGGATGGCGCCAATCACCGGCGGCGATTCGGCGCCTTCCAGCAACAGCACCGGCAGGGCCAAAGATTCCAGCCGGCCCGGCGCGGTCAGGCCCGGCAGATCCTCCAGCAGGACCGGGTTCTGCCCGGCCACAAGGCCCATGCGCCGCGTCATGTAATCGCGCTGTGCTGCAGGCAGTTCGGCAAAATGGCCATGCCCCCAGACGCCGTGAAACAGCGCTGCCGCCTGCGCGGGATCCTGGTCGATCACGGCATTGACGGCCACATAGCCTGCGGCAAAATCGGTGAATTCTGGCCCGGCGGTCTGGCGCACGGCGCTGAACAGCACGGGTTCGATCAGCACCAGACTGGGCAGCAGATCGGGGCGTTCCAGCGCGACGCGCAGGGCAATCGTCGCCCCGAAGCTGTGGCCGATCAGATCAAGCGGCGCCCCGATGCGTTCGGCCAGGGCGATGGCCACCCCGGTGGCGGTTTCGTGCAGATCGCGCGCGCCTGTCCAATCGGCGCTGCGGCCATGGCCGGGCAGATCGGGCGCGGTCAGCGTCACCCCCGGCAGAGCCGCCGCCAGCCGCGACCAGGCACCGGCATGGGCCAGCGAGCAATGGAGCGCCAGCACCTGCCGCGCGCCCTGCCCCCAGTGCCGCCAGGCCGTCGCATGGCCGCCCAGATCCTCTGGCCCGATCACAGCTTTCCGGACAGGTGCAGATCCAGATCTTCCAGCCGGTCCTGGCCCCAGAACCGTTCTTCCCCGGTAATGTAGAAGGGCACGCCGAAAGCGCCGCGCGAGACCGCCTCTTCCAGATTGACGGAGTAGCTTTCGGCGGCACTGAGCATCCCGCGATCCGACAGGGCAGGATCGAACCCGGCCTTTTCCAGCTGATCGCGGATCACCGCATCATCAGAGATGTCCTTGTCTTCGGCCCAGCAGGCCCGGGCAAAGCCATGGACCAGCGCGCCAAGATCGCCTCCCCCCGCCGTCTGGGCCGAGATGATGGCATAGGCCGAAGGCGCCGGGTTCACCGGCCAAAACATCGGCTGCGGGTTGATCGGCAGGCCATGCTTGCGGGACTGGCGCGCCATCTCTTGCAGGCGATAGGCTTTGCGGCTGTCGTGCCGCTGCGGCAGGGCCAGCCCGCCGGTGCGGGCAAACAGCGCCTGCGCATCCACCGGCTTGTAGGTGATTTCAGCCCCGTGCCGTGCTGCGATGTCTTCCAGCCGGACCCCGGCCAGATAGACGAAAGGCGATACGGTGGTGAAATAATAGTCGATCCGGGCCATTGGACCCTCCTGTATCTTGCGCGGTTTGCGCCGACCGTAACCCGGTGATAAGCGGTGTCAACGTCTCATGCGGGCCCCGAATCCCTGGCCCCACAGCACAGGACCAGCGCCATGGCAGCCATGACAGAGCCGAAGCTCATTTCCGGCAATGCGAATCTCTCGCTTGCGAAATCCATCGCACGGCGGATGTCGATGCATCGCGGGATGCAGGTCGGGCTGGTCGATGCCCGGGTGGAGCGGTTCAACGATCAGGAGATCTTTGTCGAAGTGTTCGAGAATGTCCGCGGCGAGGATATGTATATCATCCAGCCGACCTCGAACCCGGCGAATGACAATCTGATGGAACTGCTGATCATGACCGATGCGCTGCGCCGGTCTTCGGCGGATCGCATCACCGCCGTGATCCCGTATTTCGGCTATGCCCGCCAGGATCGTCGCGCCAAGGCCCGGACCCCGATCAGCGCCAAGCTGGTGGCGAACCTGCTGACCGAAGCCGGGATCGACCGCGTTCTGACGCTGGATCTGCACGCCGCACAGATCCAGGGCTTCTTCGACATTCCGGTGGACAACNNTTCAAGGGCCAGATGGAAGATCTGATGATCGTATCGCCCGATGTGGGCGGTGTGGCCCGCGCCCGCGAACTGGCCAAGCGCATCAACGCCCCGCTGTCGATTGTGGACAAGCGGCGCGAAAAGGCGGGCGAAATCGCCGAGATGACGGTGATCGGCAATGTCGAAGGCAAGAAGTGCATCATCGTGGATGACATGTGCGACACGGCCGGCACCCTGTGCAAAGCAGCCGAAGTGCTGATGGAAAACGGCGCGACCGAGGTGCACAGCTATATCACCCATGGCGTCATGTCCGGCCCGGCGGTTGAGCGGGTCACCAAATCGGTGATGAAATCCCTGGTCATCACCGATTCCATCGAGCCGACCGAAGCGGTGAAGAATGCGCCGAATATCCGCATCGTGCCCACCGCGCCGATGTTTGCCCAGGCGATTCTGAACATCTGGCACGGCACCAGCGTGTCGTCGCTGTTCGAGACCGAAACGCTGGTTCCGATCTACGAAGGCATGTACAACCGCGGCTGATCTGTTCGGCCAGACGATAAAGGCGCGCAGCTGCCCTGCGCGCCTTTTTTTTCATGGCTGAGGCGCTAGTCCAGCTGCCAGTGATCGTCGTCGATCACCGGGCCAAGCGCCGTCCATTCGGCCCGGACACGGGCGATACGGGTATCGCCCCAGGTGCGGAACACCAGATGAAAGCCTTCGGCGGTGACCTGTTCTGCGGCAATATCGGCGCGGGAGGTGTGGTTATGGTCGATATCCCACATCGACAGGCCGACCATGACGGTCGGCGCTTCGGCAAAACGTTCGGCAAAGCGCACGATGTGGCGGCTTTCGCGGCTGNNCCACATGGGGCCACCGTCGATGAAATCGGTGAACATCACCCGGTTGCCCTGCTGGATGCCGATGCTGGCTGTGGCAATCCGCTTCACCATGTGCCCCTCCCCTGACCGGACGACAGTTAGCCAGGCCCTTCATGAAAAAAGCAAGGCCCCGATCAGATCGGGGCCTTGCCTAACTTCGGAGCTGTGCGATTCAGTGGGCGATCGACTGACGCAGGGCCAGCAGGTCGTTCACGATCTTTTCGGCAGCTGCCTTCTGATCATCCGGGGCAATGGCGGCGAGATCGCGCGCTTCGCGCACCATATCGTCAACCACGGTGCCCGACATGTCTTCCACGGCAACCGCACGTTCGGCCAGAACCGTCACGCCCGTTGCGGTGATTTCGGCGAAACCGCCGGTCACGGCAAAGGCAACGGTGCCTTGGGGCGAAATCGCCTTCAGGATACCCGGCCGCAGCGTGGTGATGGTGGCCGCATGGCCTTCCATCGCCGTCAGATCGCCGTCAGTCCCCGGGATCTGCACCTCGGTGGCCTGAACGGAAGCGAGCTTCCGTTCGGGCGACACCAGGTCGAATTGCAGGGTGTTGGCCATTTATGCCCCCTTACGCCGCTGCTGCGGCGAGTTTGGCAGCTTTGGCTTTCACTTCTTCGATGTCGCCGACCATGTAGAAGGCCGCTTCGGGCAGGTGATCGTATTCACCGGCCACAACTGCCTTGAACGAGGCAATGGTTTTTTCCAGCGGAACCTGCACACCGTCAGAGCCGGTGAAGACCTTCGCCACGTCGAACGGCTGCGACAGGAAACGCTCGATCTTGCGGGCGCGGGCCACGGCAACCTTGTCATCTTCCGACAGTTCGTCCATCCCGAGGATGGCGATGATGTCCTGCAG
>DOMY01000292.1 GCA_003509785.1 Gemmobacter sp.
CCTCGCGCATCCGCACCGTTCCGCGAAAGATGCGGTCAAAGTTCTGGGGGGCATAAGTGCCGAAAATCACAGGCTTATCTTCGATCATGGTTTCCGGGTGGCCCAGCCCTTCGTCAAAGGCCAGCCCGTATACCAAAGGCTTCAGCGTGCTGCCGGGCGACCGCAGCGCCCGCGTCATATCCACAAACCCCTGCCGCCGATCTGCCAGAAACCCCGCCGATCCGACCGATGCCAGCACCTCGCCCGAGGTATGGTCGGCGGCCAGAATGGCGATCTGCAGCTGATCGCCCTGCCCCGCGACAACCTCTTTCGCAAGCGATTCCAAGGCCTTCTGCAACCCGGCCTCCAGCGTCAGCTGGATGCGCGGCGCCCCCGGCGCCTCGCGCCGCATCCGGTCGGCCAGATGCGGGGCCAGCATCGGCACCGGCTGCCGCGCCATCGGCACCACCTCGCCCCGCACCTCCTGCGCCTCTTCCGTCGAAATCACCCCGTCGCGCAAAGCCCGCGCCAGAACCCGATCCCGCGCCGCCACTGCGCGTTGCAAATGGCGGTCCGGCCGCCGCGCTTCCGGCGCCTGCGGAATGGCCACCAGCAGCGCCGCTTCGGCCGGGGTCAGCCGCTTTGGCTCTTTGCCGAAATAGGCCAATGAGGCCGCCCGCACGCCTTCGAGATTACCCCCGAAGGGCGCAAGGTGCAGATAAAGCTGCAGAATTTCACGCTTCGTGAAATGCGTCTCCAATGCCAGCGCCACACGGGCCTGCCGCAGCTTGCCCGCCAGCGCCCCGGTGCCGCTGTTTTCCAGCAGCCGCGCCACCTGCATCGTCAGCGTTGATCCGCCCGACACCACCCGCCCATGCCGCAGGGCCTGCAAGCCCGCGCGGGCCACCCCGATCCAGTCCACCCCGTGATGGGTCCAGAACCTTTTGTCCTCATAGCCCACCAGCATGTCGATGTAATCGGCATCCACCTCTTCCGGGGCAACCGCCATGCGCCAGCGGCCATCGGCCACCGTATAGGCGCGCAGCAGAATCCCATTGCGATCAACCACTTCGACCGCGGTTTGCAGCGCCACAGACGGCAGCACCGTCGCCGCCACCCAATCGCGCCCCGCATCCATGGCGGCGGCCCCCGCCCAAAGGGCAAGGGCCAGCGCAAGGGGCCAGCGGGCGCGCATCACTCGGCCACGGTCACGCGGCCGGTTTCGCTGCGGGCGCGGTAATCCGGGCGATACATGTCTTCGACCGAAGCCGCCGGATGCCGGAAGCTGCCGGGCGACACCGCCCGCACGATATAGGCCAGCCGGAAGCTGGAGTTATCATAGCGATCCACCGCCGTCAGGAAGCGATCCTGCCGGAATTCGCTATGCGCCACATCGGTTTGCAGCCCCAGCCAATCCAGCGCCGCGATGGCGCCGCCGCTGATGAGGTTCGGGTTGTCGATTTCGAACCCGGCAGGCAGCGGATCGGCCACCATCAGCCGCGCCTCACCGCGATTGAAGGGCGTGACCTCCAGCACCGTCACCAGCCGCGTGCCCACCTTCACGGTATCGAGCGTGACCGGCTCTCCCTCCAGGGTGTAATAGCTGCGGCTGATGCCATAGCCATTGCCACCCGCCGCCACCGGCTCCGACGGGATACCGTAAGTGGTTACGGTGACTTGGGTTTTCGCGCCGTTGTTCTGCACCACCACCGGCGCCGAGGCATCATTGGCCACCCGCACCAGCGGCCCGTCGACCGGCGCGCCGTTCAGCGTGACATCCGCCGCCCCCGCCCCGATCAGCGCGTTTGATGCCAGCAGCGACCACACACTTTCCTGCGTGGAGAGCGCCGATCCGGTGGCGATGCGGTTCACCAGCGCCTCGCGGTCCACCGCCTGACTGCCGGTTTCGGCGGCCAGCGTCAGCACCGCCGCGGCATCGCGCAGCCCGGTGCCATAATCGGCGCGGTAGATCTGTTCTTCCGCCCCCGCCCCATCCAGCCGCCCTTGTGCCTTGCGGAACATGGCATCGGCGCGGGCCTGATCGCCATAGGCGGCCAGCGCCGCCCCCAGCTGCGCCTGCGCCAGCGCGGTGGAAAAGGCATCGCCCTTCACATCGGCATAATAGCGCAGATCGCCCACCGCCGCCGCCCCTTCGCGCGCCAGCACCAGCAGGGCATAGGCCAGACCTTCGCCGCCTTCGTCGAAATCAGGCTGGTAGTTCACCTGATTGCGCAGGTTATCCAAGGCGTTGCGGAAGGCCTGATCCGGCACCGCATGGCCCTGCGCCCGGGCGCGTGACAGGAAATCGGTGACATAGGCATCCAGCCACATATCGCCCTGCGTCGGCTGCCACAGGCCAAAGGCACCTTCGGCTGTCTGGTTCTGCAACACCTCGGTCACCGCCTGTTCGATGCGCAGGGCAATGTTTTCGGCGCCTTTCAGCTGCATCGCCTGCGCCACCTGATCGAAGTAGATCAGCGGCAGCGCCTTGGAGGTGATCTGTTCGGTGCAGCCATAGGGGTAACGATCCAGCGCCGCCAGCAGGCCCGGCGCGTTCAGCCGCGCGATGGGGCCAACCGCCAGCGTGGCCGTGCCGGTGCCGGGGATCAGCCCGGCGAAGGCATTGGAATCAAAGGTGAAGGCCTGCCCCGGCTCCAGATCGAAGCGGCTGATCTGCGCAACCTCGGGGTCGTTGGCCTGCACCGGCAGGGCCAGCGTTTTCACCAGATCGCGGCCATCGGGGGTGGTGAGGGTGACGGTGATGCTTTGCACCCCCGCCCCCTGCGCCGTGACCGGGACAGAGATCACCTGTTTCTGTTTTTCGCCCAGGTCGATGCTGTCGGGCAGCGCGCCAAGGGCGACGCCCTCGCCTGTCGCCCGCAGCGCCATGCGGCCTGCGGGGCCGGTGGCATGAACGATTTCCAGCAGCAACCGGCTTTCATCGCCGGGCGCCATGAAGCGCGGCAGCGATGCGGTGACAACCACCGGATCACGCACCAGAATTTCGGATTCGGCCTGCCCCACGCCCTGGGCAGACCAGGCCACCGCCATCACCCGGATCGCACCATTGAAGGCGGGCAGATCGAAACTGGCGCGGGCATAGCCATCGGCCCCCACCGCCACCGGGCCGGTGAAGAAGGCCACCAGCTGTTCCGTGGGCGGCGGGCCTTGCGNNGGGCATTGGCCCCGGCATCGCCGCCGGATCGCACCTGCCCTTCGGCGCCGTTCAGCCCGTCGATCAACCGGCCATAGACATCGCGGATGCCCACGCCCAGCTTGCGCTGGCCGAAGTAATATCCCGCCGGATCAGGCGATTGGAAGGCGGTCAGGTTCAGGATGCCCTGATCGACGGCGGCAATGGTGACAAAGGCCTGATCGCCCTCGGCCACGCCATCGACCTTTACCGCCACTTCCACCGGGCCGCGCGGCGCGGCCTCGGCCGGGGTTTCCACCGCGACGGCCAGCTTCGCCGCGCCCGGATCAATCGCGGCATGGGCCAGACCCAGCGCGCGGGCCGGGTTGCGCCCNNCCCCGCCGCCGCATCCATCGGCCGCAGGACCGAGGCCGTGACATAGACACCCGCGCCCCAATCATCGGTCACCGGCAGGTCAATCACCGTCTCGCCTTCCGCCACATCCACCGTCTGCATGGAAATCAGCCGGTTTGACATGACCATGACCAAAGCCTTGCCCGCCGCGCGCGGCACCATGCGCAGCTTCGCCACCTCGCCCGGCAGATAGGCCGGTTTATCCAGCGACATTTCCAGCATGTCGGGCGTTTCGCTGGCATCGGCAGAGCTGTACCAGCCCGCATAGAAGGGGATGGAGGTTTCGATCCCCGGCGCGCTGATGCGCAGCTCATACGCGCCCCAGGCAACCGGCGCCTGCACCTCTACCGCCTGTGCGCCAAGGCTCGCCTTGCCTTCGGTGATGCGGGTGCGCGAGGTGACGGGTTCCCAGTTCCAGTTGCCATCATATTGATACCACTGGTATTCCGTTTCAACGCGCGTCAGCTCCCATGTCACATCCAGCGGCACGGGTTTGCCTTCGGGGCCGACGGCGATCAGGTTGAAGCGCGCGGCGCCATTTTCCGGCGCCACATCCTCGAACAAAGGTTTCACCCCGATCAGCGGGGTGGCGGGGGTCAGGATCTTGGTCTCGCGCCGTTCCACCGGGCGGCCGGAGCCTTCGGCGATGCGCAGGGTCACCCGCGCCTCCAGCGGCAGGCCCGGGTCGGTGACCTGCGGCAGCGCGGCGNNCCTGCCGCATCGGTGCGGATGCCCGAGGGGATCGATTCCATCCGCGCATCGAAGGGGGCATCATGGCGGCCGAAGCGGTAGCCGGCAAAGCCCGGCAGTTCCTTGGCGGCGCGCAGCAGAACCTCGCCTTCCACCGCCAGATCGGCACCGGGGGCGCCGAAGAGGTATTTGGCCTCGACCTGCAGCTGCACGGCATCGTCCAGACGCAGCGGGCCTTCGGGCACATTCACCGCGTAATCAATGCGTTCCGGCAGGAAATCCTCCACCAGAACCGTCTGCGTGGCCAGCGCGGGGGCATCGGGATCAGCAAACACCTCCAGCCGCCAGACGCCGCGCGGGGCGCTGCCTGCCACCGGCAGGGCAAAGACATGGCCGCCCTTGCCCGCATCCTGCACCAGTTGGCGGCTGTATTCCACGCCATCGGGGCGGTTCAGCACGGCGGTCAGCGGCAGGCCTTCAACCGCCGTGGCGCGGGTATCGCGGGCCAGGGCGGTGGCAAAGATCGTCTCTCCGGCGCGATAGGCGCCGCGATCNNGATCCGTGGTCAGGAACACATCGACCGGCGGCGCAGCCTCGCGCCCCTCGACCCCGCGATCCGACAGATCAAATTCAGGGTCGGTCAGCGACAGGAAGGCGATATCGCCCGCGCCTTCGCGGACCACCACCATGGCCGGGGCCGAGGCGCCGGTGCCACGGGCCAGACCGGCATCGAACCGGGCATAGCCCTGCGCATCGGTCGTGGCGCTGCCCAGCACGGCATTGGCGCGGCTGAGCAATTCCACCGTCACGCCCGGCTTGGCATCGGCAGAGCCAAGGCTGCGCACGATCACATGCAGGCCATCCACGCCCGACAGGGTGGTAACCCCAAGATCCGACACGACAAACCATTGCCAGCCCGCAGGCACCGCATAGGGATCAACCCCCGGCACGGCGGCCTTGAGCGCATAGATCCCGGCGGGCAGGCCGTTCAGCGGCTCTGCCATCGGCAGGCGGGTGGTCACATCCTTGTTGACCTGCATCGCCACCGTGGCGCTGCCTTTCCACAATTCCTCGCCCACGCTGCCTTCGAAATTATATTCGTCATATTGCGCGATCGGCATGTCGAGATAGCTGTTCTGCACCGCGCGCAGCAGGTTGCGATCCGATACGCGGAACAGTGTCAGATCCAGCGTTTCGGTGTTCACCGTTTCCACTGGCAGCGCGGGTGCGCCGGTTTTCGGCAGCACATAGGCCCGGCCGGGGAAGCGGACGCCGGGCTGGCGGTCACGCACATAGGCCGACAGCGCGACCGATTTCGCCAGAACCTGGCCATCGGCGGCAGGCAGACCTTCGCGCAGGGTGAACTGATAGCGCTGGCCGTGCTGCACCCCTTCGATGCAAAGCTGGCGCCAGCCGCCGGGGGCCACGCTCATGCCTGCATCGGGCAGCTGCACGAAGGGCGCGTAATCCACCCCGGTTTCGGCCAGATCTTCCGACAGGTTGACGCAGACGCGCGGGCGGGCGCTGTTGGCCTGCACATCGGTTTCCAGCACGCGGAAGCCGTATTTGCCCGCCGCATCCTCCAGCATCAGCGCGGTATCGTCGCGCGGCTGGATCTGCTGCGCCAGACGCAGCGCCTTGACCATATCGCTGCCACGGCCCTGCTGTTCCA
>DOMY01000093.1 GCA_003509785.1 Gemmobacter sp.
CCTTCCAGACCCAGCGCGAAGGCGACGCGGCGGCCGTGGAAATCGGACAGGCCGGAAGCCGGATCAACCGAGAAGGAGATGATCTTTTCCGGGGTATGGGCCGCGACTTCCTCGATATCCATGCCGCCTTCGGTGGAGGCCACGAAGGAAATGCGCGAGGACTGGCGATCCACCAGCAGCGCGAGATAAAGCTCGCGCGAAATGTCGGAACCGTCTTCGATGTAGATGCGGTTCACCTGCTTGCCGGCCGGGCCGGTCTGATGGGTGACCAGCGTGCGGCCCAGCATCTGCTTGGCNNTCCTTGAACTTGCCCTTGCCGCGGCCGCCGGCATGGATCTGGGCCTTGACGACCCAGAGCGGCCCGTCAAGCTCGCCCGCGGCCGTCTTGGCATCTTCCGCTTTCAGGACGACGCGGCCATCGGAGACCGGGGCGCCGTAGCTGCGCAGAAGCGCCTTGGCCTGATATTCATGGATGTTCATGGAGCATGTCCCATCGCTGCTGATTTGGCCGCGTGATGCCATAGAAACAGGCGGGGGCAAAACGCGTTTTGCCGGATCGGCGGCATTTGGCGCAGAAAAATCGCGTTTGTGATCACGGCCTGAAAAAGTGTGATCACAAGCTAACGAGTTGTTTACGCAAACGCCGCAATGCCGCACCGCAGCTGGTGCAGTGGCAGCATCGCGGAGGAGACTCAGCCCCGCCGGGCAATGCACAAGGCCTGACCGCGCGGCAGCCGGTCTGGCCGGATGTCCACCCGCAGCCCGGCCTGTGCCGCAAAGTGATGCACATCTTCGGCCAGCAGATGATAGGGCGGGCGGATATCATGCGTCACCACGCCATCGGGCTGGCGCACCGGGCCAAGCGCCGCCAGCGCGTCGGGGGCCAGAAAGACGGTGAAGATGAATTTCTCGAACCGGGTAAAGCGGCGGCTGATCTGCAGCAGAGCCCGGCGCAGATGGTTCATCGGCAGATGGGTGAAGACGGCGAAGCAGAACAGATAGTCGAAATGGTCCGGCACGCCCGGAAACCCGAAATCCGCATCGCCCACCAGCTGCGCTTTCGGCAGGCGGGCGCGGTCGCCCTCGGTCAGCTCGTCGGCATAGCCTTTCAGGATCAGATCGCGCGACAGATCGGTGCCCCAGTAATGGCCGGGGTTCAGATAGGGCACGATCCGGCAGCCCGACCGCAG
Source organism: Gemmobacter sp. (assembly GCA_003509785.1). Lineage (GTDB taxonomy): Bacteria > Pseudomonadota > Alphaproteobacteria > Rhodobacterales > Rhodobacteraceae > Gemmobacter. Next base: position 1,191 of record DOMY01000093.1, read on the forward strand.
CGGGCCACAGCCGATATCCAGCAGCCGATGCTTCGGCCGCAGCCCCTCGGCCAGCAGGACACGCATCTGGATGATGCCGGTTTCATCCCAGCGCCCGCCGATGATGGCGCGGTGGTTTCCCTTCGCGATGGCATCGGGGATGAAGGCGGGCGCGTGATAGGGCGAGATTTCTGCGCCCGGCGGCGGGCCTGCTTTGCGGCCCATGCGGGCACCTCCTTACAGCGCGAAACCTGTGGCGGCGATCAGCGCCGCGTGCTGCTGGCGCAGCGAGGCATCAAAGGCAGGCGCCCGGAAATCGAGCCCGGCCTGCGGCAGCAGTTGCACCGCCGCCGCCGCCGGATCAAGCGCGATTTCCGCGATCCCGTGTATCTGGCGCAGGGCCGTTTCGNNATGCGGATCGGAACAAGAGGCCGCCACCGCCGCGATCTGTGCCACCCGCCCCGGCGAGCGGTTGGGCACCCCACCTGCCACCCCCGGCGCCAGACCCTGGACCGAGACATGTTTCAGCAACAGCTTCAGCAGGAATTGCAGCGGGGTCAGCCCGTCGAAATGCGCGATGGCCACATCGGGCAGGCAGATATCCCAGCCCGGATGGTGCAGCAGATAGCCGCGCTTGCGGGCATCCCAATGCGGCGGGCGGGGGTGATGGATGCCATGGCGCAGCTTGCCGATATCGCGGCGCAGCACCGATTTGCCGATGGAATGGCCGCTCAGGCCCTTGTTCAGCAGCGTGGCGGCGGCGGGGCCATAGATCTGCACCACCTGCGCCGGATCGGCCAGCGGCCTGCGGAAGATGCCATCAAAGATCCCCTGCTGCGGCACCTGCGCCTGCTGCACCCGCTCAACGACGCTGATCCGGGCAAAGCGCACCTCTTGCGGCAGTTGCGCCAGCGTTTCGGCAAAGCCGCCCGGGGCCACCAGAAATTCATCGGCATCGCAGAACAGCATCCAGTCCTGCTCCAGCCGCTGATGCGCAAGTTGCAGGTTCAGCAGTTGCCGGGTGACATGGCTGGGCGGCCGTTCGGCCTGCCCGGCGGCCTGCCAATGCGCCGCGTCGCACAGGGTCAGCCGGACGCGGGGCAGATGGCCCAGCAGCGCCACGATCGCCGGGGCGGGCCGGTCCAGATACAGATCCACCAGATCCGCCCCCAGCGCGAGGTGATGCGCCACAAAGGCACAGACCAGCGGCGCAGGTTCATCGACAGTGGCATGAACGATCCAGCCTGGTGCCATGGCATCCCCCTTTGCGCGGCCCGCGATGCCGTGTGCAGCGCGATAGGCCGATCTTGTGCCCGAAAAGCAAAAGGCGCGGCTGACCTGCAGCCGCGCCCCCTATGTCTTGCCGGATGTGATCAGGTCAGCGACGGGTCGATGGCCTTGCAGGCGGCCACAAGGCCCTTCACCGCATCCACCGATTTGTCGAACATCGCCTGTTCATCGGCGGTCAGCTTGATGTCCACGATGCGCTCGATGCCCTTGGCACCGATGATCGTCGGCACGCCGACATACATGCCCTCAAGGCCCAGCGCGCCATCGACATAGGCCGCGCAGGGCAGCAGTCGCTTCTGGTCTTTCAGATAGGCTTCGGCCATTTCGATGGCCGAGGTGGCGGGCGCATAGAAGGCCGAGCCGGTTTTCAGCAGGCCAACGATTTCGGCGCCGCCGTCACGGGTGCGCTGCACGATGCCGTCCAGCTTTTCCTGCGAGGTCCAGCCCATTTCCACCAGATCCGGCAGCGGGATGCCGCCCACGGTGGAATAACGGACCAGCGGCACCATCGTATCGCCATGGCCGCCCAGAACAAAGGCCGTCACATCGCGCATCGACACGTTGAACTCGACCGACAGGAAGTGACGGAAGCGCGCCGAATCCAGCACGCCGGCCATGCCGACGACCTTTTCATGCGGCAGGCCCGAAAACTCGCGCAGGGCCCAGACCATGGCATCCAGCGGGTTGGTGATGCAGATCACGAAAGCGTTCGGGGCGTGTTTGGCAATGCCTTCACCGACCGATTTCATGACCTTGAGGTTGATGCCCAGCAGATCGTCGCGCGACATGCCCGGCTTGCGCGGCACACCGGCGGTGACGATGCAGACATCGGCGCCCGCGATGTCTTCATAGCTGTTGGCGCCCTTCATCACGGCATCGAACCCTTCGGACGGACCCGATTGTGCAATGTCCAGTGCCTTGCCCTGGGGGGTGCCTTCCGCGATATCGAACAGGATGATATCGCCAAGTTCCTTGATCGCGGCGAGGTGGGCGAGCGTGCCGCCGATCTGGCCAGCGCCGATCAGTGCAATCTTGGGTCGTGCCATGGTTCCGTCTCCGGTGGATTGTATACGGTGGTATGCCTAGCGCCCTGCGGGCAGAGTCGCAAGGCTTGGNNGGGCGGGCATGACAGGCCAGACTGGTTCGCGCAAGTTGTTTGCGCTAAAGGCTGCGTGAATTGGCGCGAGCGGAGTGGCGGCAGGGTGGAAGACGTAATTTTCTGGCTGATCGCCGGCCTCGCTGCCGTTCTTGTGGGCATGGGCAAGGGGGGTGTGCCGGTGGTCGCCATGCTCAGCGTGCCGCTGATGAGCCTGTATATCTCGCCCGTCATGGCGGCGGGATTGCTGCTGCCGATCTATATCGTTTCGGATGTGTTCGGGCTTTATGCCTATCGCCATGCCTTTGACCGGCGGGTGCTGGCGATCATGCTGCCCGCCACCACGCTGGGGGTGGGACTGGGCTGGGCAACGGCACATCTGGTGCCAGAGGCCCTGGTGACCGGCATCGTCGGCGCCATTGGTGCGGCCTTCGCGCTGAACCTGCTGCTGCGCCGCCGCGCGGCTGCCACACCGCGCCCCGCCCGTGTGGCCCCCGGCCTGTTCTGGGGGGCGCTGACCGGCTTTACCAGCTTTGTCAGCCATGCAGGCGCCCCGCCCTATCAGGTCTACACCATGCCGCTGGGGATGCGGAAAGAGGTGTTTGCGGGTACATCCACCATCCTCTTCGCCTATGTGAATGCCATCAAGCTGGTGCCCTACTGGGCACTTGGGCAGCTGAGCCTGTCGAACCTGAAACTGACGCTGATCCTGATGATTCCCGCCTCGCTGGCGGTGTTTGCCGGGGTCAGGCTGGTCAAGCTGCTGCCGGAAAAACTGTTCTTCCAGCTGGTCACCTGGGCGCTGCTGGTGCTTTCGGTCAAGCTGGTCTGGCAGGCCGTCGCCTGATCCGCCCGCGCCTCTGCGGCCAGCAGGGCTGCGGCAAAGCCAAGCGACAGGGCGAAGAGCATGGTCTGGGGTTGCACGGTCATGGGGCACCTTTGCGTTGATCCGCGCCAAGCCTGCCCCGCCCCCGCCCTACAGCCCGTCACCGCAGCGCACGTTCCCCCAGTGTTCTGGCCCCCAGCTTTCTGGCCCCCAGCGTTCCGGCCCCCAGCGTTCCGGCCCCCAATGTTCCGGTTTCCCGCCCGGCACGGCACCATCCTGCGGCAAATTCTGCGCTGCGGCAAATCAGGGCTTGCCGAATATGCCGCTCATATGGTCTTTGGCGAAAGAATCTTGCTTGGGAGACAGCCATGACCCAGACCGCCCGCCCCTTCCGTTCGGTTCTTTACATCCCCGGCTCGAAAGAGCGGGCGCTGGAAAAGGCGATGGGCCTGCCCGCCGATGCCATCATCTTTGATCTGGAAGATGCGGTGGCCCCCGATGAAAAACCCGCCGCGCGCAAGCTGCTGGCGCAGGTGCTGACAGATTGGGATTTCGGCGCCCGGGCCCGGATCGTGCGGATCAACGGGTTTGATACCGAATGGGGCCGCGCCGATGCGGCGGCCATGGACGAGGCGATTGCGCGGGGCGCGAAAATCGACGCGATCCTGATCCCCAAGGTGAACAGCGCCGCAGATCTGGATGCCGTGGCCGAAGCCGTGCCGGGCGCCGATCTCTGGGCGATGATGGAAACCTGCCTGGGCATGTTGAACGCCGCCCAGATTGCCGCCCATCCCCGGCTGAAGGGCATGGTCATGGGCACCAATGATCTGGCGAAGGAACTGAACACCCGCTACCGCGCCGACCGGCTGCCGATGCAGGCGGGCCTCGGCCTCTGCCTGCTGGCCGGCCGCGCCCATGGGCTGACGCTGGTGGATGGCGTCTACAACGCCTTCAAGGATGATGCCGGGCTGAAGGCCGAATGCGATCAGGGCCGCGACATGGGCTTTGACGGCAAGACCCTGATCCACCCGGCACAGCTGGAAATCGCCAATACCGCCTTCGCCCCGTCCGAGGCCGAAATCGACCTTGCGCGCCGCCAGATCGCCGCCTTCGATGCGGTGCTGGCAACCGGCGGCGGGGTGGCGGTGGTCGATGGCAAGATCGTGGAAAACCTGCATATCGTCACCGCCAAGGCCGTTCTGGCCAAGGCAGAGGCGATTGCGGCGCTGGCGGAATGATGCGAATGTGAAGTGATTTCACATTACCGGAGCCAGCCATGACGCTGCCAGCCTTCCCCCTGCTTGCCCTCGGCCTGATCCTGTGGATCGGGGCGCATCTGTTCAAACGCGTGGCCCCCGCTGCCCGCACCGCCCTGGGCGACCGGGGCAAGGCCGCCATCACCTTTGCGCTGCTGCTGGGCATCGTGCTGATGGTGATCGGCTATCGCGGGGCGGAAGGCACCTTCTACTGGAGCCGCCACCCGGCACTGGTGGGGATCAACAACCTGCTGATGCTGGTGTCGGTCTATCTGTTCGCCGCCTCGGGGATGAAAACCGCTGTCGCGCGCTGGTTCCGCCACCCGATGCTGGCGGGCGTGCTGCTGTGGTCGGTCGCGCATCTGCTGGTGAATGGCGACACGCCATCCTTCCTGCTGTTCGGCGGCATGGCCGTCTGGGCGCTGGCGGAAATGGCGATCATCAGCGCGCAGGACGGCCGCTGGACACCGCCGCCCGCCAAGCCCGTGAAGTTCGAATTCATGGCGCTGGCCGGCACTGTCATCGTATATGGCGCCATCGCCGGGGCGCATTACGCGCTCGGCTATCCAACCTTCGGATGACAGCATGAAACTTTACCGCTTCCTCAGCGAGGATGACACCTCTGCCTTCTGCCACAAGGTGACCGCCGCCCTGAACAAGGGATGGGAGCTTTGCGGCCCGCCCACCTATGCCTTTGATGCCGCGCGCGGCGTGATGCGCTGCGGCCAGGCGGTGACCAAAGAGGTGGAGGGCACCTATACCCCCGAAACCAAGCTCGGGGACCACTGACCCCGGCGCGGCGGATGGCCCCCGCCGCGCAGGCCCATCATCAGGAGTGAGAGCATGAAGACCAACCCAGGTCGCTTCTTCGAGGATTACCGCATCGGCGATACCATCCGCCATGCCGTTCCCCGCACCGTCTCGGGCGGGGAACGCGCGCTGTATCATGCGCTCTACCCGGCGCGGCATGCGCTGTATTCCTCGGACGAATTCGCGCGGGCCTGCGGCCTGCCCGCCAGCCCGCTGGACGATCTTGCAGCCTTCCATGTGGTCTTCGGCAAGACGGTGCCGGATGTCAGCCTGAATGCGGTGGCGAACCTCGGCTATGCCGAAGGTGGCTGGCTGCTGCCGGTCTGGCCGGGCGATACCTTGCGGTCGGAATCGACGGTGATCGGGCTGAAGGAAAATTCCAACGGCAAGTCCGGCGTTGTCTATGTCCGCACCCGCGGGCTGAACCAGCGCGACGAAGTGGTGCTGGACTATGTGCGCTGGGTGATGGTGCGCAAGAACCGGCTGGATGCCCCCGCCCCCGAAGCCGTGGTGCCCGATCTGAAAAAGGCGCTGGCGCCCGCAGATCTGGTGATCCCGGAAGGGCTGGATTTCACCGGCTATGATTTCACCCTCGCCGGTGAGCCGCACCGCTGGGGTGATTACCAGATCGGCGAGAAGATCGACCATGTCGATGGCGTGACCATCGAAGAGGCCGAACACATGATCGCCANNCGCCTGTGGCAGAACACCGCCAAGGTGCATTTCGATGCCACCTTCCGCGAGGATGGCAAGCGGCTGATCTATGGTGGCCATATCATCAGCATGGCCCGCGCGCTGAGCTTCAATGGCCTCGCCAATGCGCAGATGATCGTGGCGCTGAACGGCGGCGCCCATGCCAACCCCTGTTTCGCGGGCGATACGGTGAAATGCTGGTCCGAAGTGCTGGACAAGGCCGATACCGCCGCCCCTGGCGTCGGCGCCATCCGGCTGCGGCTGGTGGCGGTGAAACAGGGGGCCGCGCCCTTTGCGCTGAAGGGGGTCGATGGCAAATATGCGCCCGAAGTGCTGCTGGATCTGGATTACTGGGCCTTGATGCCGAAGTAAGCAGGGGGCGCTGCCCCCTCTGGCCCTGCGGCCCATTCACACCGGGGGTATTTTGCCAAGAGGAAGAGGCAGGCCATTGCCCCGGGCGGTCACAGACTCGCACCGGGGGGAGTGGCGGCCGCCCTTCAGGATGCGGCAAAACTGTGATCACACGCTGAAAAAAGGTGATCACAAACCGCAGAAATTCGGCGGTGATAGCGGAAACGGCCCGCAAAGGGGGCCATTGCCCGCGTGACTTGCGCGAAAAACACGCTATTGAAACATCAGAATTCCTGCCAGCGCGACAGAACCGCCGCGCCAAGCGACAGAGGGACATGTCCATGACTGCACCGAAGCGGGTCGAGCGCCCCCTATCCCCCTTCATGATCGGCCCGTATTACCGACCGCAGATGACGTCGATCTCGTCGATCATGATCCGTATCACCGGCCTGGCGCTGATCGTCGGCATCGCTTTGATGACCGCCTGGATCTTTGCCGCCGCCGTATCGCAGCCCTGGTTCGACCGGGTGAACTGGCTTGTCACCTCGTGGCTGGGCTGGCTGATCTGGATCGGTTCGGCCTGGGCCATCTGGTTTCACCTGCTGGGCGGCGTGCGCCATTTCATCTTTGATGCAGGCAAGGCGATGGATGTGGCGACGGCCGAAAAGCTTGGCTGGGGCATGTTCATCGGTGCAACCGTGCTGACCGTCATCACCATCATTGTCGGCGTCGTTTAAGGAGGCCCTGATGCGCTATCTTACCCCCCGCAAGCGCGCCGAAGGTCTGGGCGCGGCCCGCATGGGCACCGGACATCACATCGCCATGACCGTTTCGGGCTGGGCGCTGCTGTTCATCGTGCCGGTCTTCGTGTTCATCCTGGCCCGCACCCTGGGCCATGGCTTCGATGGCGTGCGCGCCACCTTTGCCCATCCCTTTGTTGCCGTGCTGACGGCGCTGTTCCTGTTCGTCGGGATGCGCCATTTCGCCAAGGGCGCGCAGACGGCGATCGAGGATTATTCGCATGGCTTCAAACGCGAAGCCCTGACCATGCTTGCCAATGCGGTCTCCTATCTGGTGATCGCTGCGGGCTT
>DOMY01000301.1 GCA_003509785.1 Gemmobacter sp.
ACGATCTCGTGCCGCACATAGACCGGGGCGCCCCATTTTTGCAGCGCCATTTCCACGATCTTGATGGCCCGGTCTACGCCGGCACAAAATCCGCGCGGGGCGGCCAGATAAAGCGTCAGCGGGGGGAGCTGGGTCATGGGGGCAAGCCTCTTGCGGATGGGCCTTGGTCGTGTGGCGGTGAGGTAAGCATTGCCGGGCCTCAGGTCCAGCCCAAAGACAGCAGGCCTGCGGTTGCAGCGGCCAGAACGGCATAACGGGCTGTCTTGGCAAAGCCCACGATCAGAGTGAACTGCCACAGCGGGACGCGCAAGGCCCCTGCCACAAAGCAGATCACATCCCCCAGCGGCGCCCAGCTGAGCAGCAGGGTCCAGTGACCCCAGCGGGCATAGATCCGTTCCGCGCGGGCCAGCTTTGCCTCGGTCGTCTTGAACCGGCCTTCCAGGGCGCGTGCGCCGCGACCGATGGCCCAGGTGACAACCGACCCGGCGGTATTCGCCAGCCCGGCCCCCAGGATCATCAGCCACACCGGCACGCTGCCTGCCAGCTGCACCGCAACAAAGACGGCCTCTGATTGCATCGGAAGGGGTGTGGCCGCGATGAAGGCGGCGGCAAGAAGGCCTGCAAAAGCGGCAACCATCAAAAATCATCTGCAGCGGGCAGAGAAATCTGCATCGCCGCATCTGCCCGGTTGCCCGCAGTGCAGGCCTTGCGCACCGGCGTTGTCGCCGGTGTCCGGTGATAGGGCAGGCGGGTTGGCCGCGCCTGCGGATCTTGCGGCGAATCGCCCGGAAATCCCCCAACTTGCCGGGGCTTCGCCGCAGGGATCATTTCGCCTCGACGGTCTGCTCCTCGCGCTCGATGCGCGGTTCGCGGGGCGGACGGCCGATGACTTCGCGCAATTCATCCAGTTCGATGAAATTGTCGGCCTGACGGCGCAGTTCGTCGGCAATCATCGGCGGCTGGCTGCGGATGGTGGAGACCACCGAAACGCGCACGCCCTGACGCTGCAGGCTTTCCACCAGCGGCCGGAAATCGCCATCGCCCGAGAAGAGCACGATGTGATCGACGCGCGGTGCCAGTTCCATGGCATCGACCGTCAGTTCGATGTCCATGTTGCCCTTCACCTTCCGGCGGCCCTGGCTGTCGGTATATTCCTTGGCGGGCTTGGTCACCATGGTGAAGCCGTTGTAGTGCAGCCAGTCTACCAGCGGGCGGATCGGCGAATAATCGTCATTCTCCAGCAACGCAGTATAGTAGAAGGCGCGCAGCAACTTGCCCCGGCGCATGAATTCCTGACGCAGCAGCTTGTAGTCGATATCGAACCCAAGCGCCTTTGCCGCCGCATATAGGTTAGACCCGTCGATGAACAGCGCAAGCCGTTCGTCCTTGTAAAACATATGTTTTTCCCCTCAAAATCAGTTTCGTCCGTTTCGGTTGTGAGTGGTGGACGCAACGATGGAACGCACGAAACAAAATCGAATACCAATCCGCCTGTGAAACTAGCAAGCCATACTTAAGAGATTATCACTCATGGCCACGACTGCAACAGAAGCGCTGATCGCCCTTGGTGCGAACCTGCCCCATGCGGGACATACGCCGGCGGAGACGCTTTCCGGTGCCATTTCGCAGCTTTCCGCAGCAGGGCTGACGATCCGTTCCGTCAGCCGAATATATGCGACCCCGTGCTTTCCGGCAGGGGCCGGTCCCGATTATGTGAATGGCGCTGTGCGGGTTCTGGCCGAAGGCTGGACGCCGCAGGCGATTTTGCGCCTGTTGCACGAGATCGAGCTGCAGTTCGGCCGCGAAAGGGTGCGGCGCTGGGGGATGCGCACGCTGGATCTGGATCTGCTGGCCATGGGCGATCTGGTCTTGCCCGATGCGCCGTTGCAGACCGAATGGCGCCAGCTGTCGCCCGAGGCGCAGATCAGCGCCACGCCCGATCAGCTGGTGCTGCCGCATCCGCGCTTGCAGGACCGGGCCTTTGTTCTGGTGCCGCTGGCGGATGTGGCGCCCGACTGGCGGCATCCGCTGCTGGGGCTGACGGTGACGGAAATGCGCGACGCGCTGCCCGCCGCGCAGCTGGCCGAGGTTGTTGCGCTGTGATGCCCGCGGGGAAGGAACGGACTCTGGTCTTGTCAATAGTCTTTGATAGGCTTAAAGAAGCCATTCCATGCCCCCCTTTCCGCTACGGAGTAACCCATGGCCCGCGTGACGGTCGAAGATTGCGTTGACAAGGTCCCCAACCGTTTCGAGCTGGTGATGCTTGCGGCCCATCGTGCGCGTGAAATCGCCGCTGGTTCGCCGCTGACCGTCGATCGGGACAATGACAAGAACCCCGTGGTTTCGCTGCGCGAAATCGCGGAGGAAACCCAGAATACCGATGCGCTGCGCGAGCGGATGATCGAAAGCTATCAGACCCAGATCGAGGTCGACGAGCCGGAAGAAGATCAGATGTCGCTTCTGATGGGCAATGGCGAAACCATTGACCGCCCGTCGCAGGATGACATGTCGGAAGAGAAACTGCTGCGCGCCCTGATGGAAGCGCAGGGCGGCAACTGAGCCGTTTGAGACTGTGAAGGCTGGACGGGGATGATTGACGTTGAAGACCTCATCGCCCTCGTCCGGAATTACAATCCGCGCACCAATGCCGATCTGATCCGCCGGGCCTATGCCTATGGCAAGCAGATGCATGACGGGCAGTTCCGCAAATCGGGCGAGCCGTTNNGGAACAGCGGCTGGATGATGCGACGCTGGTGACGGCGCTGCTGCATGACACCATCGAAGATACCAAATCCACCTATACCGAGGTGGAACGCCTGTTCGGCACCGAAGTGGCCGAGCTGGTGGATGGTGTCACCAAGCTGACCAATCTGCAGCTGACCTCGACCGAATCGAAGGATGCCGAGAACTTTCGCAAGCTGTTCGTCGCCATGTCGCGCGATCTGCGGGTGATTCTGGTCAAGCTGGCAGACCGCCTGCACAATATG
>DOMY01000024.1 GCA_003509785.1 Gemmobacter sp.
ATTTCTTCGAAGAAATTTGCGGGGGCACATGACGCGCAGCAAGGCCACGGCCATCGGTTTCACTGCCATCCTGCTTTGGGCCCTGCTGGCCTTGTTCACCATCGGATCGGCGCCGGTGCCGCCTTTCCTCTTGAACGCCATCTGCTTTGCCATCGGCGGCAGTATCGGGCTGATCTGGTGCGCGCTGACCGGCCAGCTGGCGCTGTTGCGGCAGATCCCGCTGGGCGTGCTGGCCTTTGGCACCATTGGCCTGTTCGGCTACCATTTTCTGTATTTCACTGCGTTCCGCATCGCGCCTTCGGCAGAAACCGGGCTGATCGCCTATCTCTGGCCTTTGTTCATCGTGTTGCTCTCGGGCCTGCTGCCGGGCGAAAGCCTGCGCCCGGCGCATATCATCGGCGCGCTGATCGCCTTTGCCGGCGCGGCGCTGATCGTGCTGGGGAAAGAGGGGGGGGAGGGGTCGGCCCTGGGGCTGGTGCTGGCCTTTGGCTGTGCCATCACCTGGGCGGTCTATTCCGTCGCCTCGCGGCGTCTGGGCAATGTGCCGACGGCCGCGGTCACGATCTATTGCCTGGCTACGGCATTGCTATCCGCCCTCGCGCATGTTGCGCTGGAAGAAACCGTCTGGCCGCAATCCGCGCTGGGCTGGGCTTCGACCCTGGCGCTGGGAATCGGGCCGGTGGGCATCGCGTTTTTCACCTGGGACATCGGCATGAAAAAAGGCGACATCCAGCTTTTGGGTGTCGCCTCTTATGCTGCGCCGCTCCTTTCCACGCTGGCGCTCGTCCTGGCCGGCATGGCGCCCCCTTCGCCCATCCTGCTTGTNNCGGCTCGCGCCAGCGCGAAACGCAATCAGTTGTGAGAAAGCTTTGTGATCTCCTCCTTGATCTTCAGCTTCTGCTTTTTCAGCGAGGCAATTTCGAGGTCATCCACGGCAGGAGAGCGCTGCGCCCGTTCCACCATGTCCGAGAGATGGGCGTGTTTCTTCTTCAGTTCAGTGACGTGCGAAGCAACCGACATTCCAGACCTCCATCTTGTTCCGGTAATCTGATTGCAGCACGGTTTTCCGAGTCTGTCATCAAAATGTAACCGCCGCGTTGCGGCAATTTTACCTATTCAGCCAAACTGCGCCGAAAGGGCGCAACCATTGCGCAGAATTTCGTTCGCCTCTGGGGTGTAGGCCTCGCGGTCGCCCAGATGTGAGGCACCCTGATGAAGAACAAAGGGCGCCAGCAGGCGGAACGCGGCGCGGCCGCCCTTCCTTGCGCGCAGAATCGCCCGCTTGGCGGGGCGGCCTTCGCGGGCGGCCAGCGGCAGGACGGCGGCTGATCCCAGCTTGCCCAGGCTGGACAGCAGTTCTGGCAGGGCATCGGCGCCGGTAATCATCGTCAGCCAGCCCCCCGGGCGCAGCCGCCGCGCCGCCACCTCGACCCAAAGGCGCAGGGGCACAGCCTCGATCTGCATCGCAACGGCCCGTGCCTGATCTGGCGAGGGCGTGCCCCCCGGCGCGTAATAGGGCGGATTGCAGATCACCTGATCGAAATCGCGTCGCAGGCTTTGGGGCATCTGGCGCAGATCGCCCTCTGCCAGTTCCAGTGCGATGCCGTTGCGGGCAGCATTGCGGCGCGCAAGTTCGGCATAGGCGGGCTGCAGTTCCAGCCCCGCCAGCCGCAGATCCGGCACGCGGTAGCCCAGACACAGCGCCGCCGTTCCCACGCCGCAGCCCAGATCCAGCACGCTGTCACCGGCCTCTGCCGGGCAGGCAGCCGCCAGAAGCACCGGATCGGTGGCCGCGCGATAGCCCCGGGCGGGCTGCCACAGCTGCAACCGCCCCGACAGGAACTGATCATCCGTCAGATCGCCCGGCGCAAACATCATCGGCCCAGCGGCACGTCATTGTCGCGCAGCACCGCCTCGGCGACAAAGAAATCACGATCCGCCACCACAAGCCGCTGCGGCAGAATACCAAGGCTGCCATCCAGGATGCTCATGTGGACGTCCAGCGGAAACACCATTATACCCTCCCCTTCAAGAAGGGCGGTTGCAAAGGCGATCACGGTCGGGTCTGTGCTGCGCAAAAGTTCCTTCATGGCCAAGAGATGTCGGCAATTGCCGCAATTGTCGAGATGCGAAGCGGGGGTGAAATGGGTCTGGATGAAGCCGTGCAAAAGCCGCATGACCGTCTGAGCAACTGGCTCGCAGACGATATGGAAGCGGTGAACCAGCTGATCCGCATCCGCATGGCCTCGGAACATGCGCCGCGGATCCCGCAGGTCACCGCGCATCTGGTCGAGGCCGGGGGGAAGCGGTTGCGCCCGCTGCTGACGCTGGCCGCCGCCCGGCTTTGCGGGTACGAGGGGCCGTATCACATCCATCTGGCGGCCACGGTCGAATTCATCCACACCGCCACGCTGCTGCATGATGATGTGGTGGATGAAAGCACGCAGCGCCGGGGGCGGCCGACGGCCAACCTCCTGTGGGATAACAAATCTTCGGTTCTGGTTGGCGATTACCTGTTCGCCCGCAGCTTTCAGCTGATGACAGAAACCAATTCGATGCGCGTGATGGCGATCCTGTCCAATGCCTCGGCCACCATTGCCGAAGGCGAGGTGTTGCAGCTGACCGCCGCGCAGGATCTGGCGACCACGGAAAGTATCTATCTGCAGGTTGTGCGCGGCAAGACGGCGGCACTGTTTTCGGCGGCCACCGAGGTGGGCGGCGTGATCGCCGGGGCACCGGCCGAACAGGTGCAGGCGCTTTATGCCTATGGCGATGCCTTGGGCATTGCGTTTCAGATTGTCGATGATCTGCTGGATTACGGCGGCACCACTGCGGCGATCGGCAAGAATGTGGGCGATGACTTCCGCGAACGCAAACTGACCCTGCCGGTCATCAAGGCAGTGGCGCTGGCCGATGCGGAAGAGCGTGCCTTCTGGGACCGCACGATTGCCAAGGGCAAGCAGGGCGAAGGGGATCTGGAGCAGGCGCTGGCCATCATGGCGCGCCATGGCACCATGCAGGCGGCCCGTGCCGATGCGCTGCAATGGGTGGCGCAGGCCAAGGCATCTATCGCGCTGCTGCCCGATCATCCGATCCGCGCGATGCTGGCCGATCTGGCGGATTACGTGGTGGAACGCATCAGCTGAGCATGGCTCCGGCCTGAACCCACCAGCCGGGGTTTGCCTGTCGCAGGGCTGCTGCGGCCTGTTCGGCCTCTGCCTTGGCGGCAAACAGCCCGAAGCAGGTGGCGCCAGAGCCGGACATCCGCGCGATCCGGCAGCCGGGCTGTGCCTGCAGCGCCGCCTTTACCTGCGCGATCACCGGCTGCAAGGCCATGGCGGGCGGTTCCAGATCATTGCGCTGCGCGGCCAGCCATTCGGCCAGCGCCGCCAGATCGGCAAACGGCGGCAGGGCTGCGGACATCGGCGGGTTGTCCTTGCGGGGCAGGGCGCGAAACACCGCTGGCGTGCTGACGCCAACACCGGGGTTGACCAGCAGCAGCCAGCCCTCGGGCAGGGCAGGCAGCGGGGTGATGATCTCGCCCACCCCCTGCATCCGCACAGGCCGCCCCTGAAGGCACACCGGCACATCCGCGCCCAGCCGCAGCACTGCCGCCGCATCCGGCAGCGGCAGATCCCAAAACCGGGCCAGCGCCCGCAGCGCCGCCGCCGCATCCGCCGATCCGCCGCCGATGCCACTGGCAACCGGCAGGTGTTTTTCCAGCGTGATGGCCGCCCCGGCGTTCACGCCGAAGGCCCGCGCCGCGCGCAGCACCAGATTATCGGCCTCGGTGCGCAGCCCCTCGGCGGCTGGCCCGGCCAGCGTCAGCCCCAGCTTCGGTGCGGGCGCCACGCTGACCCGGTCGCCCACGTCGGCGAAGACCACCAGACTGTCCAGCAGGTGATAGCCATCCGGGCGTTGCCCTGTCACATGCAGCGAAAGATTGACCTTCGCCGCCGCAAATTCCGCAATCATGGCTTACTGATCGTTCTGCGCGGCCTTCACCGGCCCCAGCGGTTTGGCACCTTCTTCGGCCAGAACCGCATCCAGACCGATCTCCAGCTTGCGGCGCATCCGTTCGGCATCCTTTTCCTGCGGATTGTAGGACAGGGCGCGCCGCCACTGGAACTGCGCCTCAAGGTGGCGCCCCACCGCCCAATAGACATCGCCCAGGTGATCGGTCACCACCGGGTCCACCGGTTCCATCAGCGAGGCCTTTTCCATATGCGGCAGCGCCTCTTCATAGCGGCCCATGCGGAAATAGGCCCAGGCCAGACTGTCGACGATATAGCCGCTGTCGGGCCGCGCCGCGACCGCGCGTTCGATCAGCGAAAGCGCCTCGTCCAGCTTCTGGTTCAGCTCCAGCAGGCTGTAGCCCAGATAGTTCAGAACCTGTGGCTGATCCGGGCTCAGCGCCAGGGCGCGGCGCAGATCGGCCTCGGCGGCTTCCCAGTTCTTCTGGCGTTCGTGGCAGATGCCCCGGCTGTAGAACAGCGGCCAGTCCTTGGCCTCGGCCTCGCCCAGCAGGCCGATGGCGTGATCGTAGACCTTGATCGCATCCACGAATTTTTCCTGCCGCCGCAGCAGATCGGCATAGGTGGCCTGCACCGCCAGCACATCGGGCAGACGCTTCGCCAGCGCCTGCATCACCTCCAGCGCGGCATCGGGCTTGCCACTGGCCAGCAGCGTATCGGCGCGGCCCATTTCGGCCAGAAAGAACTCTGGCGCATCGGTGGGCACCGAATCATAGGTTTCCGCCGCCAGGGCAAACTGCCCCTCCGAGCTCAGCAGCCCGGCCGAAAGCAGCACCGCTTCGGTATGATCGGGCCGCAACCAGGCCGCGCCCCGGCTGTAAAGCAGGGTATAGCCATTCTCGGCCTCACCGCTCAGCGCGGTGGCCAGCGTGTAGAACACTTCCGCCATGCCCTGCTGCGGGCTGATGGCTATGTCATAGGCCACCGTCTCATCCGCAGAAAGCCGGACGCGCAGCGCATCTATCGCGGGGTCTTGCCCCGGCACGAAAATGGTATCCAGCAGCGCCACCGCCTCGGGGTTGCGTTCCAGCTGGCTCAGGATCTGCGCATGGGCAACCACGCCGCGCCGCAGGCTGCGGATGGGCTGCATCGCCTCTGTTGCCAGCAGCCGGTCCGCCCCTTCGAAATCGCCCACCGAGGCCAGCGCCAGGGCCTTGTGATAGCCCCCGAACACCTCCATCCCGGCGGTTTTCGTGACGACGTCAAAGGCCTCCAGCGCGGCGCTCATATCGCCGCGGCCCGCTTCGGCCCAGGCCTTCACCAGCCCGTCAAACAGCGCCCCGACAGATTGACCCTTGGCCAGGCTGTCGATCAGGCCTGCATAGTTTTCGGCCTTTGCCTCGGCCACGATCAGCGCCAGATCGGCAATCTGGCTGCGGCGCCCCTGCGCCACCAGCTCAGAGGCCAGCTGTGCCCCGGCCTCGAAATCACCCGATCCCATGGCCGAAATCACCGCCCCGTCCAGCAGCTGCGGATTGCCGGGGTCGGCGGCCAGGGCGCGGCTGAACCATTCCAGCGCCGCCCGGTAATCGCTTTCGGCGCTGGCCACGCGGGCCGCCAGATAGGCGCCCGCATCCTCGGACCGGGACGGGGCTGCGGCGGGGTCATCCTGCGCAAGGCCGGGCAGGGCGGTCAGCAGCGACAGGGCAAGGGCGATGGCGGTCTGGGTCAGGCGCATTGGGCTCTCCGCGGGTTGATGCAGCCTAATCCGCCCCCCCTTCATAAGCAATGCGGGGCGACCCGAAGGCCGCCCCGCATGGCGCGAAGTCGCGCAGTTGTTATCTTACATATTCGGGTAATTGGGCCCGTCGCCGCCCTGCGGGGTCGTCCAGTTGATGTTCTGGCTCGGGTCCTTGATGTCGCAGGTCTTGCAATGGACGCAGTTCTGGAAGTTGATCTGGAACCGTGCCCCGGCGCCTTCCCCGATCACCTCATACACCCCGGCCGGGCAATAGCGCTGCGCCGGTTCGTCATAGAGCGGCAGGTTCACCGCAATCGGCACCGACGCATCTTTCAGCTTCAGATGCGCAGGCTGGCTTTCATCATGGTTGGTAAAGCTGAAGGCCACATTGGTCAGCCGGTCGAACGACAGTTTGCCATCGGGTTTCGGATAGTCGATCTTCTTGAAATCCTTGGCCTTGCCCGTGGCCGCCGCATCGGTCTTGCCGTGCTTCACCGTGCCCAGCACGGTCAGGCCAAAGGTATTGGCCCACATATCCGCCCCACCCGCCATCAGCGAGGCCACCAACCCGAACTTCGACCACATCGGTTTCACGTTGCGGACCTTCTTCAGATCCTTGCCGATGGCGCCGCCGCGCACCTCGGCCTCATAGGCGGCCAGTTCGTCGCCTTCGCGGCCTGCGGTGATCGCGGCATGGGCCGCCTCTGCCGCCGCCTTGCCCGACAGCATGGCGTTGTGGTTGCCCTTGATGCGCGGCACGTTCACCATGCCCACCGAACAGCCCAGCAGCGCCACGCCCGGCGCCACCATCTTGGGCATCGACTGCCAGCCACCCTCGCTGATCGCCCGCGCGCCATAGGCCACGCGCTTGCCGCCTTTCAGCAGCTCTGCCACCATCGGATGGTGCTTGAAGCGCTGGAACTCCATATAGGGGTAAAGATGCGGGTTGGCGTAGTTCAGGTGAACCACGAAGCCCACATAGACCTGATTGTTCTCAAGATGATAGATGAACGACCCGCCACCCGCATTGCTGCCCAGCGGCCAGCCCATCGTATGGGTCACGGTGCCCAGACGGTGTTTGGCGGGATCAATCTCCCAGATTTCCTTCATGCCGATGCCGTATTTCTGCGGGCAATGGCCTTTCGACAGATCGTATTTCGCGATCACCTCTTTCGACAGGCTGCCGCGCACGCCTTCCGCCAGGAAAACATACTTGCCGCGCATATCCATCCCCGGCTCGTAATTCGGCCCCGGTTCGCCGGTTTCGGCATCGCGGCCAAATTCGCCCGCCACCACGCCCACCACGCGGTCGCCCTCGTAAACCAGTTCCGAACAGCTCATGCCCGGGAATATCTCGACGCCCAGCCCCTCGGCCACACCCGCCATCCAGCGGCAGACATTGGCCATCGACACGATGTAATTGCCGTGGTTGTTCATCAGCGGCGGCATCGGCCAGTTCGGTATGCGCACCTGCCCGGCCGGGCCGAGGATGTAGAAATTATCCTCCGTCACCTCGGTCTTGATCGGTGCATCCATCTGGCGCCAGTCGGGCAGCAGCGCATCAAGCCCCGACGGGTCCAGCACAGCGCCAGACAGGATATGCGCCCCGACCTCGGACCCCTTTTCCAGCAGCACCACGTTCAGTTCCGGGTCCAGCTGTTTCAGCCGGATCGCCGCAGAAAGCCCGGCAGGCCCCCCGCCGACGATCACAACGTCATACTCCATGCTCTCGCGGTCGATCTGGCTCATGGCGTTTCCCTTCCTGGCTTCCGGGCACCTTGCGCGCCTCGGGCTTGAATTCGGCTGGCAATCTCTGCCCCAAGGGAAGCAGGGCGTCAATCATGACGCAACATCAAAGCGCCGCATCGCGGCATAGGCGCAATATTCTTTCCATGCGGATGGCGTTTCCAATGCGCAGGATGCCGCTTCCTGGCCATTGTCCTCTTGCATTTGCCGGGCCGCTGGGGTCAGGTGATTTCAAGCAAGGCGCAGAGTCATGGCCCCCTCCGGGGCCGTGGCTCTGTTTTTTAGGGAAAAGGCCCATGGAAAAGATCCCGATGACCCGCGCGGGTTTTCACGCGCTGGAAGACGAATTGAAGACGCTGAAATCGGTGGAACGCCCGGCCGTGATCCGTGCGATTGCCGAAGCGCGCGAGCTGGGCGATCTGTCGGAAAATGCCGAATACCATTCTGCCCGCGAAAAGCAGAGCTTCATCGAAGGCCGCATCAAAGAGCTGGAGGCGATCCTGTCGCTGGCCGAGGTGATCGACCCGTCGAAACTCTCCGGCTCGATCAAGTTCGGCGCCACCGTCACGCTGGTGGATGAAGATACCGACGAACAGAAAACCTATACCATCGTGGGCGAGGTCGAGGCCGATCTGGAACGCGGCCTGCTGAACATCAAGTCGCCCCTTGCCCGCGCCCTGATCGGCAAGGACGAAGGCGACAGCGTCGAGGTGAAAACCCCCGGCGGTGATCGCAGCTACGAAGTGCTTGGCATCCGTTTCGCCTGATCCTGACATGCCGATGGATGCGCCCCAGGATTCCCCGCTTTCCCCGGCCCCCGGCCGCCACACNNCACGGGTGGCGCCCGGCCTGAACTGCTGGCCGCTCTGGCCAGTCTCGGCTGGCTCGGGGCACTGGCGCTCTGGTTCATGCTGGCGCCCGAAGGCGGGGGCCCGCTGGCCGATATTCCGGCGCTGACGGCGGCGGTTCTGCCGCTTGTGCTGATCTGGGGCGCTGCCATCACCCTGCGGTCGGTCCGCGACCTGCGCGCCGAGGCTCAAAGGCTTCATGCTGCGGTCGAGGCCTTGCGCACCGCCCCGGTGGCGGCCCCCATCGCCGTCTCTGCCCCCATTGCCGGGGCCTCCGAAAGAAATCGGGAAGAGCCCGAACAGCCCGCCCCCCGCCCGGTGGAAAGTGCTTCGGCCAGCTTCACCTCGCGCCGCGATACCACGCTCAGCGTGGCCTCTGCCGATCGCAAGGCGGCCCTTGTGGCCTCTCCCCGGCCCGGCCCGGCGGAAGATCAGCCCGCGCTCGCCCTGGGCACCCCGGCCGAAGATCTGCGCGCCCCGCTGTCGGTGGCCGATTTCGTCCGCGCGCTGCAATTCCCCGAAAGCCCCGATGACAAGGATGGCTTTCGCGCCCTGCGTCTGGCGCTGGAAGATCGCGCCGTTGCCAAGCTGATCCGCGCTGCCCAGGATGTGCTTACCCTGCTGTCGCAAGAGGGCATCTACATGGATGACCTGCGCCCCGACCGCGCCCGCCCCGAGCTTTGGCGCAGCTTTGCCAATGGCGAACGGGGCCGGGCGATTTCCGGCCTGGGCGGCATCCGTGACAGGTCGTCGCTGGCGCTGGCCTCGGGACGGATGCGCGAAGATCCGATCTTCCGTGATGCCGCGCATCACTTCCTGCGCACCTTTGATCGCACCTTCGCCGAATTCGAGAAGAACGCGACCGATGCCGAACTGGTCGATCTGGCCGATACCCGCACCGCCCGCGCCTTCATGCTGGTGGGCCGGGTGGCCGGTGTGTTCGACTGATCCCGGATCGTTCAACTGATTTTCGTGTTCGGCTGATCTTCCTCTTGGCCCAAATACCCCGGGGTCCGGGGCAGCGCCCCGGTCTGCAGCCGCCATCCCGGCGGCGGCTGGGTCAAAGCGCCTCCACCATCAGCCAGACGCCGCCCTCCGGCCGCAGGGTCAGGATCATCACGGGCTTCGGCGCCCGCCCGGTCACCGGCGCAAAGCGGAACCGTGACAGCAGCGTGGCCAGAATGATCACCGCCTCCTGCACCGCGAAATTCGCGCCGATGCAGATGCGCGGTCCATCCCCGAAGGGCAGCCAGGTGAACCGCTCGGGCCGCTTGCCCAGAAACCGGGCGGGGCGGAAGGCATCGGGTTCCGCCCAATGCGCATGATGCCGGTGCAGCGCATAGATCGGCAGGATCACCGTATCGCCGGGCCGCACCTCCCGTCCGCACAGCCTGTCGGCCCGCTGCGCCGTGCGGGACAAAAAGGCGGCCGGCGGGTACAGCCGCAGCGTTTCTTCGACAATCGCACGGATGCGGGGCAGGGCGGCCACATCCGCCGCCGTGGCGGCCCGCCCCTGCAGCACCGCCTGAGCCTCGGCCCGCGCCAGATCCTGTTCCCCCGGATCGAAAGCGCAAAGATACAGCGCCCAGGCCAAAGTCAGCGCCGTGGTTTCATGCCCGGCCACGATGAAGGTCAGCAGGTTGTCGCGCAGCTCGGCGGTGGTCATCTTCCGCCCGCCCTCGGGGTCTTGACCGGCCATCAGCAGATCCAGCAGATCGGGCACGCCCTTGGACCCTTCGCCGCGCCGCCGGTCGATCGCCGCATCGGCCATCCGCTTCATCTGGCCCAGCTGTGCCCCGGCCAGCATCCGGCCCGGGCGCGGCACCCATCCCGGCAGGCCGAGGATATCCAGCACCGAGATCTTGGCCGTTCCCGCAATGTAATCCTCGATGGCACGATGCACCGCGCCGCGGTCGAACCCGTCGCCGCCCGAAAGCGTGACATCGGAAATCACCTCGAAAGTTGCTGTCACCATCTCGTCGAACAGATCGGCGGCGCGGCCCTGCGCCTTCCCCA
Source organism: Gemmobacter sp. (assembly GCA_003509785.1). Classification (GTDB taxonomy): domain Bacteria; phylum Pseudomonadota; class Alphaproteobacteria; order Rhodobacterales; family Rhodobacteraceae; genus Gemmobacter. Next base: position 10,326 of record DOMY01000024.1, read on the forward strand.
GCCGGTCGGATGCGCGTTCCGCGGCCGCGGTCATCACCGGGCCAAGCGCTGCCACATGGCGCTGCGAAAACACCGGGGCTGCGGTGCGCCGCTGCCACATCCAGCTGGCGCCTTCAGCCACGAACAGGCTGTCGCCGATGGCCGGCTCCAGGATCAGCTTGGTCACCACGGATTTCGGATAATCCTCAGCCCGGTCGCGCAGGATGCGTTTCAGCGCGCCGGGTTCCATCACCATATGCCAGCGCTTGCCGGTGCGCCCCGACAGGATCGGCGCATGGGTGGCGATTTCCGGGATCAGCTCCAGCACATTGCGCCGCCCGGCCTGCAGCGACCCCCAGATGCCCAGCGGCGCCGTGGCCAGCGGCACCCGCACGGGATAGGCGGGCATAGAAGGGCTTGGGGAGGGGCTTTGGGTCATCACAGGCGTTTCCCTTCAGCGGATACCCTTTTGATATAGGCGGCCCGCCGCATCCGGCAAATCGCGGCAGTTGCGCCGCCTGCGCCAACTGTCTATGCGGGTCCGACACCGCCGGAGCCCTTCGCATGTCCTTTCTTCGTCCTGCCCTGCTGGGTCTGATCTTCCTTGCCGCCTGCGCCCCCAATGATCTGGACGCGCCGCCCGCCGATCTGGGGGATTTCGTGCTGGGTCACAACATCGTCGTGGCCGACAAGATGCAGAAGGTGCCGATCTCGCGCGATGCCACGGTGGACGAATGGGAGACCGCGGTGAAAAAGGCCATGGCGGATCGGTTCGGCCGGTACGAGGGCAGCCGCATCTACAACATCGGGATCGCGGTCGAGGCCTATGCCCTGGCGCCCCCCGGCATCCCCGTGGTGGCCGCGCCGAAATCGGTTCTGGCGATCTCGGTCAAGATCTGGGACGATGCCTCCGGCAAGCAGCTGAACGCCAAGCCCGAACAGCTGATCATCTGGGAAAATCTCGACAGCGAAAATGTGGTGGGCACCGGCTTTACCCGGACCCCGGCAGAACAGATGGCGGCCCTGTCCTACAATGCCGCGAAATCGGTGGAACAATGGCTGGTCAAGAACCCCGACTGGTTCGAACCCGCCGCCGATGCCGCCGCCAATACCGCCCCTGTGGCCGCACCCAAGCCCGCCCCGGCGCCGCAAACGCCTGCCGCTTCCGCTGCGGAAACTGTGCCAGATGTTGTGGCGTCTGCCCCTTCTGCGGGCAAGTGAGGCTTGATTTTCCCTTTGCCAATGGATAAGTCGCGCCCGGTGTAGATCCCGGGCCCGCTCCAGGGCCCCTCAATCCGCGAGGGCCGCAATGGCAAAGGCAAAGTTTGAACGGAACAAACCGCACGTCAACATTGGCACGATCGGCCACGTTGACCACGGCAAGACCACTCTGACCGCGGCGATCACGAAGTATTTCGGGGAATTCCGGGCCTACGACCAGATCGACGGCGCGCCGGAAGAGCGGGCTCGCGGGATCACGATCTCGACCGCGCACGTGGAATACGAGTCGGAAGCGCGTCACTATGCGCACGTCGACTGCCCCGGCCACGCCGACTATGTGAAGAACATGATCACCGGTGCTGCGCAGATGGACGGCGCGATCCTGGTGTGTTCGGCCGCTGACGGCCCGATGCCGCAAACGCGCGAGCACATCCTGCTCGGCCGCCAGGTGGGTATCCCCTACATGGTCGTTTTCATGAACAAGGTGGACCAGGTCGATGACCCGGAACTGCTGGAACTCGTGGAAATGGAAATCCGCGAACTGCTGTCGTCGTATGATTACCCCGGCGATGACATTCCGATCATCAAGGGCTCGGCTCTGCACGCGATGAACGGCACCGAAAAGGAAATCGGCGAAGACGCGATCCGCGCGCTGATCGCGGCTGTGGATGAATACATCCCGACCCCGGCCCGCGCCGTGGACCAGCCCTTCCTGATGCCGGTCGAAGACGTGTTCTCGATCTCGGGCCGCGGCACCGTGGCCACCGGCCGGATCGAGCGTGGCGTTGTGAAGGTTGGTGAAGAAGTCGAGATCGTCGGCATCCGCCCGAACAAGAAAACCGTCTGCACCGGCGTGGAAATGTTCCGCAAGTTGCTGGACCAGGGCGAAGCTGGCGACAACGTCGGCCTGCTGCTGCGCGGTGTTGACCGTGAGGGCATCGAGCGCGGCCAGGTTCTGTGCAAGCCGAACTCGGTGAAGCCGCACACGAAGTTCGAAGCCGAAGCCTATATCCTGACCAAGGAAGAAGGCGGTCGTCACACGCCGTTCTTTGCGAACTACCGTCCGCAATTCTACTTCCGCACCACCGACGTGACCGGGACCGTGCAGCTGCCGGAAGGCACTGAAATGGTGATGCCGGGCGACAACCTGAAGTTCAACGTCGAACTGATCGCCCCGATCGCCATGGAAGAAAAACTGCGCTTCGC
>DOMY01000260.1 GCA_003509785.1 Gemmobacter sp.
ACGCCCGCCAGGAAGGCGTCGCCCGCTATGACCGGACCGGTCATATCCTGTCCGATCAGGGCATGGGCCTTGAGCAGGGCGAACATCTCGCCGGTCATGGCCGTGACGAAGGCGGCGATCGCGCCATCGCGCATCCACGCCCATTTGCAATGGGTGCCGGGCATGCAGGCCAGACCCTGATGGCCCGCCAGGGCAAGGCCCAGAAGCTGGGTTTCCTCGCCGCGCATCACGTCGGATTCGATCTGCTGTGCAAGGCCCGGCAGGATCCGCACATCGCGCCCTTCGGTCTGTTCGGCGGGCACCCGCACGGCGGCCCCGGCCAGAGCGGCCACCGGGGCGGGCAGGGTGGCATAGGGTGCCTCGATCCAGCCCTGGCGGGCGCCAGCCATGCCACAGATCAGCACCGGGGTGTCGGCGGGGGCGGCCAGATGGGCCAGATGGGCCTGCAGCACCGGGGCAAAGCCGGTCGCGCTGCCCGCGCAATGCAGCATCCCTTCGGCGCTGCGGCTTTCGGCCAGAACCTGGCCCCCGGCGCGGATGGACCAGGCGCGGAAGCTGGTACTGCCCCAGTCGACGGCGATGAAGGCGGTCATGCGTGTTGCCTTATGCTGAGCCCGCCGTCGATGGTCAGGCAGCTGCCTGTCATGAAGGGGGCTTCGTCCGAGATCATGAAAACCGCCGCGCGGGCGATTTCGGCGGGGGTGGCAATCCGGCCCTGGGGATGCAGCGCCAGCGTTTCGGCCTGGGCCGCTGCCGGCTCCGGCTGGCTGGCCCACCAGTCGATCACCTTCTGCGTGGCCACATAGCCGGGGGCGATGGCGTTCACCCGGATGCCCTGCGCCGCATATTCCAGCGCCAACGATTTCGTCAAGCCCAGCAGGGCGTGTTTGACCACCGGATAGGGAAAGGTGCCGGGGATGATGGTGAAGGCATGGGTAGAGGCGATGTTCAGGATCACCCCGTGCCGGCGTGCGATCATGCCGGGCAGCACGGCGCGGGCGCAGGACCAGGCCCCTTCAAGGTTGATGGCGAAGGCGCGGTGCCATTCGGCATCGCTGGTCTCCAGCGGGGCATGAAACACATTGACCCCGGCATTGTTCACCAGCCCGTCCAGCGGGCGGCCCGCGTCGGCAGCGGCTGCGGCAAAGACGCGGGCCACGGCTGTGGGATCGGCAATATCGGCGCAGGCCTGATGGATGCGGCCCGGCCCCGGCAAAGCCGCCACGGTTTCGGCCAGGCTTGCGGCGTCGCGATCCAGCAGGAACAGATCGGCGCCTTCGGCCAGAAATTCGGCGGCCATCGCCCGGCCGATGCCTTGTGCCCCGCCTGTGACGGCGATGAACCTTCCGGTGAGCCTGTTCATGCTATCCTACCATTCTGCCACGCTGCCATCGGCATGGCGCCACAGCGGGTTGCGCCAGCGGTGGCCGGTTCTGGCAGCCTCTATCACCGCGTCTTCGTTCACTTCGATCCCCAGACCGGGGCCATCCGGAATGGCCACCATGCCATCGGCATAGGTGAAGACATCGGGATCGACCAGATAATCCAGCAGATCCCGGCCATTGCCGTTGTAATGTATGCCAAGCGACTGTTCCTGAATGAAGGCATTGTGGCTGACGGCATCGACCTGGAGACAGGCAGCCAGCGCAATCGGGCCAAGGGGGCAATGCGGCGCGAGTGCCACATCATAGGCTTCGGCCATGGCGGCGATCTTGCGCACCNNGTGATGCCGCCCGCGTGGGACAGATCGGGCTGGATGATATCGACCACCCGGCTTTCCAGCACGGCGCGGAAATCCCAGCGGGAATAAAGCCGTTCCCCCAGCGCGATGGGGGTGGAGGCGCCGCGCACCACCTCGGCTATGGCATCCAGATGTTCCGACAGCAGCGGCTCTTCTATGAACATCAGGCGGAACTGTTCAAGCTCGCGGATCAGGGCCTTGGCCATCGGGCGATGCACCCGGCCATGAAAATCGACGCCCAGCCCGACATGCGGCCCGACGGCGGCCCGCACGGTGGCCAGCGTTTCCACCACGCGGTCGATCTTGGCATGGCTGTCGACGATCTGCAGTTCTTCGGTGCCGTTCAGCTTCAGCGCGGTAAAGCCACGGTCCACCGCCGCCACGGCCTGCGCCGCCACATCGGCAGGCCGGTCGCCCCCGACCCATGAATAGACCCGGATGCGATCGCGACAGGGGCCGCCCAGCAACTGATGCACGGGCTGGCCATAGGCGCGGCCCTTGATATCCCACAGCGCCTGATCGACGCCGGCAATCGCGCTCATCAGGATCGGGCCGCCGCGGTAGAAGGCGCCGCGGTACATCACCTGCCACAGATCCTCGATCCGCTGCGGATCCTGGCCGATCAGGTAATCGGCCAGTTCCTGCACGGCGGCCTGCACGGTATGGGCGCGGCCTTCCACGACGGGTTCGCCCCAGCCGGAAATGCCTTCGTCGGTTTCGATCTTCAGGAACAGCCAGCGCGGCGGCACGAGATAGGTTTTCAGTGCGGTGATTTTCACGGACGGCTCCCGAGGATAAGGTCGGCGGCCTTGTCGGCCACGGCCAGAACGGCGGCATTGGTATTGCCCGAAACGATGTTCGGCATCATCGAGGCGTCGATGACCCGCAGGCCCTGCACGCCGCGCACGCGCAGCCCGGCATCCAGCACGGCCATGGGATCGCCATCTGCGCCCATGCGGCAGGTGCCGACCGGGTGATAGCCGGTTTTCACCGTGCGGCGGCAATGATCGGCAATCGCCGCATCCGAGGTGACATCGGCGCCCGGAAAGATTTCCCGCGTGATCAGATCACGCAGCGGGGCCTGATCCAGCACACGGCGGGCAAAGTGGAAGCCCTGCATCGTGGTGGCCAGATCATGGGGATGGCCGAAGATCTGCGGATCGACGCAGGGCAGATCATCCGGATCGGCAGAGCGCAGCCGGACGGTGCCACGCGATTTCGGCTGCAACAGCAATGCGTTGATCGTGACGCCATGCCCCGGATCGGCGCCCATCACATCCCGGTCCAGATAGACGGTGGGCACGCAGAACATCTGGATGGTGGGCCGCCCGCCCTGCCCTGTGGGATCCAGGAAAGCGCAGCTTTCAACGCCGGTGGTGGTGACGGGGCCGCTTTTGAACAGCAGGTATTGCAGGCCTGCCAGGATCATCTTCAGGCCCTTGTCCTGACCGTAATAGCCATATGCGCCGTTTGTCGTGGCGACGACCGGACATTCGTAATGATCCTGCAGGTTGGACCCCACACCGGGCAGCGCCACGGCGGTCGGGATGCCATGGCGGGCCAGTTCGTCTTCGGGGCCGATGCCCGACAGCATCAGCAGGCGGGGCGTCTGATAGGCGCCCGCCGCCAGCAGGATTTCAGCCCCCGCCGCCGTGTGCATCTGGCCGCCCTCGCGCCAGCGCACGGCCGTGGCCCGGCCACCCTGCATCACGATCCGTTCCACCGTGGCGCCGGTGCGCAGCTCCAGCAGCGGGTTATCCATGACCGGCGCCAAAAAGGCATCCACCGGCGAGCAGCGCCGCCGCGTCGCCCAATCTATGGTGTGCTGCATCAGCCCCACACCCCGGGGATCGCCGGTGTTGAAATCGGGGGTAAAGGGCTGGCCCATGGCCTGCATGGATTTCATCCAGGCGCGCGTCATGGCGCTGGTATGACCCAGATGCGAGATCTTCAGCGGGCCGCCCACGCCATGCGCGGGGCCTGCCAGATGATCATTGTCTTCCTGCGCAAGATAATGCGGCAGCAGATCATCCCAATCCCAGGCGCCCTGCCCGGACCCGCCGATGGCGCGGTTCCAGTCGGCATAATCTTCGCGCTGGCCGCGCATATAGACCATGGCATTGACAGTACCCCCGCCGCCCAGCACCCGGCCCTGCGGCACGATGGGGGCACGGCCCGCCAGCTGTGGCTGCGGTTCGGTCGGGTGCATCATCAGATAGGTATCGCGTGCCAGAAACTTCATGTAGCCGGCCGGATAGTGCATGACCGGATGCGCCCGTTTCGGGCCGCGTTCCAGCATCAGCACCGATGCGCCCGCGGCCACCAGCCGGCCCGCCATCACGCAGGCGGCGCTGCCGCCGCCGATCAGGATGAAATCATGGGTTTTCGGTGCCATGTCAGGCGGGCTCCACAGTCAGATGCAGCTGGCCGGACAATGTCTGCCCCGGCGCCAGCACGGTCAGGCCGCCCAGATCGGGCAGGTTATGGCCATCGGCCAGATGGGTCATCGGTTCCAGCGCAAAGAAATCACGCTGATATTGCGGATCAAAGGCGGTGTCGGAGACGAACAGGAACATGCAGCGGAAGACCGGATCTGCGGACAGGCGCAGGGCGGTCTGACGTTCGGGCCAGCAGATCCGCGCCGTGCCGGACCAGTCTTCAAACCCGTTGTTCACCCAATGCGGCGGCAGTGGTTGCGGGTTGTGGAAATCCAGCGCGGCGGGCGGGGCCACCGGATGGCCGGGCAGCCAGCCGGGTTCTTCCGTCCACATCCGCCCTGTCTGGGTCTGCAGGGTGGTGGCCGGTGTCATCGGCAGATAGGGGTGCCAGCCCAGCCCGAAGGGCATGGCCACCGCGCCCCGGTTGGTGACCGACAGCCGCAGATCCGCGCCATCCGGGCGCAAGGCGATGTGCTGTTCGGCATCATAGCTGTAGGGCAGCGCCTGGCCCGCGTGGCTGTGGCACAGCAGAACGGCATCCGCGCTGCGATCCTGCACCGCCCAGAGGCTGCGCCAGCCCTCGCCATGCAGATAGTGGCTGTCCCAGGCGGTGTTTGGCGTCAGCTGATAGTCTTGCCCGGCAAAGGCAAAGCGGTTGCCCCGGATGCGGTTGCCAAAGGGCACCAGCGGATAGCAGGCGCTGTCGATTGGTGCGGCGCCATCAGCGGCAGGGCGCAGCAGGGGCACATCGCCCGCATCCAGCCGCAGGATCGCCCCGCCCAGCGGGCTGATGCGTGCCGTAATGGGGCCGGAGTGAAGAGAGATCACCGCCATGTCAGGCCTGCCGCGCCCGGGCGCGTTTGATCGCCTGGATATTGGCCAGCACGGCCCCCACGATGATAAGCCCGCGCACCACCTGCTGGATGAAGGGGTTGATGCCCAGCAGGATCAGGCCATTGCCGATCAGCGTGATGACGAGAACGCCCAGCAGTGTGCCCACCATCGACCCGCGCCCACCGGACAGGGCGGTGCCGCCCACCACCACGGCTGCGATCACATCGAATTCCAGCCCCGAGGCCGCCGTGGCATTGCCGGACCCCAGCCGCGACAGCAGCAGGATGCCGGACAGCGCGGCCATCACCCCGCCGATGACGAACACCATCACCCGCACACGGGCGACATTGATCCCCGACAGGAAGGCCGCCTGCGGGTTGCCCCCGACGGCATAGACAGACCGGCCAAACGCGGTCTTGCGGCTGATGAACAGGAAGACGGCGAACAGCAGCAGCATCAGGATGGCCGAAGGCGGCACACCCAGAAAAGACCGGTCCAGCGCATCCACCACAGGGTTGCGCCCGATCGACACCGGCAGGGCATCGGTCAGATACAGCGCGATGCCGCGCAGGGCCGACCACAGGCCCAGCGTCGCCACGAAGGAAGGCACGTCGCAGAACGCACGCAGCGCCCCGGCAATCCCGCCAAGCGCCCCGCCCAGCAGCAGCGCCAGCGCAAAGGCAGGCAGCGTCGGCACGCCCCATTGCAAAAAATAGGCCAGGATGACCGAGACAAAGGCCACCATCGGCCCGGTCGAGACGTCGATTTCGCCCGCAATGATGATCAGCGTGGCGGCCCAGGCGGCAATGCCGATGGTGGCAGCATCGCGCAGGATGTTGATCTGGTTGTGAAAGGTCATGAAGCCATCCGCCGTGGCGGCGAAAACGGCATAAAGCACGAAGATCCCGGCCAGCAGGCTCAGTTCGTTCATATGTCCGGCAAGACCGGCGCGGCGGGTGGGGGCGGCTTGGGCGCTCATCCTTTTTTCCTTTTCTCAGGCGGCGGTCAGGCACGCGGCCAGCAGGCGATCCTGGTCGATATTCGGGGCTGTCATCTCTTCCGCGATGCGGCGGTCGCGCAGAACCAGCACGCGGTCGCAGACCAGCGGCAGTTCCTCCACCTCGGAGGACACGAAGATCACGGCACAGTTTTCGGCGGCCAGTTCGCGGATGATGCGATAGATCTGCGCCTTGGCCTCGACATCCACGCCGCGGGTGGGTTCATCCAGCAGCAGCACGCGCGATCCGGCATGAACCCAGCGGCCGATGACGACCTTCTGCTGGTTGCCGCCCGACAGCGTGCCGATGGGCGTATCTGTGCGGGCGGTCTTGATCTGCAGACGGTCGATCACCCGGCGGGTGGCCGCTGCGATGCGCGGGGCCGACAGGATTCTTGACAGCAGCCTGCCGCGCAGGCTGACCGCCGCGAAATCGGTGACGACGGTGTTTTCATCCACCCCCAGCATCGGCACGATGCCCGCCTCTTTCCGGCTTTCGGGCGTGAAGCCAAAACCCCGTCGCAGCATGGCGCGGTAGGATGCCCCTGTGACCGGCTGCCCGTCGACCCGGATTTCGCCCGATTGCGGCCGGGCAATGCCCATGATCGCCTGCAACAGTTCCGTCCGGCCCGAACCCAGCAGGCCTGCAATGCCCAGCACCTCGCCCGCGCGGAGGGTGAAGGAGATATCCGCCAGCTTGGGCGCAAGGGCGATGTTCTGCACCTCCAGCACCACGGCGCCGGGATGGCCCGGCTGGATGCGGGCCTGTTCTTCCATATGTGCGCCCAGCATCAGCCGCACGATTTCGCGCGTAGCGGCACCGCTGGCGGGCACGGTTTCGATGATCCGGCCATCGCGCATCACCGTCACGCTGTCGGCGATCTGGCGGATTTCGTTCATGCGGTGGCTGACATAGATCACCGCAATGCCTTCGGCGGCGATACGCCGGACCGCAGCCAGCACCTTGTTCGCCTCGGCCTCGGCCAGCGAGGATGTGGGCTCATCCAGGATCACCAGCTTCGGGCTGCCGATCAGCACGCGGGCAATTTCGACCAGCTGCCGTTCCGCCGGGCTGAGCGCAGAGACCGGCAGCGCAGGTGACAGCGTGACACCCAGACGGGCCAGCGCCGCCTGCGCTTCGGCATACATCACCTTGTGCCGGATGACGCCACCCTGTCGCGGCCAGCGGCCCAGAAACAGGTTTTCGGCAATGGACAGATCCATCACGAGGCTCAGTTCCTGATAGACCACCCGCACACCCAGCCCGAATGCCTCGGCCGCGCGGCCTGATCCGGCATCCCGCAACGGGGTATCGCCAATGGTCACCAGGCCGGTATCCGGGGTTTCGGCCCCGGTCAGCAGGCGGATCATGGTCGATTTGCCTGCCCCGTTCTTGCCCAGAAGCGCGCGCACCTCGCCCGCCCGCAGTTCAAAATCGGCGTCAGACAGGGCGATGACGCCGGGATAGCGCTTTGAACAGCCCGTCAGCCGGGCAATCACCGGACGGGTATCCGGGGTGAAATCTGTCATGTCGGACCCTCTGGAAAGCGGGATGGCATGATCGGCCCTGCCCCCGCCGGACATTGTCAGAAGCCCGGCAGGAAACCGGCCGGGCTTCGCATCGGCAGCCGTGGCTTACGGGATGCCGTCGGCATGGGCTTCCAGCCAGCCCTTGCCATCTTCCGCCGAGGCGTAAAGGTCGATGTCATAGGGCACCTTGATACCGGCAGGCGGGTTGCCTTCGATCACATTGACCGCCTGCGCAAAGGCCAGACGGCCCATCCCCTGACCCGAGATATCGACCACGGCCTTGATCACGTCGAACTGTTGCAGCTCCTGGGCGATTTCGGTCGTCATGTCGCCGCCGAACACCACCACATCCCCCACACGGTTCTGGGCGCGGATGGCCCGCGCCGCGCCCAGCGTGGCACCGCCCGCTTCGCCAAAGATCGCATCCAGTTCGGGATTGGCGGTCAGAATGGTGCTGGCAACCGAAACCGCCTTGTCCAGCACGGCGCCTTCCTGATTGTCGACGATCTGATAGCCGGGCACCTTTTCCTTCAGCGCGGCCTCGAACCCTTCGCGGCGGGTGATGCAGACTTCGACGAATTCACAGTTCAGCACCGCGATCTTCGGTTCTGCGATGCCCTGCGCGATGAAATAATCCGCCGCGACATTGCCCAGCTTGTTGCCGAATTCGAAGGGGTCTCCCACGGCATAGGCCGCGACATATTCGGCCTGATCGGCATCGCTCAGGCAGGTGTTGTAGCAGATGACGGGGATCCCCGCCTCTTTCGCCCGCTGCACCGCCCGGTATGAACCGTCTGCAGAAACCGGCGAGGTGATGATGGCCTGCACCCCCGACGCGATGAGCGAATCGATGAACGAGCTTTCCTTGGCCACATCGCCCTGGGCGTTGGTTTCGATCACCTCAAGGTTCTTGCCAGCCTCCTGCGCGGCATCCTGGATACCCTTGCGCACACCGGCATAATAGCCTTGCGCGTCCATGTAGATGGCGCCGATCTTGATATCTTCGGCATGAAGGGTGCCTGCGCCCAAGGCTGCAGCGGCCATACCCAGTGCGGTGCGCTTCCAGAAAATCATGGTTCCTCCCAGTTTCTGCGATTCAGTGGCCGGATGATTCATTAAATATGATAAGACGTCAATATAAAGCATATTTATTTTGCGCTATACTTGTCGACACCGCCTGATAAGTATGACCAGATACGCCGCAAGGAGATAGCACAAACCCCATGTCAGTTCAGGATCCCCCCCGCGCCACCCTTGCCCCCGGGCAAACCGGGATGACACGCAAGGCGATGACAGGCGTTCTGAATGTGCTGATCGAAAATGTGGTCTCCGGGGTCTGGCCGCAGGGATCGCTGCTGCCCGCCGAAGAAACGCTGCTGGACCATTTCGGGGTCAGCCGCCCGACATTGCGTGAAAGCCTGCAGCACATGGTGGCGGCCGGTCTGGTGCGCTCCCGCCCGCGCGCAGGCACCGTGGTGCAGCCGCAGGCACAATGGAACCTGCTGGACCCCGTGGTTCTGGAAGCCGCGCTGCGACACATGCGCGACCGCAGCTTTTACGACAATCTGGTGGATGCCCGGATGTTGATCGAGCCCGAGGCTGCGGCGCTGGCCGCCCGCAATGCGGCGCCACGGGCCCTGGCGGCAATCGGCGCGGCCTTTGCCGATATGGTGGAATCCGAAGGCCGCGACACCGAAAGCTGGAGCATGGCCGATCTGGCCTTTCACACCGCCATCATCGAGGCATCGGAAAACTGGGTGCTCCGGCAGTTCATCGTGGCGATCCGGGCCGCGCTGATGGCCAGTTTCCGCATGACCAACCGCGCGAGCCAGTCGCATGAAGGCGCGATTGCCATGCACCGCGCCGTCTATGATGCCATCCAGCGCGGCCAGCCCGAAGAAGCCCGGCAGGCGATGCAGGCGCTGATCGGGCTGGCACGGCAGGACATGAACCGCTCTTTCGGCTGATACCCTGCCCGCGGCGATCAGCCCAGAGCGACAGCCCCGTAAGCGTCGGCCTTTGCAGCCCTGCCCGGCAACCCCAGATTGCGCGGCGCCGGTTTCGCAGGCTGCGCCGCACGACCAGAGCGGTAAAGCCCGAGGGTAAAATCAATGAACGCCCGCAATGCAGCAGAGGGATTGCGGCGTGACGGATAGACCACGCTCAGCGGCAGGTCCGGCATCCGGTATTCGGCCAGAATCTGCACCAGCCGGCCACTCGCCAGATCATCCTTCACCAGAAACTCTGGCTGATAGGCCACGCCCTGCCCTGCCAGTGCCGCCGCGCGGATCACATCCCCATTGTTCGAGGCAAAGGTCGGGTGGATCTTCTGGTGCATCACTTCACGGCCCAGCCGGAAGGCCCATGTGCCGCTGCCGCGCATATTGGTGTAATGCAGCGCCCGGTGTTGGGCCAGATCGCTGGGGCGCAGCGGGGTGCCATGGCGTTCCAGATATTCGGGCGACGCCACCACATAGGTCGGGATGCTGTCCAGCTTGCGCACGATCATGCTGGTATCATCCAGCTCCCCGATGCGGATGACTGCATCATAGCTTTCGCTGACCAGATCGGTGCAATTGTCGTCCAGCACGGCCTCCAGCTGAATTTCCGGAAAGGTTTCCATGAACTTCAGCAGATCGGGGTAAAGCGTGCTGACAGCATTTGAGGCCGGAAACCCGATCTTCAGCGGGCCTGCGGCCTTGGCTGTCTGTGTCTTCACCTGCTCGTTGGCGTCATGCAGCAGATCAAGGATGCGCTGCACCTTGGCATGATATTCGACGCCCAGCGGTGTGGGTTTGACCGAACGGGTGGTGCGCGTCAGAAGGCGGGCGCCCAGGCTCGCCTCCAGATCGTTGATATGCTTGCTGCACATGCTTTTCGAAATGCCCATCCGGCGGGCGGCGGCGGCAAAGCTGCCTTCTTCGATGATATAGGCGAAGGTCTGCAGGATCGCGGTATCCATCATGATACCACATGCAGGCGCGGATGCCCCCGGCGCAGGGTTGATGTTGATGCGGTGATGCGGGCCCGCACGGGTCCGAGGGCGGCAAGTGTGGCGGCGGTCATCCGGCTCTTCTTTATTCAAATGTAATCTTGCCGTTACATTGGGGGCAGGCCCCACCGCGCCGCCAGAGCGAAACCTGCACCACCACTGTGCATGGATGCAGAGACGGAAGTGGCCCTGCAGAATAATGCAGGAAATCATGGGATTTTCGGCAAGGATGCTGCCGCCAGGGGCTTGGCCGCCAGGATCAATTGCCTGTGATCCGCAGGCCGCAGGCGCCCTCGAACGAAAGGGGCCACCCGGTTTGCGCCGGATGGCCCCTGTTGCACCTTGGTGCTGTGGATCAGCGGTTTGCGACCGACTCGCGCGCTTTCAGAACGGCCAGTTCAGCCAGGGTGTAATCGGCGGGGTTCACGCCCAGCGATGCGGCCAGCTGTGCCTGCCCGGGGGTGACGGTTCCGGCGGCGGCGCCTTCCACACGGTTTTCATGGTTCACATAGAAGGCTTCTGCGCGCACATCGTTGCGTTCACGGGCAGAAGAGATCAGCGAAAGTTCGGCAGAGGTGTAGGCAGCGGGGTCAAGGCCCAGCTGTGCGGCGACCTGTGCCTTGCCAAGCGTCACCACGCCCACGTCACCCGATTGCACGGTGCGGTTGGTATGCGACAGGTAGAACTGCTCGGCCAGCGGCTCTTTGTCCTTGCGGGCCTTGGCGATCAGCTGCAGCTCGGTCGACGTATACTCAGTGGCATCCACACCCAGCTGGGCGGCGATCTGTGCCTTGCCGGGATTGACGGAGCTGGCCGAAACGGCACCTGCGGAAAGGGCAAGGGCGACGGCGATAAATGCAACGGTTTTCATGGTGTTATCCTTTTCATCATCTGTGTGGAAGCTGTTCCCGCTTCCGATGACATGCAGATAGTCCTGCCCAAGCCGCCCGAGAATGAGCGAATTTGCGAACTCTTTGTGCGATGTGATCGAACTGTCACCGATCCGTGAACATATGCCCGAACGGGCCTGCAATTGCCGGAACGCGGCAAATGCCCTACCCATCCCGCAGGGGCCGACACAGCAAGGAAGATGATGCAGCAGCGTAAGGACTTTCCGACCCTGATGGAGGCCGCAAAGGTCTGGGCGCATATCGCGGCACTGTCTTTCGGGGGGCCTGCGGGCCAGATCGCGGTGATGCACCGTATGCTGGTGGAAGAGCGGAAGTGGCTGGGGGATGGCCGGTTTCTGCACGCCCTGAACTTCTGCATGTTGCTGCCCGGCCCCGAGGCGCAGCAGCTGGCCACCTATATCGGCTGGCTGATGCACGGGGTGCGCGGCGCACTGATGGCCGGGCTTCTGTTCATATTGCCGGGTGTGCTGGCCATCATGGGGTTAAGCTGGATCTATGCGATTTATGGCGATACCGGCTTTGTTTCGGCATTGTTTTTCGGGCTGAAGGCGGCTGTGCTGGCCATCGTGCTGCAGGCGGTGGTGCGGCTTGGCCGACGGGCGCTGCGCAATGCCGCGATGTTTGCCATCGCGGCGGCATCATTCGTGGCGATCTTTGCCTTTGGGGCGCCGTTTCCGCTGATCGTGGCCGCAGCTGCGCTGATCGGCTGCGCCGGGGCCAAGGCCGGATGGGGCGCCTTTGCCGCAGGCGGCGGGCATGGCAGCGCCGGAACCGCCCGGGTGGAGGATGCGCTGACCCTGCTGGGGGCAGAATCCACCCTGCCGCAGGCGGCGCGGGCCGGGGCCTTCAGGGCCGGGCTGGTGGCCCTTGTGATCTGGCTTTTGCCGGTGGTAGCCTTGCTTCTGCTGGCGCCCGGCAGCGTCTTTGCCGATATCGCCAGCTATTTCTCGAAACTTGCGGTGCTTACCTTTGGCGGGGCCTATGCGGTGCTGGGCTGGGTCGCGCAAGAGGCGGTCGGCACCTATGGCTGGCTTGAACCCGGCGAAATGCTGGACGGGCTGGGCATGGCGGAAACCACACCCGGGCCGCTGATCATGGTGCTGCAATTCGTGGCCTTCATGGGCGCGTTCCGCGAAGCGGGCTGGGCTGCACCGCTGATGGCGGGCACGCTGGGCGGGCTTTTGGCCACCTGGGTGACCTTTGCCCCTTGTTTTGCCTGGATCTTCCTGGGCGCCCCCTACATGGAGCGGTTGCGCCAGAATACCGCGCTGACAGCAGCCCTGTCGGCGGTGACCGCTGCGGTGGTGGGGGTGATCCTGAATCTGTCGATCTGGTTTGCCATCCATGTGATCTGGCGCGAGGTCACCCGCATCACCGCAGGCCCGCTGACGCTTGACCTGCCGCTGATGGCCTCGGTTGACATAGTGGCGGCGGTGCTGGCGGGCCTTGCGCTGGTGGCGGTGTTCCGGCTGCGGCTGGGGATGGCGGCAACCCTGTCTTCCGCAGCGGCGGCGGGGCTGGGCCTGCATCTTCTGGGCTGGGCCTGAACCCACAGCAGCACGGCCCCCGCATCGCAGGGGCCGCACCTGTCCTGTGGCCCGCTTAGAACTTGTGCGACAGGGTCAGCGTCACCTCACGGCCTTCGCCCGCAGCACATCCCCAGCCCACCGCGCTGCAGGTGGCGTAATAGTCTTCATCGAACATGTTGGTCACACCAAGTGCCGCTGCATAGCCATCACCTTCATAGCGCAGGTTCAGATCGGCCAGCATATAGGCATCCACCTTGCGGCTGTTGGCATTGTCAGCCCAGGTCTGGCCGACATAGCGCAGCCCCGCGCCCAGGCTCAGACCTTCGATCCGCCCGCCAAAGGCGTAATCCGCCCAGATCGACGCCTGATGCTGCGGCACCAGCGAGGGCGAATTGCCCGCAACTCCGTCGTTTGATGCGGTGATTTCAGCATCAATGAAGGTATAGCCTGCGATCAGCGACAGCTGTTCCGTCAACTGGCCACGCGCCTCAAGCTCCAGCCCGCGATGCCGCACTTCGCCGGTCTGCACCGAAAAGCCCGCGTTCAGCGGGTCTGCTGTCAACACATTGGTCTTGGTGATATCGAACAGCGCCGCGCCGAACTGCAGCGCCGAACCTTCGGGCATGTAGCGCAGACCCAGCTCCACCTGGCTGCCTTCGGTCGGCGCGAATTGTTCGCCCGCAAAGGTGCTGCCGATGTTCACCGTAAAGCTTTCGGCATAGCTGGCATAGGGTACGAAGCCATTGCCCAGATCCCAGGTGCCCCCCACCATGCCGGTGGTCACATTGTCTTTCTGCAGGCTGGTACTGCCCGCCAGCCTATCTGCCGTCTTGTTCTCGATCCATGACCGGCGCAGGCCTGCGGTCAGGGTGGCCCCGTTTTCGAACGTCAGGTGATCCTGCAGGTAAAGACCCTTTTCAATCACCGTGGTCCTTGAATCGACATATGGCCCTGGCTGCAACACCGGGAAATCATAGCCTGGATCGGTCAGCGGGATGTTATAGCTGTTGTCCCAGCCCATCACGCCATCTTTCCGCTGGCGCGACAGATCGGCCCCGACGGTCAGGGTGTTTTCACCCCCGGCAAAGCCGGATTTGTATTCCAGCTGATTATCAAGCGCCGTGTATTGCGCCTCTTCATCCACCGTGAAGGCCGCGTAGTTCAGATTGTCTGCCGAAGGGGTGTAATCCGGCAGGATCATTCCGTTGAAATACAGATGGCGGTAATCGGTGGTCTGCCGCGCATGGCGGAAGTTCTGACGCAACTTCAGGCTGTCACTGAAAGCATGTTCCGCCTGCCAGCCAAAGCTGGCCTGTTCGGTGGCGAACCTGTTCCACGGATGCTGCGCATTGATGAACGCATCCGGCAGCAGACCATCGGCAGGATCCNNCACGGGCATGAACGAATTGGGGGTCAGGTTATCCTGCTGCCAATGCGTCAGAAAGGTCACGCTTGTCCGGTCGGTCGGCGCCCAGGTCAGGCTGAAGGCCAGCAGATCGCGGTCATCCTGCGAAGATTCCGCAGCATTCGCACCTTCCCGCGTCAGGCCGGTAAAGCGCCACGCAAGGGTACGCCCGGCATTGCTGCCGCCGGTATCCAGCCCCAGTTCGACAGTATCATGCGACCCATAGGACAGGCGGGCATCGGTAAAGGGTTCGAATTCCGGGCGTTTGGTGATGATGTTCACCACACCCGCCGCATCATTCGACCCATAAAGCACCGAAGCCGGGCCTTTCAGCACGTCGATACGCTGCACCATGAACGGGTCGATCTTGAAGCCGGTGAAGCTCTGGCCCTTGTTGATCAGCCCATCGCGGAAGATGCCGTAAACCCCCACATCAAAGCCACGGATCACGAATTGATCATATCGGTCATCCACCCCCCAGGGTGAAACGATGACCCCCGGCACATAGGCCAGCGCATCTTCGATCTGCACCGGATCGCGGTCGCGGATTTCCTGTGCGGTGACGGTGTTCACCGTCTGCGGCACCTCTGACAAAGGGGCGCCCGATTTCAGGCCGGTTGCCGTGGCCGACGCCAGATAGCCGGTTCCGCCCGCAACGGGCGACGCGGCACCTTCCAGAACAACCGGGTCAAGGGCGGTGATCGGCTGCGCCTGCAGCGGAGCGGCCGTCAGGGCAGAGCCTGCCAGCAGCGCGGCAAGCAGCGGCCTGTGGCAAAGCCGGAACGAGAGGGGGAATGACATGATCTTCCAGTCAGACAGCGGCGGCACCCGCAGCGAAGGTCCGGGATCTGGGCTTTCGGGCGCGGCACGATGGGAGGAGGGAACAGCACAGGGCCATACCCGGTTTGTGCCGTGGGTGCGCAAGATGCGCTGCCTGGGTAAAGGCGCATCTGTTAAGGCAGAAGCGCCGTGTCAAGGCCTGCCAGCGGTGGAACCGGCATCCTCTGCAGGCCCTGTTGCCGGATCGCCATCCGCCGCGGCAGACAGCAGCACCGTCAACCTGTCCAGCGCCCAGTCGATCGACAGCGGCGACTGAAAGCTGAGCGCGCCCATCATCGCAGCATCCGCCCAGATCGCGCGCCCCTCCTGCGCAAGCCGGGTGGTGCGCCAGGTGGGCAGGCTTTCGATGGCCGCCCGCGAAGGCGCCTCGACCAGCCACAGCAGGATATCCAGGTCGAAGATGTCAAACCGCTCGGTACTGACCACGAAATTGCCTGCGGTGCCTGCCATCTCGTCAAACCGGGCAGGGGTCTGGATGCCGAAGGCGGCAAGCAGACGGTTGGCCCCATCGCTGCTGCGATAGCCAACAATCTGGCCATCACTGAAATAGGCCGCCGTACCGCTGAGCCCGGCAAATTCGGGATGGGCCTGCACTGTCGCCTCGATCCGGGCCGCAATCCTGGCAATCACCTGTTCTGCCTGAAGGCTGCGTCCCGTGGCCTGCCCGATCAACCGCAGCTCTGCATCCCAGGGTGCCCCCCACAGCGGATAATCCGCAGGCGGCCCGACAACCGGCGCAATCTCTGACAGCTGGGCATAGGTCTTGGCATCCAGCGGCGCAAAGGTTGCAAGGATCAGATCGGGCTCCATCGACCAGACCCATTCCACGTCGATTTCATAGCCGTTCTGCACTTCGGGCGCGGCCCCCGCCGCGAGGCGGGCAGCTTCGGCCCAGGGCCAGGTGGCATAGGGCTGCCCGCCGAACCATTCATGCACGCCCACCGGGGCAAGGCCAAGCGCGTAAAGGAAATCCTGCTCGTGATAGCCGACCGATACGATGCGTGTAACCCCGCCAGGGTCCAGCGTCGTCTGGCCAAATCCGTGATGCAGGGTGATCTCTTGGCCCGCGGCGGGCATGGTGAGCCACAGGGCAAAGCTCAGCGCGGAAAACAGGCGCAGCATCGGCAATCCTTTCTGGATGACGGAACGATGCCTGGCCAATCCGGCTGGGTGATGCGGCGCTAGCGGTTACAGCCCCGCGCGTCAACCAGATGGCTTGACCTCGATGCCCCGACCCGGCATGGAGAACGAAAGGGCAGCCCGATGCCAGCCCCCCTCGAACCCGAGCCTGCATCGTGACTTTCTCTGCCAATCATCGCCTGGCCCTTCTGTCCGCTGCTGTCGCAGCGGCCCTGATTGCGGCCTTGTGCCTTGGCGCGCAGGATTATCCGCCCTCGGTGCTGCTGTCTGCCCTGCGGGCATATGATCCCGATGATCCCGCGCAGGCCATCGTGATCGAGATGCGCCTGCCGCGTGCACTCGCCGCCGTGATCGTGGGCGCGGCCTTGGCGGTTTCCGGGTTGTTGATGCAGGCCCTGGCGCGCAACCCGCTGGCCGATCCCGGGCTGACCGGGGTGAATGCGGGGGCCGCGCTGGCCGTGGTGGGTGGGTTATGGACATTTGGCGCCCTGTCGCAGGGAGCTGTTGCGGCACTGGCCCTGTCTGGCGCGGGTGCAGCCGCGCTGGTGGTGCGGGCATTGGCCGGCGCGGGAGACAGCACCTTGCGCCTGCCGCTGGCCGGGGCGGCCTTTGCCAGCCTTTGCATGGCGCTGGTGGCTCTGGTCGTGCTTCTGAACCCCGAAGCCCGCAACATCTACCGCTTCTGGATGGTCGGGTCGCTGTCGCTGGCAACCGGGGCACAACTGATGGGCCTGGCGCCCGTGGCCCTGGCTGGCATCGCGCTTGGCCTGATGGCCGCCCGCCGAATCGAGGCGCTGATGCTGGGTGCAGAACTGGGGGCGGCACTGGGGCTGCATCCCGGCCGGGTCATGACCCTGGGGCTTGTGGCCGTGGCGCTGACCGCCGGCGCTTCGGTGGCGATTGCCGGGCCGGTGGGGTTCATTGGCCTCATCGCACCGCATCTGGCACGGCTGGTGCTGCCCGGCGCAGGTCTGGCCACGACGCTGGTGCTGGCCTGCCCGGTGGGCGCGGGGATCGCGCTGCTGGCCGATACCGCCGGGCGCTGGCTGGCCCGCCCCGCAGAACTGCCGCTGGGCATCGTTCTGGCGATGATCGGTGCCCCGGCCTTCATGGCACTGGTCCGCCGGATGCTGCGCGAGGCAAGATGAGGCATCTGCTGCTGTTCATCCTGACGCTGGCTCTGGCGGCGCTGGCTCTGGCTGTGGGCCGCAACTGGCTGGCCCCTGCAGATCTGCTGCAGATGCTGGCCGCCGGACCCGAGGGGGCGGGCCGCATGATCTGGAGCCTGCGGCTGCCCCGGCTGCTGGTGGGGCTGATCGCAGGGGCGGCCTTTGGGCNNAGGTATTCCAGACCCTGCTGCGCAATCCGCTCGCCTCGCCCGATGTGATCGGCGTGTCGCAAACGGCGGCACTTGGCGCGGTACTGGCGCTTCTGACAGGCCTGCCCGTCACCCTTGGTGCCTGGGTGGGCGGGATTTCCGCGGTCGTCCTGCTGGGCTGGCTGGCATTCCATCCGCGCCATGGGCTGGATCCGCGCGCGATGGTGCTGCAGGGGCTGGCCCTTGCAATCCTGGCAGGTGCTGCAACCGAAGTGCTGATCCTGCGCGCCGGGGATGGCATGGCCGGTCTGGCGATGACCTGGCTCAGCGGTACGCTCAACGGCGCGGGATGGCNNTAAGCCCGAAGTCCGGCGGGCGCTGTGGCTCTTGCCACTGCTTTTGCCCCTGCTGCTGGCTGGCAGGGCGCTGGACCGGCTGGAGCTGGGCGACGATCTGGCCCGCGCGCTTGGCTTGCGCGTGGGGCTGCTGCGCACGGCGCTTGGGCTTTGCGCCGCGCTGACGGCGGCAGGGGCGGTATCGCTCTGCGGGCCGCTTGGCTTTGTGGCGCTGGCGGCAGGGCCGGTGGCGCGGCTTGTGGCGCGGGGGCGGCCCAGCCCGCTGGCCGCTGCCCTGACCGGCGCGGCCTTTGTAACCCTGGCCGATATCCTGTGCCGCGCCATCGCGTCGGCGGCCCTGTTGCCGACCGGGCTTTACACCGCGCTGATCGGCGCCCCCGTCCTGATTCTGGCGGTGCGCCGACAGGCACGCCGCGACAGCTTGTAACGGGAAAGGAAGACCATGCCCTTCAACGTGCGGGATCTGCATCTTCATCTGGGCCAGACACCCATCCTGCAGGGCATCAGCTTTGATCTGCCCAAGCGCGGCATCACCGGGATCATCGGCACCAACGGCTGTGGCAAGACCACGCTGCTGCGTGCATTATCCGGCATCCTGCCACCCAGACGCGGGCAGGTTCTGCATGAAGGCTGCGATATCGGGCGCCTGTCCCCCGGCGATCGGGCGCGGCGCATCGCCATGCTGCCGCAGAATGCGCTGGCCCCGCCGGGCCTGACCGTGCGCCAGCTCGTCGCGCGGGGGCGTACCCCCTGGCTGCGCCCCTTCCTGCCGATGTCGGCCGCCGATCACGCTGCCGTCGATCTTGCCATGGCGGCCGTCGGCCTGACGGATCTTGCCCCGCGCCCCGTCGA
>DOMY01000285.1 GCA_003509785.1 Gemmobacter sp.
GGCTTGGGCAGCTGCTGGTCGACAGCGTGGCCAAGCGCGACATGCCGGTGGTGCAGGCCGCCTGCCTGATCTTTGCGGCGACCTACATCCTGCTGAACCTTGTGGCGGATGTGATCGGCATCCTGTCGAACCCCCGCCTGCTGCATCCGAGGTAATGTTGTGACCAACTGGCTTTTCCACCTGCGCGGCGCGCCGCTGTCGGCCCGCATCGGGCTGGCGCTGATCGTGATCTATGCCATTCTGGCGCTGTTCGCGCCGCTGATCGCGCCCTATGGCGAATCCGAGGTGGCCGGTGCCGCCTATCAGCCCTGGGTCGCGCCTTATTATCTGGGCACCGATGCGCTCGGCCGCGATGTGATGTCACGGCTGATCTATGGCGCGCGCAATACGGTGGGGATCGCGCTGATCACCACCTGCCTTGCCTTCCTGATCGGGGCGGTGCTGGGCCTGCTGGCCGCCACGGTNNTCGACGTGCTGATGGCCATCCCGTCGCTGATCTTTGCCCTGCTGATCCTGACGATCACCGGCGCCTCGGCCACGGCGCTGGTGCTTGTGATCGCGGTGCTGGACAGCACGCGCGTCTTCCGCCTGTCGCGCGCCGTGGCGCAGGGCATCCTGACGATGGATTATATCGAGGTTGCCCGGATGCGCGGCGAGGGTCTGGGCTGGATCATCCGCCGCGAGATCCTGCCCAATGCCTCGGCGCCGCTGATCGCCGAATTCGGGCTGCGGTTCTGTTTCGTGTTCCTGTTCATCTCGGCGCTCAGCTTCCTTGGTCTGGGGCTGCAACCGCCGACGGCGGATTGGGGATCCATGGTGCGCGAAAGCGCGCGGCTGATTTCATTCGCCAATTTCGCAACCTGGCAAACGGCCACCTTCGGCCTGGCCCCCCTGCTGCCTGCAGCGGCAATCGCCATCCTGACGGTTGCGGTGAATATGGTGGTGGACTGGGTGCTGCACCTGTCCAGCGGATTGAAGGACTGAGCCATGACCAAACTTCTGGAAATCCGCGACCTGTGGATCGAGGCCCGTTCCGGCGACGACTGGCACAAGATCGTCAAGGGCGTGAACCTCGATCTGGCGCGGGGCGAGGTGCTGGGCCTGATCGGCGAAAGCGGGGCGGGAAAATCCACCCTCGGCCTGACCGCCATGGGCCATGTCCGCCCCGG
Source organism: Gemmobacter sp. (assembly GCA_003509785.1). GTDB lineage: Bacteria > Pseudomonadota > Alphaproteobacteria > Rhodobacterales > Rhodobacteraceae > Gemmobacter. The sequence continues at coordinate 1,170 of DOMY01000285.1, forward strand.
GTGCCGCATTGCGGGCGGGTCGATCCGCTTTGACGGGCAGGAACTGGTGGGCGCCAATGCGCAGGTGCTGCGCCATCTGCGCGGGCGGCGGATTGCCTATGTGGCGCAATCTTCGGCCGCCGCCTTCAACCCCGCCTGGCGGCTGATCCGCCAGCATTGCGAGGCGCCGGTGCGCCATGGCGTGATGCCCCGCGCGCAGGCCGAGGCCGAGGCGGTGCGGCTCTATACCGAAATGCGGTTGCCCGACCCCGATCAGATCGGGTTCCGCTTTCCGCATCAGGTTTCCGGCGGGCAGCTGCAACGCGCGATGACCGCGATGGCCATGGCCTGCAAGCCCGATCTCATCATCTTCGATGAACCGACGACCGCGCTGGATGTCACAACCCAGATCGAGGTTCTGGCCGCGATCCGCGACATCGTGCGCAACCATGGCGCGGCGGCGATCTATATCACCCATGATCTTGCGGTGGTCGCCCAGATGGCCGACCGGGTGAAGGTGCTGCTGAAGGGCGAAGAGGTCGAGGATGCCCCGGTGCGCGAGATGCTGGCCAATCCGCAACAGGAATATACCCGGTCGCTCTGGGCCGTGCGGGAGTTTCGGCCTGCGCCACGCGGCCCTGCCCCGGCAGGCCCGCCCCTGTTGCAGATCGACGGCGTTGATGCCGCCTATGGCACGCAGAAGGTTCTGGAAAACGTATCGCTTGCGGTGCCGCGCGGGCGCACCGTGGCGGTGGTGGGCGAAAGCGGGTCCGGCAAATCCACCACGGCGCGGGTGGTGATGGGGCTGTTGTCGCCCAGTGCAGGCAAGGTAACCTTTGACGGCGCGGAACTGCCCACCAGCGTCAGTGGCCGACCGCGCAGGCTGTTGCAACGGATGCAGATGATCCACCAGATGGCCGATACCGCGCTGAACCCGCGCCAACGCATCCGCGAGGTGCTGGGCCGCCCGCTGGAATTCTATCTGGGCCTGAAAGGCCGCGCGAAAGAGGCCCGCATCCGCGAATTGCTGACCGAGATCGAGCTGGACCCGGAGCGCTTCATCGACCGGCTGCCGGGCGAGCTGTCGGGCGGGCAGAAGCAGCGCCTCTGCATCGCCCGCGCCCTGGCCGCCGAGCCAGAGCTTATCATCTGCGATGAGGTGACCAGCGCCCTGGATCAGCTGGTGGCCGAGGGCATCCTGCGCCTGCTGGACCGCATCCAGCGCGAGCGTGGCATCAGCTATCTGTTCATCACGCATGATCTGGCCACGGTGCGGGCGATTGCCGATCATGTCGTGGTGATGCAGCATGGCCGGGTTGTGGAACAGGGCGACAAGGCCCGCATCTTCTCGCCCCAGCACGAACCCTATACCGACCTGCTGCTGTCTTCGGTGCCCGAGATGGACCCGGACTGGCTGAACCATGTGCTGGCACGGCGGCAGGCGGCAGGCTGACCATTTCCCCGCCGGGAATGAAAAAGGGCGGCCCTTTGCGGGGCCGCCCTTTTGGTGTGTTCCTCGGAGAGCTTACAGGTCCAACACCACACGCCCCTTGGGGCGCGAACAGCAGATCAGCGCCTGACCGGGGCCGGGCGGGTCCAGCGGATCGCTGAAATATTCCACCTGCCCATCCTTCACCCCGCAGCGACAGGAATTGCAGATGCCGGACCGGCAGACGAAAGCCGGGTCCAGCCCTGCGCTTTCGGCCAGTTCAAGGATCGAATTCACACCGCTGTTCCATGCCAGCGTCACGCCAGACCGGGCAAAGACCACCTCGTCGCCGCCCTCGGTATCCGGCAGCGGCTGGGCGGGGAACGGGGCTTTGCGGGCCGCCGGTTCCGCAACCTTGCGCACATCGGGATCGGTCAGGAAATCCAGTTTATCCAAGGATTTCGGGGCATTCACCGGAATGCGCGGGATCGCAGGCGGCGCCGGGGCGGCCTGATCGGCGGCCAGTTTCGGCAGCGAACCGCCGGGGCCGAAGAATTCATAGGCGATGCGTTCGGGTGCAATGCCCAGGCCCGTCAGCAGCCGCCACATCGCCACCATGAAAGGCACCGGCCCGCAGAGATAGACCTGATAATCATCCAGCGGCAGCAGGGATTGCAGCAGCGCCGCATCCACCACCCCCGTTGCATCGGCCTTATCCCCCGGCGCGGGATGGCGCAGCACGTTGCAGACCGTGATCCGCCCGGCAGAGGCATCGGCCAGCGCCGCCACCTCGCCGCGCAGGGGCTGCACCGCGCCATTTTCCACCGCATGCACCAGCCATACCTTGCGGTTGCCCTGTGCCAGACGGTGCAGCATCGACAAAAGCGGCGTCAGCCCGACCCCGCCCGCCAGCAGCAGCACGGGGCGCGTGCTGTCTTCATCCAGAAAGAACGCGCCGCGCGGGGCCGCGATCTCGATCTCGGCACCCTCGGCCAGCCGGTCATGCAGCCAGACCGACCCGAGGCCATCGGGCCTGCCGTCCAACCCCACCTCGCGCTTCACCGAAATCCGGTGGCAATCCNNGTCAGATATTGCCCCGGCCGCGCAGGCCAAAGCGCGCCGCCATCGGCGGGCACCAGATGAAACGAGGTGATGACGCTGCTTTCCGGGTGCTTGCGCGCCACCCGGAACCGCCGGAATGTCTCGGCCATGGCTCAGGCCTGCATCTTGGCGTCAACCGCCTGTTCTTCGGCAATCATCGCCTCCAGCTGGCGGCGGAAGCGCAGCTGGCCCGCGTCGATCGACAGGTCGATATGCGGCGAGGTCTTTTCGCGCAGCCCGATCTGCACCGCATTCAGCACCGCCCGATCCTCTTCAAAGGCGTGGCGGACATCCGCGCTCATCATGGCCGAAAGCTCGGCATCATCGGGGCGGATATTGCGCAGCTGGAACCAGTAATAGCGGGTTTCCGTCTCGGTCGAGGGGGTCATGAAGTTATAGCTGTCCATGACAAAGGTTTTCTCGTGCAGCGTACCCTCCGGCCCGCCGGTGCCCGCCGGGGTAAAGATCGCCCGGATCAGCGCGCTGCAGGGATAGCGCACCTCGTAATGCTGCAAGCGGTCGCAGTTGCCTTCAAATTCCACGATCTTGGCATAGAATGGCGCCGGGGCCACATCCATCATCCAGCGATGAACGATCACGCCATCATCGGTGCGCGTCACCTTCAGCGGCGTGTCCTTGGTGGCGGCCTGGGCAAAGCTGGTCTCGTGCACCCAGGCCACATGGGTCGGGTCCAGCAGGTTATCGGTCATCAGCAGATAGTTGCACTGCAATTCCATCGCAGCACCACGGTTGATGCCCCAGTCGGGGCTGTCGAAATTCGGGATGTCGATGATGTCATCGGCATCGGCGATGGCGGCATTGCCCATCCAGATCCAGACCAAACCATATTTCTCATGCACCGGATAGGCGCGCACCTTGGCCGCCGAAGGGATGCGGCCACCACCCGGCGCCCAGACACACTGGCCCGCGCAATCAAAGGTCAGGCCGTGATAGCCACATTCAACAGTGTCGCCCTTGATCCGCCCCTTGGACAGCGGCAGCTTGCGGTGCGGGCAGGCGTCTTCCAGCGCGATGACCTCGCCCTGAGTATTGCGGAAAACGCAGATCTTTTCGCCCAGAACCAGAATCTGCCGCAGGCTGTTGTCGATCTCGCTGCCCCAGGCTGCGACATACCAGGCGTTTTTGAGAAACATGGCTACATCCCTATATGGCGGTGTTTGCCGGGATTATGCGCAGACAAATCATGCCGTGCCAGCCGAGAAAGACTCGTCAATTGTTTAGATTTTCTTCCCTCTCATGTCGCGTTTCCCCTTGGTTTCCGACATCACCCAGTTGAGAAAATCGCGCGCAGGCTTGTGGGTCATGGTCGTCAGGCCCCAGCAGATGAAATAGGCCTCGGGCATGGGCAGCACGTCATCCGACAGCCGCACCAGCCGCCCTGAATCAAGATCCGGCCCAGCAAACGCGGCCTGCGCCAGCACCACCCCCTGACCCGCCGCCGCCGCCTCCAGCGCCAGACTGGACAGCGAATAGACGGCGACCGTCCGCATCGGCGCGGCCAGCGCGGTGTTCTGCGCCGCAAACCAATGCGACCAATGCGGCGCCACCGATTCCTCCATACCCCAGTCGATCCCGATCAGCGGCAGACGCGCCAGCCCCTCGCTGGTCCGCGCCTCGGGATGGCTGGCCAGAAACTCGGGCGAGCAGGCGGGAAAGCAGACATCGGTGAACAGCGCCCGCGAATGAGGATAGCGCGTGGCCGCCAGCCCATATGTCAGGCGAAAGGTCAGATCCATCAGCTGCGGTTCGGTTTCGCGGTGGGTGGCAACGATTCGCAGCGTGGTTTCAGGCGCATTGGCCTGAAACCTGTGGATCATCGGGTTCAGCCAATTCTGCAGCAGGGTGGGCAACCCCGTCACGGTCAGATCTTCCGACATGCGCTGCGCCGATGCAAATTCCTGCGCGCGGGCAAGCCGGTCGAATCCCTGCGAAATCATCTCGTGGTAGATCCGCGCCACGGGGGTCATCGTGATCCGCCGCCCCTCGCGCAGCAGCAATGGCAGCCCGGCATGATCTTCCAGCAAACGCAATTGCTGGCTGATGGCCCCGGGGGTCACGCCAAGGCTGCGGGCCGCGCCATGAACCGTGCCTGTCCGGCCAAATGCATCAAATGCCTGCAAGGCGCGCAGCGGCGGAAGGCCCGTGCTCATTTTTAAGCTCCATCCAGAATGAATGTTTAGGTAGGCTTAACAAGTATACAGCGGGAATGATTTGTGGGCCAGCGATACACATCTTAGGCTATTAAGATCATACATAATAGCAAGCACCCGAATAACACTGCCGTCCATCCACCGATCCGGGCCATCCAGAGAAGAAGGCCCGTCAACAGGGAGAAAGCCAGATGGCCCATTTCACCAACCGTCGTTCCGTTCTGCTGGGCATGGGGGCGATGTCGGCTGCCGCCACGCTTGGCCTGACCATGCGCCCGGCCTTTGCACAAAACACCCCGCAATCCGGCGGCACCTTCCGCCTCGGGATCTCGGATTTCAGCACGGCGGATACGCTCGACCCGCAGGTGAACGAATACCGCTTCATGATGCACCTGCAATATCAGCTGCGGAACTGCCTTGTCGAAATCGGCCCCGGCGGCGTTCTGGTGCCCGAACTGGCCACAGAATGGGGCCCGAATGCCGATATGTCGGCCTGGACCTTCAAGATCCGCTCGGGCGTCAGCTTCAGCAACGGCAAGCCGCTGACCGCCGAGGATGTGGTCTGGTCGCTGAACCTGCACCGCGGGCCGGATACCATTTCCGGCGCGAAATCGCTGATGCTGGCCGTCAAGGATATCGCCGTCACCGCCCCGCTGGAGGTAACCGTCACGCTCGACGGGCCGAATGCAGGCTTCCCCGCCATCCTGTCGATGATCAACATGCTGATCGTGCCAGCCGATGACCGCGCGTTTGACAAGGGCGTGGGCACCGGCGGTTACATCCTCGAAGCCTACGAGCCGGGCCTGCGCAGCGTCGTGCGCAAGAACCCGAATTACTGGAAAGAGGGCCGCGCGCATTTCGATGCGATCGAACTGCATTGCATCGCCGATATCAACGCCCGCACCACGGCCCTGCAGACCGGCCAGATCGACGCGATGGGCTTTGTCGATACCACCACCGCGCCGCTTCTGCAGGCCATGCCCGGCATCAACCTGATCCAGACCCAGGGCAAGCTGCATCATGGTTTTACCATGAATGTCACCGATCCGCTGTTCAAGGACCGGGATGTGCGGCTGGCCATGAAGCTGGCCATTGACAGGGAAGAGGTGCTGACCAAGATCCAGGGCGGCTATGGCTCGATCGCCAATGACCAGCCGCTGTCGAAGGCCTATGCCTATCATAACCCCAATCTCGAACAGCACTCCTACGACCCCGATAAGGCCCGGGCGCTGCTGGAAAAGGCCGGTGCCGCCGGGCTGACCGTGCCGCTGCATGTGGCCGAACTGCCCTTCACCGGGGCCACCAACATGGCGCAGCTTTATGCCGAACAGGCCTCCCGTGCCGGGATCACCATTGATATCAAGCGCGAACCGGATGACGGCTACTGGTCCAACATCTGGGGCAAGCGCCCGATGTTCGCCACGCGCTGGTCGGGCCGCGTGAACGAGGATGCGATGCTGACCCTGGCCTATTCGCGCCAGAGCATCGGAAGCTGGAACGAAAGCAGCTGGGATAACGAGGCGTTCAACAAGGCGCTGGTCGCCGGCCGCAGCGAACACGACGAGGCCCGCCGCAAAGAGCTGTATTGGGAATGCCAGAGCCTGATCTGGGAGGATGCGGGGCTTGTGGCGCCGATCTGGGCCGATTTCCTCGATGCCACCAGCGACAAGATCGGCCACGGCGATATCGCCAATGACTGGGAACTGGATGGCGCGCGCTGCGGCGAACGCTGGTGGTTCAAGGCCTGATCCTGTGCAAACCCTCCGGGGCGGTGTCCCGCCGGCCCGGATACTCCCAGATGCGGCGGCCCCTGTCCGGCCGCCGCCCCCTTTGCTTTCCCGGAAAAGACCATGAACCATACCGAACCCAGCGCTGGCGTGCAGGCGGCAATTGCCGGGCTTGAGGCGCGTTTCGGCAACCGGCTCAGCCGGGCCGAGGCTGTCCGTTCGCAGCACGGCGCTGTCGAAAGCTGGCTGCCGCAGGCCTTGCCCGATGCCGTCCTGTTCCTGCTGACCACCGAAGAGGTCGCCGAAGCGGTTGCCCTGTGCCATCACCATGGCGCACCCGTCATTCCCTTTGGCGCGGGATCGTCGATCGAAGGGCAGGTGCTGGCGCCGCAGGGGGGTATCAGCTTCGATCTGTCGGGCATGGATCGGGTGCTGGCGGTGAACCCAGAGGATATGGATTGCACGGTGCAATGCGGCGTGATCCATCAGAATCTGAACGAAACCCTGCGCGCGACCGGGCTGTTCTTCCCGGTTGATCTGGGGGCACATGCCACATTGGGCGGCATGGCATCCACCCGGGCATCGGGCACAACGACCGTGCGCTATGGCTCGATGCGCGAGCTGGTGCTGGGCCTGACCGTGGTGATGCCCGACGGGCAGGTGATCCGCACCGGCGGGCGGGCGCGCAAATCATCGGCCGGATACGACCTGACGCATCTCTTCGTGGGGGCCGAGGGCACACTTGGCATCATCACCGAAGTGACCCTGCGCCTGTTCGGTCGGCCCGAGGCCTCGCGGTCGATCCTCTGCGCCTTCGAGGATCTGCCATCGGCCACCGCCTGCGTCGTGGCCGCGCTGCAATCGGGGCTGGGGCTGAACCGGATNNAGTTCAACGCACATAGCGGCGCAAACCTGCCGGAACGCCCGACGCTTTGGGTGGAACTTACCGGGTCAGAGCCTGCCGTGGCCCATGACGCCGCCCTGTTTGCCGATCTCGCGCAAGGCTGCGAGGCGCTGCATCTGGAGGAAGCCGCCAACCACGAGGCCGCCAACCGCCTCTGGCGGCTGCGTCACAATGCGCTTTATGCCACGCGGGCCCTGCGCCCGGGGATCAAGGGCATTTCCACCGATGTCTGCGTGCCGATCTCGCGCCTGCCCGATTGCATCGCCGAAATCCGCGCCGAAATTGATAAGACCGGCCTGATCGCCCCGCTGATCGGCCATGCGGGCGACGGTAACTTTCATCTGGTGCTGATGTTCGACCCGGACAATCCGCAGGAAACCGCTGTGGCGCGCCAGATCAATGCCAAACTGATCGCCATCGCACTGGCCATGGGCGGCACCGCCACCGGCGAACATGGCGTGGGCCTGGGCAAGATGGGCTACATGCAGGCCGAACACGGCGCGGCCCTGGATGTCATGCGCCGGATCAAACGGGCGCTCGACCCGTCAGGGATCATGAATCCCGGCAAGATCTTCACCCTTTGACGCCGACCTTCCCGCTTTAACAAGGTGTTCCCCATGACAACCCGTTCCTCGGCGTCGCTGATCCGCGCCGAAATCGCAGCCCTGCCCGATTACAATGCCGGTCTTGCACTGGATCAGTTCCGCGCCCGCTATGGCCGCGATGCGCTGGCCAAGGTGGACAGCAACGAAAACCCGTTTGGCCCCTCGCCTGCCGCCATCGAACAGATCCGCGCGGCTGCGGCGGGCATTGGCCGCTACCCGGATGCCGGTGATGCTGCCCTGCGCCATGCGATTGCCGCGCATACCGGCCGGGATGCCGAAACCGTCATCCTCGGCAATGGGTCCGAAGATCTGATCGGTGCCATCTACCGGGCAACCCTGCGGCCCGGTGACCGCGTGCTGACCATCTGCCCCAGCTTTGGCCTGCATGAATTCGGCGCCCAGAGCATGGGGGCCGTGGTGGAAAAGGTGCCCTTCCCCGCCGACTGGCGTTTCCCGGTCGACGGCCTGATACAGGCCATGGCACAGCCGCTGCGCATCCTGATCTTCTCCTCGCCGTCGAACCCGGCAGGCCCCGCCATCACGCAACCCGAGCTGACCCGCCTGCTGGCCGCCGTGCCCGAAGGCGCGCTGATCGTGTTTGACGAAGCCTACCGCGAATATCTGGCGGGCGATCTGGCCTTCGAGGCGACAGACCTGCTGGACCGTGCAGGCCATGCCTGGATCAGCCTGCGCACCTTCTCCAAGGCTTATGGCCTGGCCGGCGCGCGGGTGGGCTATGGGCTCTGTTCCGACACCGGCATGGCGCGGGCGCTGCGCAAGACGCGCAATCCCTTTGCCGTCAATGCGCTGGCCGGGGTGGCCGCACTGGCCGCGCTGGCGGATGCGGCGCATCTTGACCGCACGACCGCCCATATCCGGGCCGAGCGGGTGCGCATCGCCGCCGCGCTGACCGCGATGGGGGTAGAGGTGGCGCCGGCGCAGGGCAATTTCCTGTTCTTCAAGACCCGGCTGCCCGGCACCCAGCTGGCCGAGGCGCTGCGGCATCAGGGCGTGCTGATCAAGGGCTGGCAGGAAAGCCCTTTCCTCGACTGGGCACGCGTCACCATCGCGCTGGCCGACGAAAACGACAGCTTTGTCAAGGCCCTGTCCAAAGTCCTGTAACCGCCGCCGCCGGATCGCCGACAGACGCAAACCCGCCGATCATGCTGCAGTGGCCGCCTGCAGATCCTTGAAGAACAGGGGCTGCCCTCAGGCAGCCCTTTCCAGCTTTGCGCGGTATTGTCCCGGTGCCATCCCGGTTCCCCGCCGGAACACCCGCGCAAAATAGGCCGGATCCTCAAAACCAAGCGCAAACCCCACATCCTGCACCCGCATCCGGGTATAGGCGAGCAATCGGCACGCCTCGTGCAGGCGAATGGACTCGATGAGCGCATGGGCCGAAAGGCCGGTTTCCTGCTGGCACAACCGCCGCAGATGCCGCTCTGACAGGGCAAGGGCGGCGGCGTAATCCGCCAGCTGCCAGCCCTGCGCCAGCCGGTCGCGCACCAAGGCCCCAAAGCGCGCCATCCGGGGATCACCCGATGCAGCCACCGCCGCGCCGGGATCGGCCACCTCGGCCACCGCACAACACAGGCCTATCGCCCCGGCCCGCAGTTTCAGCCGCCGCAATGGCCCGTTCCGGCCATGTTCTGCGGCAATCAGGGCAAAGGTGGCCTCCATACCCGCGNNCGTCCCGCCGTTTCGGCCCCCGGATTGAAGATTTCAGGGAAATCGGCGGCAGGCAGCGTCAGCACATAGCCATCGGTGCCGGCCGAAAAGCGAAAGCCATGCACGGCGCCGCGCGGTATGTTCATCAGAACGGAAGGTTGCCCGGTCAGGCTTTGACCGTCGACCGTCAGCCACAATTGCCCCGACAGGATCAGAAACACCTGATGCAGGTGAAGATGCCGGTGCGCCGCAATCCGCCAGTCCAGCCCGGCGGCGCGATCCACGATCCGTTCCACATGTAAGAGATCCGGAAACGGGCTGTCTTCGCCGTACAGCTGCCAGACAGGAATGTTCTGCGCCCCGAGAATGTTCTGCGCCAGTGTCATCATGGCCGGATAATACCAGATATTCCCCGCATCGTCCATTATCCCCTGCCCCGTTCTGCGCCAGTATGCTGCGACGACAGGGGGCAGATATGCGGACACAGGTTACCATCATCGGCGGCGGGCCTTCGGGGTTGTTGCTGTCGCAACTGCTGAACCGGGCCGGAATCTCCACAGTGGTTCTGGAGCGGAAGCCGCGGGATTACGTGCTGGCCCGCATCCGGGCCGGTGTTCTGGAAACCGGCTGCACCGATCTGATCCGCGAGGCGGGCGCGGGCGCGCGGATGGATCGCGAAGGGCAGCTGCATGACGGCTGCCATCTGTCATCGAATGACCGGATGTTCCGGGTGGATTTCAGATCCAGCATCGGCAGGCAGGTCATGGTCTATGGCCAGACCNNCCAGCCATATTCACGGGGTCGAGGATGTGGCCCTGCATGATCTGACCGGCACGGCCTTTGTCACCTACCGGCTGAACGGGGAAAGCCACCGCATTGATTGCGATTTCATCGCGGGTTGCGATGGCTTTCACGGGGTCAGCCGCCAGGCCATGCCTGCCGCCATCCGCAGGGAGTATGAAAAGGTCTATCCTTTTGGCTGGCTTGGGATTCTTTCCAACACCCCACCCGTGGACAGCGAATTNNTGATCTATGCCCGCCATGATCGTGGCTTTGCCCTGGCGTCGATGCGAAACCCCAGATTGTCGCGCTACTATATCCAGGTGCCGCTGACAGATACGGTGGCAGACTGGCCGGATGAGGCATTCTGGGCCGAACTGTGCGCAAGATTGCCGACAGAGGTTGCGGCGCGGCTGGTTACCGGGTCGTCCATCGAGAAGTCGATCGCACCGCTGCGGTCTTTCGTGACCGAGCCGATGCGCTGGGGCAAGCTGTTCCTCTGCGGGGATGCGGCCCATATCGTGCCGCCCACGGGGGCCAAGGGGCTCAATCTGGCGGCATCGGATGTGCATTACCTTTTCGAGGGGTTGCGGCAGTTCTACACCACTGCCACCACAGATGGGATCGACCGTTATTCGCAGCGGGCCTTGGCGCGGGTGTGGCAGGCGATGCGGTTTTCCTGGTCCCTGACCCTGATGCTGCACCGCTTTCCGGCTGCGACGGAATATGAGCGGCGGATGCAGGACAGCGCGTTGGCGGAGCTGGAACAGCGGGAATCCGCACGCAGGCTGATGGCCGAAAATTACACGGGCCTGCCCTACTGAGGCTGTCTGCCCTGCGTCCGGTCCGCGTCTGGCTGCTGTCTGGCTTCTGTCCCGACACAGGGCTGCGCGCAGGCCGCCCCGACGGGCAGTTTTGCAGACCGTCGCGGCGGCGGTCTGCATCGGAAGTCAGGCTCTGTGTGCCGAATAGTCAGTTGCGACAGCGGGCCGATCCTCCGAAAACGCCGGTAACGGACGGCACGCGCGGTCCTGGCCCATAGCGGAGGAGAACGGCATGGAACCCAGAAAAATCGAGACGGCCCTAGCATTGCAGGCCCTGTTCGGGCCTGCCAAGGTGGCCATTGTCGGTGCTTCGGCCGATGTCACCAAGACGGGCGGGCGCCCGGTGGCCTATTTGCAGAAACACGGGTTTCCTGGCCAGATCTGGCCGATCAACCCGAAGGCCGACACGATTTCAGGACTGAAATGCTATCCGTCGATTGCGGCTTTGCCCGAAGCCCCCGATGCGGCCATCGTGCTGCTGGGCGCGGATCGCGCGGCGGGCGCGGTGCGCGAGCTGGCGGCACGGGGCACGAAACTGGCCATCGTTCTGGCCTCGGGCTTTGGCGAGGCGGGCGAGGCCGGGCAGGAACGCCAGCGCCAGCTGCGCGAAGCCGCGGGGCCGATGCGTATTCTGGGGCCGAACACCATCGGCGCGATGGATCTGCACAGCCGGATCGTGCTGTCAGCCTCGGGCGCGCTGGAGGGCGAGGATCTGGTGGCGGGCGGTATCGCGCTGGCCTCGCAGAGCGGCGGTNNAGGGGGGTGGGCTTTTCCAAGCTGGCCTCGACCGGCAACGAGACGGATATCGACATTGCGGATCTGATTGATTTCTATGTGGATGATGCCGCGACCAAGGTGATTACCGTCTATGTCGAAGGGATCCGCGCGGTGGACAGGTTTCGCGCGGCCACGCTGCGGGCGCGGGAGGCGGGCAAGCCGGTGGTGGTGTTCAAGGTCGGCCGATCTGAATCGCGCGTGCGGGCGGCCGTGTCGCATACCGGGGCGATGGCGGGCGAGGACCGGGTTTATGATGCGCTGTTCCGCCAGTGCGGCGTGATCCGGGCCGAAACCTTTGGCGATCTGCTGGATATTCCGGCGATGCTGGTGACGGGCCGCAAGATGGGTGGCAAGCGGGTTGCCGTGCTGACCTCGACCGGCGGGGCGGGCAGTCTGGTGGCAGACAGCTGCGGCCTGGGCGGGCTGGATGTGCCGCTGCTGGACGCGGGCACCGCCACGCGCTTGGCGGCATTGCTGGATGCCGAGGCGCCGATGACCGGCAACCCGGTGGATGTGACGCTGGCCGGGGTGAAGCCCGAGATCATGACCGCCGCGACCGAGGCGCTGCTGGCCTCTGACAGCGTGGATGGGGTGGTGGTGATTGTCGGATCTTCGGCGCTGGCGCAGCCGGAAATCGCGGTGCAGGCCATCCGGTCCGGGGCGGCCAAAAGCAGGAAGCCGATCATCGCCTATGTCAGCCCCCATGCGCCGCATATCCTGCGCGAGCTGAACCAGCAGGGCATCCCGGCCTATGCCGTGCCGGAAACCTGCACCGTGGCGCTGAAGGCCGCCATGCCGGTGGCGGTGCGGGCGCCGGTTGCGGATGCGGCGCCGCTGGCCGCGCCTGAAGGATTGCGCAGCGGCACGCTGAACGAGGTGGAGGCGCGCGATCTTTTCGCCCATTACGGGCTGACAGGGGCCGAGCAGACCATCGTGCAGACTGCGGCAGAGGCCGAGGCGGCGGCGCGCCGCTTTGGCGGCAAGGTGGTGCTGAAGGTGGTATCGCAGGCGATCCCGCATAAATCCGATGTGGGCGGTGTGAAGGTCGGGCTGACGGCAGAGACGATCGGCCGCGCGCAGACAGATATGGCGGCGCATCTGGCGGCGCAGAACCTGCCGGTGCCCGAAGGCTTTCTGGTGCAGAAGATGCTGTCGGGCGGGATGGAGTTCATTCTCGGCCTGCGCCGCGATCCGCAGCTGGGGCCGCTGTTGTTGCTGGGGGCGGGCGGCGTGATGGCGGAAATCATGGATGACAGCGCCATTCGCCTGCTGCCGGTTTCGGAACAGGATGCGCGCGACATGGTGAACGAGCTGCGCATGGCGCGCGTTCTGGCGGGGTATCGCGGCGCGCGGCCCTATGACGTGGAGGCGCTGATCCAGGCGATCCTGGCGCTGGCGGCGATGGGCATATCGCTGGGCGCGCGCCTGTCGGAGGCAGAGATCAACCCGTTGTTCGTGATGCCGGAAGGCGAAGGCGTGGCGGCGGCAGACGGGCTGGCGGTGATCGTCTGATCGCGGCCAGAGGCGGGGTCAAAGGGCGCGGGGGCAACCCTGCGCCCTTTTTCATGGCGGTGTGGTTCGGGGGGCGGGCCTGCCAGACGAAAAGAGCCGCGGCAGATGCCGCGGCCTTTCCGTGATGCCCGCCCGGGGCGCAGGGTGGAGAGCATTCAACGCCGGGCAGGCGGCACTTGCCAGACCGGATCAGGCCTTGGTCTTGTTCAGGAACGCCTCGACCGAGGCGCGGTGTTCGGCAGAGGTATAGCAGATCGCCTGTGCCTCGCGGCCCAGTTTGAAAATCTCGTCGGCACTGCTTTCAAAGGTCTGGTTCAGGATCGACAGCGAGAGCGCCACGGCGGCGGGGGAACCCTGGCTCAGCTCTTCGGCCCAGGCCTGGGCTTCGGCGCGCAGCTGATCTGGCGGGGCCACGCGATCCACCATGCCGATGGACAGGGCCTCGGCGGCTTCGATGACCCGGCCGGTCAGGATCAGTTCCTTGGCCTTGGCGAGGCCCACGCGGCGCGGCAGGAAATACATGCCGCCGCCATCCGAGACGAGACCGCGCTTGATGAAGCTCATCGACATCTTGGCGCCATCGGCGGCGATGATGAAATCACAGGCCAGCGCCATGTCGAGGCCAAGGCCGAAGGCGGCGCCGTTGACNNGGCAGATGACGCCAACCCCCCGGTGCGTCTGCTTTTGCCGTTTCCAGCCGTTGAAGGCGACAGAACCTGCCGGAGCATCCAGCCGCGCCCGCATCCCGCCGATATCGCCGCCCGAGCAGAAGCCCTTGCCCTCGCCCGTCAGGATCACGGCGCGGATGTCGCGGCTGCTGTCGGCCCATTCGAAGGCGGCGATCAGTTCGGCGCGCATATCGTCATGGATGGCATTGCGCAGGTCGGGGCGGTTCAGCGCGATGGTGGCAATGCCCTGCGTGACGCTGACAAGGATATATTGGGCATCGGCAATGGCAGGGGGCGGGGTGATCTGGTCCATGGGTCTTTCCTTCGAAGATCGGGGGCGGCGTCAGCGCGACGCGGTCAGGCGGTTGACGAGGGGCAGAGCCGCGGGCAGCGGGCCGGGAGCCAGCAGCTGCGCCATCAGCGCGGCGCGGGCCGGGGCCTCCAGCACGGTTGCGGCCAGTTCGTCGAATTTTACGGCCAGTTCGGCATCGGTCAGCGGATCGTCCGGGTCGCCCTTGCGGGTCTGCTGATGATGATCGAAGCGGCGGCCATCTTTCAGATCCACCTGCAGGCGGGCCTGACGGCGGCGGGGATAAAGAGCCGCAATTTCAGGATCTTCGATCACGGTGATGCGCGGCATCAGGGCGCGGATTTCGGGGTTTGCCAGCGCCTCTGTGCCAAAGGCAGCCAGACGCACCCCGCCCATCAGCAGAAGGGCCGCGGCGCAATATTGCAGGCTGAACCGGGCATCGCGGGCGCTGCTGACCCGCATCCGGTCGCAGATGGATTTGGTGGGGCCATAGCCGTGCACGGTGATTGCCGCGATATCGGCTCCGCCAAAGCCGTGCCGGGCCTGCAGCAGGCGCAGCCCGTCCAGCGTGGGGAAGATATGGCCGCAGCAGCCGTGGTTCTTGAAGGTCATGCGGGTGATCGGGGTCCAGTCGCCCAACCCCTCCAGCCCGGCGGCCCAGTTGCCGGTCGTGTCGCTGGTGGCGGCGGCATAGCCATGCGGCGCGTGCAGGCTGTTCAGCGATCCGGTGACGCCCGAGGCTGCCGCCAACCCGGCCAGCACGCCGGCATCGGCGGCATGGCCCGCATGAAGCGGTTTTGTCAGGCCTTCGCCCTGAAGGTTTTCCTGATGCCCGCCCGCAAAGCTGGTGGCAATGGCGATGGCATGGGCGATGGTTTCTGCCGTGCCGCCCCGCAGCATGGCGGTTGATACCGCAGCCCCGATGGTGCCCACCGTCGCGGTGATGTGCCAGTTGCGGTAGTGGCTGGGTTGCAGCGCCATGGCGATACGGCAGCCCACCTCGAACCCGCCGATCACCGCGCGCAGAAACTGATCCTGCGTGGCGTTCTGATCCTGCGCGACGGCCAGTGCCGCAGAAATGGTGGGGCTGCCGGGGTGATAGCCACCATCGCGGAAGATATCGTCGAATTCNNCGCCGCATGGCGCGGGGCGCCCAGGCCGCCATCGACATAGCAGACCGCCCGCCCTGCCCCGCGTTCGGCGGCCAGCGCCGGGGCCATCAACAGCGCCGGGCCATCGGCGCAGCCGGGCAGCAAGGCGGCGAACCAATCCAGCACGGCGCGACGGGCGTGGTGTTCCACCGCGGCGGGCAGGGGGCAGGACAGCCAGTCGGCGGCGGAAAAGGCCAGTGTTGTCAGCGGGTTCGGTGTCATCTTTGCGCCCTTACCCGCGTTTCAGCAGCAGCCCACCATCCACCGGCAGCAGCACGCCGGTGACATAGGAGGCTTCGTCGGAGGCCAGAAAGACAGCGGCATGGGCCACATCCCAAGCATTGCCCATGCGCCCGGCGGGCACCATCGCATCCCGTTCGGCGCGGATATCATCATGGCTGCGCCCGGTTTCGCGCACGCGGCGTTCAATCGCCATCGGCGTGTCGATCAACCCCGGAATGATGACATTGGCGCGCACGCCGAAGCCTGCATTTTCGGCGGCGATATGTTGCGTCAGCGTGTTGACCGCGCCTTTCGAGGTCTTGTAGGCCAGCGTCGGCCGTTTCGACAGCGACGAGGTGGAGGAGATATTGATGATCGCCCCCGCCTTCTGCGCCCGCATCACCGGCAGGGCATGTTTGCACAGCAGGAACATGGATTTCAGGTTCAGATCCATGATGCGGTCCCAGTCTTCGGCGGGCAGATCGAAGGTCGGGCGGTCGCCGGTGGAGGNNGAGGCAGTTGCGCACGGGTGTCTTCGGCCCAGGCGGGGACGCGATCCACCAGCAGACAGGTTGCCCCCTCTTGCGCGAAACGGATGGCCACGGCGCGACCATTGCCCATGGTTTGACCGGGCTGCTGCCCCGCCCCGACGATGACGGCAACCTTGCCTTCCAGTCTTCCCGGCACGTGATCCTCCCTGATGCTCGCTCCGTTCCGGCAGAGTATCAGCAGGCCCGCGCCACCATGACTGACGAAAAGTTTGGCACCTATGCCATACCCTTTGCGCGGGTCATGCGCGGCAAGGGGGCGGCGCCTTCGCCAGCGCGGAAGAATTCGGGCGCTTCGCCCACCTGTTCCAGCAGCCAGTCGATGAAACGCTTGGTCTTGACGTTGACCGAAATGGCGGTGGGCCAGACCACATAGAAGGTTGATCCGGTGGGGATCGCGCGTTCCAGCGGGCGGACCAGCTGACCGGTGCGGATCGGATCTTCCAGCAGGCCCAGCTGGCCGATGGCCATGCCGAAGCCCTTTTCCGCCGCCGAAAATGTCAGCAGCGAGGTTTCGAATTCGGTCCGCTTGTGATGCGAGATGTCGACCTCCATCGCATCGGCCCAATGTTCCCAGGCACGGCGGCGATAGCGGGCATGAAGGAGTTCGCAACGGGCGATATCCTGCGGCTGGGTGATCGGGCCGTGGCGGCGCAGGTAATCGGCGCTGCAGACCACATCGACCTCTTCATCGAACAGCTTGCGGCTTTTGGCGTCGCGCCAGCTGCCATTGCCCAGCTGCACCGCCACATCCAGATGGGTGCCGCGAAAATCCAGCGGTTCCACCCGCGTGTCGAACCGGATGCGGATATCGGGGAAACGTTCGGTGAATTCCACCAGCCGGGGCATCAGCCAGTAATGCGCGAAGGTCGGGTAGACCCGCAGGTTCACCGTGCTTTGGGTTTCCTGGTTGATGATGCGCTGGGTGGCGGATTCGATATCGTCGAACAGGCCCGCAATCTCGCTGCCGAAGGCGCGGCCGATCTCTGTCAGCTTGGCGGAACGGGTGCTGCGTTCGAACAGGCTGACATTCAGATAGTTTTCCAGAATGGCGATCTGGCGGCTGATCGCCACCTGGCTGACCCCCAGCTCTTGCGCGGCGGCGGTGAATGTCTTGTGCCGCGAGGCGACGGCAAAGGCGCGCAACGGGTTCAGCGGCAGGTTCAGGCGGCGCGTTTCCATAATCTCTGGTTTCCCCTGCATAAGGTTTTGTTGCTCAAGCTAAGGAGAAGTTTGGCTAAATTGGGCGCTGGAGGAAAGACCTTTTCACACATGCCCCGCGCAGCGCGCCGCGGGGCCGGTGTGGCAGGGCCTTGGCATGTTTGGGAGGAACCTATGGCCGGACGTCTTTCGGATCGCATTGCGATCATCACCGGGGCAGGCAGCGTCGGGCCGGGCTGGGGCAATGGCAGGGCCGCCGCCGTGCGCTTTGCCGAAGAGGGGGCGGTGGTGATCGCCTGCGATATCGACCTTGCGGCGACCGCCGAAACCGAGGCGCTGCTGCAACAGACCGGGGGGCGCTATGTGATCGAGCAATGCGATGTGACCGACAGCGGTTCGATCAGCGCCATGGTGGACCGCGTGATGGCGCGGTTTGGCCGGATTGATGCGCTGGTGAACAATGTCGGCGGATCGGCCAAGGGCGGCGCGGTCGAG